>NZ_QJOT01000008.1:0-307806 GCF_013393165.1 Paenibacillus sp. 79R4 | reverse complement strand
CTAAGCGAAAATAGACCGCTTAACTCCTTGTTTTTTTACGAATATCTTCCTATTTCTTTGAAGAGGGTGTTCTAAGGTTTACTTTTGGGACACCCTCTTTGTTAACCTCCATCCCTCAACTCTGCACGTTCACCCATTCCATTTCCTAAGGATTGAGCAGCTTTACTGCTGCAAGCAGTCGGGACAGGATGGCCGCCGCTTCCGCTCTTGTCGTGCGGCTGGCGGGAGCAAATTTATCTTGGCTTTGCCCCTGCATAATACCTGCCTGGAGCATTAGCTCCGCTTCTGCCTGGGACCATGGATGAAGCTGTGGACCGTCGGCATAACCCGACACCAGATCCGTGCCCTCCCCGGCAGCCAGGAACGCTTCCGTGCCCGTTCCCTGCTTCACCCCGTTCTGCAGTAACCGCAGCGCCCGCGCGCCCATTACGGACATTTCCTCTCTGGTAATTTGCGCATTCGGACGGAAGCTGTGATCGGCATAGCCTTGCACCAATCCGTAATGAACAGCCGCAGCAACGGCATCTCCATACCATGCATCGGACTTCACATCGTTATACGAAGCATCTCCACTGCTGCTACCCTGAAGATCAAGCGCTCTAACGAGCATCGCGGCAAATTCAGCCCGGCTGACAGGCTGCCGCGGTGCAAACAGATCCCCACCGACCCCGTTCAGGATCTGTCTTGCTGCCAGCTTCTCAATGGCCATCTGAGCCCAGTGGCCTTCGATATCCGCAAAAGCTGCCGGATGCTGAGCAGCAACAAAGATTCCGTTCGCTGCACTCTTCACCATGACAGTAGTCGTTCCATCGGCGTTATTCTCCAGCCACGCCGGCACATAGCTTAGCTTGCCGGTTGCCGGATCATACAGCAGAACGACCGTAGTTGATGGATCAAGCTCGCGGTCTACAATCCATTGGCGCAAAACATAGTTAGCTCCGTCATAACGCTCGATCTGGACTGTCTTGGCTCCTTCAGAGACTTGAACCCTGAATTCCATAGCATTTCCCACCAGCTCCATGCCTTGCTGTTTTGCCTTATCATTGAATCCTGCCTGCTTCTGAGAGGAAATTTGAATCGACACAACCGCTTGCTTCTGATCCACAACACCTGCCTGCTCGATTACTTGATCGGTCAGACTAAGCGGGAAGCGGTATACCGATCCTCCTTCTCCCCTGGCCTCGATTACCGCCTCCGGATGTTCAGCCGCAGCTGCCGCTAATACGGCCGCTGTCAGATTCACCCTGCCTTCAGCATCGGTCTTCAGCTCAATCGCCGTTTTACCTTGGCGCAAAGCTTCCTGCAAGATAGAGTCAGACAAGGAACCCGCAGACTGGCCAGTACCAGTTCCTCCACTTAACCCGCCAGTGCTACCTGTACCTGGATGCTCTCCTCCCCCGGGACCTGGATTCCCGGGTTCTTCCGGATCGACCGAAGGCTTCTTTCCGGAAGCAAAGCCCTCGTTAATCTCCTTAAAGCTGAAGGCAGACGATGGATTGGACACCATCTTCATCCGATCTCCACGAATAATCACATTGTCGACGGTTGCAGAACCTTTAAGCACTGACGTAACATCAACCCCGTTGGTTCCCGTTCCATCGATGACGATATTTCTCAGCAGGACAGCCTCTACCGTAAAATCGCCATGGGCAATCAGTCCGGCATACGTGCTGTCTTTTACTACATTATCCTGAACTACAATCTTGCCCTTCATATCGCTCTCCCCGGCAAATAACCAGAGCGCTCCCAGACTCACGCCATATCCGGTATCATAGCTGCCGGTCCGGATTAGCGTATTCCGCTCCACGACCGTCGTTCCGACAAAAGGCTCGGCGTTAAAGCGAGTGGATACCGCAATCCCCGCACCATTCGCTACCGTATCCTTGACGATATTATCCTGGATCTTATTGTCCCTGCCGCCAAATACAACGATGTTGTCCGCAAGCCAAGGCAAGGCCACCGTATTGAAGCGGGCCGTATTGTTCACACTAGGGGTTCTCTCCGAGCCGTTCATATCCGTCAGCTTGCTGTCAGTAAATGACCACATCGCAATGCCGTCATCGCCCGGATAGCGGATATCGCTCTGCTCCATCATACTGTTTGTCGTTCCTACAGCGAAGTTGATGCCGTCGGCCATCAGATTGCGAATTCTGAGCCCCATCATGTACAGCTCGTTGGTCCGTGCCTTCTCCCCGATTGGCTGCGTGAGCCAAAGGCCGGCCTTGGTATGCTCAATCCACACCTGCTGAAGGATCGAACCCGGGCCAAATGCTCCATGAAAAGCATTGGTGAACGCTTCATCATCCCGCTCATTCACGCCGCCGTCGATCAGCAGGTCATAGACTTCTACCGTTCCTCCATGTCCATAGAACTTGGCTCCGTTCAATGTCGTGTACCACATCCCCGCACCGCGAATTACCGCTGCATCCAAATCCAGCAGTTGATCGCCGAAGTCAAAGCTGCCTGCCGGGAACCATACGCCGGTTCCCCGGTCTCTGGCTGCGGACAAAGCCTCTTTCAAGGCCATCGTATCGTCCTGCCCATCGTTCGGAACCGCCCCAAAATCAATGACCGATACGAAGCCTTCCGGCATCTCATAAGCGGGTGCCACCTGCTCCACGTCAACCAGATCAATGGCATAAAAGTCGGCTTGATCCCCCGCATCCTTTTGCAGTCGGATCACTGTTCCTTGCGGCACATCGCCAATCAGCGCATGGATCTCATCGAAGAAGCGATGCCCACTGCCTTGACGAGGGTCGTTCGACCAAGGATAGCTTCCGTACTCCCAGGCATATTTTGAGGTCAGCTTAAGCGACTGCTTGAATTGCCCGTTTACATACAGCGACAAGGTCTGCTCATCGCCCGCTCCATCTATACTATCCGGAATCGAATAGCGAACAACAAGCGAATTGGCCGCTTCAGCTAAGGCAAATTCCACATAATCTCCTGTCTGCTTCAACTGGATTGCCTGACGTCCCGATGCTTCCGAAGCTATATTACGGTACTTCCGCGAAGGCCCAAGCAGAACACCGTTCGTCTTCATATCCTCCGCTTCATAGTTTACATAAGGCACCGTTGCTCCGCGATACGCTTTATTCACGCTATTTTTGACGGTTAAACTGTCAATTTGCACGGCCGATAGGTCCCCATTTGCACCGCTCAGCGATACCGTATTCATACCGGCGCGCAAATTCAGCTTTACTTCCACAGTGCTTAAGCCGCCCGAAGGTTTAAATGCTGCTGACTGCTCCTCCAGTCCGTTCACTTTTACACTCAATAACTGCTCGGTGCCGGAGTCATTTTTATAGCGAATTAGACCCTTGTATTCCCCTTGCTCCTGCGCATGAACCGCAAAGCGGATCACCTTGTCTGTCCTAAAGGCATCCCCCGCCGCATAGGCGATATCCGCAGCTACAGGAGTAAAGCTCCAAAGAGCCGATTCCGAAGTTGCTGCTGCTGTTCCATAGAAGATACCGTCCATGTTGTATTGCAGCAGACCGCTTGCATCCACGGCATTGGACAAAGTGCGATAGCCCAATGGTTCATTTAATATCCACTGCGCGCCCAACGGCTTCATAGACGTCGATACGGATAGCTTCAAGCTTTTATCCAGTGACAAATAGTGACCCGTAGACGTATTCTTGATCAGATGCCGTCCGTTAAAATCCTGCAAAATCCATCTCGAAGCTGCATGCGCTTCATCTCCGCTAACCAGCTGAATCGTTCCGCTCTGTTCTGCAAGCACCTTGCCGCCAGCCCCTTGCGGCGCTATCGCTATGACATTCGTATCATCCTGTACAGGTGTGGCAGTATTCAGGTTGCGTTCTTCGTCCATATTAGGCGTACTGAACTGCGACGGCGCTGACTCCAGCTCCCACTGCACCGATGCCGAGGAGTCCGGGTACAGGCCTCGTTCCGCATACCCCGTATTGTTCTGAACATGAATGAATTCATCATTGTAATCGCCATATTGGCTGCGAATCAGAACCTGATCCCCGCCTGCGACGCGATTTATCGCCCACATTGAAGCGGTGCTGTCCCCGCCAGACAGTTCCTTGCTCTCGACGAAATTATAATTCTCATTCAGCATTAGATAATGTCCTGTAGCCCGGTTCTGAACGCGCTGCCGTCCATCCGCCGATGGCTCAATCACCCAATGCGAATAACCATTATCTGCGGCCGGATCACCATATAATACAACCCCGGAGCGATTTTCGTATAAATAGGCATGATTCAATGCACTCTTGATCCGTACAGGTCCATCTGGCAGAGGTTTCTCGGCGATTTGCGCAGGCTCGGCCATAAATATGGATTCCGCGCGATCCGCCGCTCCTTCCGCTCTGCTTACTTTAAAGACAGGTTTACCTTGCTCGTTCAGCGTGGCGTATAGATAGTGTCCTGTCCAAGCGCTTCTGATATTTACTTCATCCTGATCCCGCTGCTCTATTTTCCATTTGATGCTGCCCCAGGTATCGTAAACTTCAGACCTGGCCTCTACGGTCAGCGCCGGCTCATCCTCACTCTCCACTTGTGCATCCGCTAAATTCTGAATAGACAGATAACGTCCGCTGCCCATATTCTTCATCATTACCGGGCCATCCGCGCCATTCTTCTCATCCAGGAACCAGATAGAATATTCATCATCCGCTGGGCCGTAAGTCACCTCGGTCACCGAATCCGCTGTCCGCTCATCCTGCAAATATTGGCCCTCGGTTCCCGGAATGCGAAAGCGATACAGCTGTTGGTGCTTCTCACCTACAGGGAGGAACTTCCACTGCGGGCTGCCCCAGTTCGGATTAATGACGCTGTACTCGGCATATTTACTCAGATTCTGGATAGTTATGAACTTCGTAAAAGGCTCGCCAGGCACTTTATCCGTAACATTGCTGAGTAGATACGTGCCTCCGCCGATATTTTTGCCGCTCCAGATATAGGTCTCATCGACGTTAGACAAATCGCTTAGCGGCGTCGCCTGGATATGCCCGTCAGGCATGTCGGCAATATTCATGTAATGGCCGGTCTCCCGGTTCTTCAGCAGCTTGCGGCCATCATGCTTGACCACGAGCCATTGATCGCGCTGATCGTCCGTGCGCATATTGCCGTATTTTATCGTGCCATCCGCATTCTCATATATGTAAAATGGCTGCCAGACATTCTGAATGCGAATATATTGATCCGATCCGTCCAGAACCAGCGCTGGGTCCACAAGCTCCCATTGCGAGCCAAGACCGTCCGCGTCTGTTGTCACCGTCGCGCTGCCGCCTGATCCGGTGGAAATATACAGCTCAGGCCGTCCGACATTTCGAATCGTATTGTAATCGTCATAGCTGTCAGAGGCTGTGAACGACCACTCATAGGTTGCGTTAGTCACACTGGCCTCTCCACTCGACAGCTGGTCCCCGGCGATATTTAAATAATGATTGCTGGCCGCATTGCGGATTCGCTTGCTCAGATCGTAATCCTCTATGATCCATAAATAACGCGAGTCCGAGCCTGAAGCCGGATCTATCGCACCATAGCGTACTTCTCCTCCGTCTTCATACAGGAAATCTGCCGGGGCCGGGGCATCGGTATATGCCGCGATTCGAACAGCAGGCAGGTCCGATGCCGGAACAACTTTCCACAAAGCATTAAACCCATCAGGCCCTCCGGCCCAATCGTTCGAGCGCACGTTGTTATCGTCCGGAAATTGTGGGTTCATCCAATTCCCCGGCAGCCCTGCATTCTCAAACGCAATATAACCGGGCTGATTAACCGCATCTTCCTGCTTCCACCGGCTGAGCTCAGGCTGCGCCGGATCCTCATCTATGGCAAATATCCCTGCCCAGGTTGTCTCATTCTGAGTCATGAAATGCCCGGTGGCCCGATTGCGAATCGTGATCTGGTTCCCGCTGCTGCTCTCAATATACCAATGCGACATCAGATCGTCAGCCGGCCTTGCGCCATGCTTAACTAGCCCGTCTTCCTCATAGATGACACTACCGGGATGCATATAGCTCTCAATCCGGACCGGACTGCCCTCCACCGCAATGAAAGCCCACTGTGGACTCTCAAATGTAATATTGATATCCGAGCTCGCCTCTGCAAAGTCCAGCTGATCCTCCTCATGGATCACGAGATTGCCCTCCGGTACCGTTGCACTGCGGATAACCATATACCCCGCCCGGTTCGACCTGTCGATAATCCATGTCTCCGCGTGCGAGTTTGCTGTCTCGTTCGTCGTCAGCGCTTGATAGCGCTGTGTCGTCCTGGCCACGGTGATGTAATGACCTGTCTTGACATTCTTAATCCGCGACTGTCCTTGATCCGTATCTACGACCCACTGTGCCGATTCGTCGGCTGGATTCGTCATACCGTATCTGACCGTACCGTCTGATGCTTCGTATAAATAATTGCTCTTCCATTTGTTCTTGATCAGGACTTTGCCGGAGGGTATCTCCGCAGCCCCGCTTCCTTCCGCCGCGGCCTTTGCCTGATCGGCAAACGTCGGAAAAGCCGAAACTATCAGCAGCAAAGACATCAGCGCAGCCAAGATCGGCTTGAATTGTCTCATTGCAGCAACCCCCTTTATTTAAATTGGGACTTCCTCCTCATCATAAAATAACAGCGCTTACAATCTGATGTGTGTTTGTATTGGAAAAAGGTGTATTTTTACGCAACTGCCCTGGCACCCTTGCTTAATAGAAAAATCCAGCTGGCATTCATTATGGTATGGGTTAGAAATCCGGGGTCTGCCTGAAGACTCTCGATCAGCCAAAAGTGAGATTTGTGGAAAATCCGTAGGAAGATCACCCATTTTTAAGAGCGGCGAGAAGAAGCTTCCAAAATGATGTAATCAGAATACAAACACAGCAAAGCCGCTGTTATCACTGCCTATCGCAGTGAGATAGCGGCCTTATATTGCCTTGCTATGAACATCCCGCATCCGATCAGGAACAGGAAAATGGCTATAAATTGCGAGGTCGATAGCATACCGACGCTTCCACGTATAATATCCCCTCTGAAAAATTCAAGTATAAACCGGCCTCCGCTATATAAGATTAAATAGAGCGCTGCTACCTGGCCTTCGGCTTTTTTTCTCTTCGCATAGACAATCAATGCCGCAAACAGAAGGAAATCCAAGCCGCTTGAAATTAACTGTGTGGGGATCAGCGGTACGCCACCCGGGGCAAGCGAGGAGGTTGGAAACATCACTCCAAACGCACTATCGGTCTCCCTGCCATAACAGCAGCCTGCCATAAAGCAGCCAATGCGTCCGAAGCCTTGGGCTAGCGCTACAGAAGGAATAATCAGGTCAAAATACTTCAGGAACCCTATCTGCTTCTTCCGGCAATAGATATATCCGGCTAATACGCCGCCTATAATCCCTCCGTATACCACAAAGCCGTCTGTGATCGTCAGCAGCAAGAGACTAGGATTTTGCAAGATATTCCCAATCTGAGTGAACCAAAATAAAACCTTGGCGCCGATGGCCCCACCTACCAGAACCCAAACAGTTAGCGAATCCATAGGACTGCTATCAATATTAAGCCGCCTGGCTCGCTTCATCATAACCATGTAAGCAGCGAGGACACCAATGGCGATCATCACCCCGTATCCATGAATCGTAAAAGGGCCTATCGAAAATAAATCATTGTGCACACTATTCCTCCTCTGCAAAATTAAACATACCTTCATCAGCATCCAGCATCGCCGCTATTCTTTGGGAGACCTCGGCAAAAATATGCAGGGCATTGTCATTACTGCCGATGCGGCTTCTCTCTTCATTCAGCAATCCAAAAGTTCCATAGACTATAAAGATAGCAGAGCTATGGCTGTCGTCTGTCTTTATCAATCTCTGCTCGATGCCCTCGTCCAAATAACGCCTCACCGGATCGATCGCACCGCTCAGCATTTTACCGGACAATACACGGAACACCTCAACATCATGCCAGGTCCCTCGTACCTTGTCACGGCCGTTCATTAATCCCATCCAATGGATGAGAACCCGCTTGTAGCGCTCAGGATAGGGAATCCTCTTATCCTGCAAAATCTCGGAAATGCCGGACACGAACAAGTCGGTATACTTGACCATGGCGGCTTCAAATATTTCTTCCTTCGAAGCAAAGTGGTGATAGAACATGCCAAACGAACCGTTAGCCTGTGTGTAAATATCTTTGACCGAAGTATTGATATAGCCCTTCTCCATAAACAGCTTGATTGCAATATCCAGCAATTCTTCTTTTCTCTCTTCCGGCTTCTTAACAACCCTGGCCATAGAACACTCCCCTAACAGAGTCTGACTCTGTTAATATTGTGCCTTACAGAGCAAAACTCTGTCAAGTGTAAAACCGTAACTCCTATAGCAATGTTGTTCTATTCTAAAACGGGCGTGCTGGCCTAACAGCTTTATAAGAAGAAACGCCGCCTCTTATAACGCCAGGCGACGCTTCGAAGATATGGTGTCCGAAAGTAATTCTTAGGAATGAATATCCAAGTAATAAGGCCTGCGCTGTCTGAAAATAACCCATCGTTTATAACCAATATGCTCTAGTGTCTGGCGAACCTCTTCCCACTCATCTCCGACCCGCAGCGGGTCATGCGCATCTGAGCCAAAGGTAACATCTACACCATAATGGCAGGCCTGCTCGATGATATTAATTGAAGGATACCAGTCCTGCGCGCTTTTTCGGAATCCACCCGTATTCACTTCCAGCACGGTTCCTCTCTCAGCCATCGTCTTGAGCAACGCAGGGATATAGGGGGCATACAGTTCTCCGAACGATGGATTCCCTCGATGAACCCGGTCCAAATGCCCGATTATGTTCACCCCATCACTCTGTACGGCAAGCTGCATCAGCTCTATGAATCTGCTGAATTCCGCCATTTGCTCTTCCTCAGAAGCCCGGCTCCAATCCAGTCCCTGAAGAATAAGGGCCGGAGAGGTGAAATGGATCGAGCCAATCACATAATCCAATGGAAAGCCGCTGTATACCTGGTTGTATAATCCTATATGCTCCTTAAAAATATCCGATTCGACTCCTATTAACAGCTCGATCCGGTCCCTGTATTTCTCTTTTAACCGTACAGCCTCTTCCACATAGCGAGCAAATTCGCTCTTGGCCATAGCCAAGCCAGGAAAGGGATGATCCTTATCCGCAAAAAAATACGGAGAATGATCGGTAATACCAAGCACCTGTATCCCTTTAGAGATAGCGCTTTCGATATACTGCTCGATGGTCCCCGTAGCATGTCCGCAGCGCTCGTGATGCGTATGTAAATCAAACATAGCTCCTCCTCCATTCTTCTTGGTTTATCCACTCAAAATCAAAGCAACTATAGGCGCACGAGCTATATAAGCCCGAACTCCAGAATAATTCAGCAGGTTGCCGGACGCGCTTTTTTCGTGCAACCGATTGCACTACTATTATATAAAACATTCTATCGCATTGAAATGAATTTTCAAGCAAAAAGCCGCTCCCTATCTTGCGGAAGCAGCTGCTTAAAAATGAGTATGAATCTATATTATTGTATTCATTCCCCGCGGTACTGCGCGAATTGATCGTCCACCCCATTGGGAACATCATGAAACACAGGCTTCAAGCGTTACGAACTCTTTCTCTTTTTCAAAAAGCTTTTCGGTTCCACAAGTATGCAACATCATGGCCGGTTCATTCGTCATCTGGAATAAGAATATCCAGCAGCCCGATGCGGAGGGAGGAAAACACTATGAGAGGATTCATTATGAGACGACGATACCGGACACTGGCTGTCTGCATGCTCACGATTATGGTTGCGGGGTTCGTATTAACGGCTTGCTCCGTGTCTGGAGCCGGGGCCGGTGAGGATCAAGTGCAGGTAAGCTCCACTCACAATCCCACGGGTGAGGAGGTGCTCAAGCTCAATCCTGAAGCTGATATCTTCATGTTCGGGGATTTGATCTATATCCAAGCCGATCCATCAAGCTGGGTTCAGGAATTAAAGTATGAGGATCAAAGTAAGGTCGGGGAAATTACAGCTGTATACAATAAGCAAGACAGCTTCATTAATGGCATGTCTACGAAGCTGCCTGTCAAAACTGAGATTTACGCTCCTTCACCCCGCCAAGGAGGAGAAGTTCTTATCATTGAGCTGGACGGTAAGCAGTACCGCTATTTGGCACTTATCGAAGGGTAAAGGGCGCATAAGCTCTTTAAAATCGCGTGTGAACACAGCAAAGCCGTTGTTCCACTGCTCTAGCGGCATGATGACAGTGGAACATCAGGTACTCTTACTCCATCGGATAGAGGCCTTAGACAAAAATCCCCCTTCCGGCTGGTACATCAGGCGTTCACCAGCGGGAAGGGGGATTACGATTATCCTGCTACCCGTTCACAGCCGCGAACTGGCTGTTGTACAGATTGGCGTAGTACCCGCCGCGTTCCAGCAGCTGCTCATGACTGCCGCTCTCGACTACATCCCCGTCCTTCATGTAGAGGATCATATCGGCCTCGCGGATCGTCGACAGACGATGGGCGATCACGAAGCTCGTTCTTCCTTCCATCATCTTCAGAAACGCCGCCTGGATCCGGATCTCCGTCAGCGTATCGATGCTGCTCGTCGCTTCATCGAGAATCAGCATCGGCGGATCAACCAGCATAACCCGAGCGATCGTCAGGAGCTGCTTCTGCCCCTGGGACAGGCTGTCGCCGGAGCCGCTGATCACCGTATCATAGCCCTGCGGCAGCCGCTTGATAAAGCTGTGGGCGTTAGCCGCCTTAGCGGCAGCGATGACCTCCTCCTGGCTGGCATTCGGCTTCCCGTAAGCAATATTATCGCGAATCGTCCCGCCGAACAGCCAGGTATCCTGCAGCACCATCCCGAAAGTGTGGCGCAAGCTGTCTCGGGTCATATCGTTAATATTCAGGCCGTCTATTGCGATCTCGCCGGCATCAACATCATAGAAACGCATTAACAAATTCACCAGCGTCGTCTTGCCAGCACCGGTCTGTCCCACGATTGCAACCCGCGTACCCGGTTCAACAACGAGATTCAAATCGGTAATCAGCGGCCGATCAGGCTGATAGGCGAACTTCACATGACGGAACGCAATCGTCCCCTGCTTCGCCGGGATATGAACAGCATCGGCAGCATCCGGTGATTCCTCCGCTTCATCAAGCACCTGGAAGATACGCTGCGCAGAAGCGGTAGCGGATTGCAGCTGCGTAATGACGCCGGTAATCTCGTTAAACGGCTTAGCGAACAGATTGGCATAGATCAGGAAGCTGGACAGTCCCCCGATCGATATCCTGGACATGATGACCATAATACTCCCGATTAAGGCGATGATGGAGAAGGTCACATTGTTTACCAAACGGGTAGATGGGTTCGACAGAGAACTGACGAATTGCGATTTTACACCTGTATGGTACAATTCATCATTTCGCGCTGTAAACTCCGCAAAAGAGTGATCTTCATAACGGAAGGCCTGGACCACCTTCTGCCCGCCGATCATCTCCTCGACATAGCCGTTCAGCCCGCCCAATATGCGGGCCTGATCACGAAATAGCTGCTGGGAGCGCATCGTAATGAACCGTGCAACGAAGAAGGTCGCTGGTGCCGATAGCAGCACGACGAGGGTCATAAGCGAATTCGTATACAGCATGAGCGCGATCGCCCCGATGATGGTAACAACGCCGGTTAATAGTGTGGAGAAGCCTTGCAGCAATCCGTCCGATATGGCATCCATATCGTTGACGAACCGGCTGATGCTATCCCCTTGCGGATGATTATCATGATATTTCAGCGGCAAAACGTTCAGCCTGTCGAACATCTCGCTGCGCAGATCATTTACCGTTTGATAAGCAAGCCGGTTCGTAAGATAGGTCAGCAGCCAGCCAAATAGGCTTCCGATGAGGTACACCAGACCCAGCTGCGTCAGCAGTCTGAATATGTCCGCGAACTCAACAGCCCCCTTGCCGACCATATGGTCGATTGTAATCCCGATCATATACGGGCCGATCAAGCTGGACGCTACGCTGATAATCGCACTAATGAAGGCCCAGATGGCATAGCTCTTATATTTTCCCGTATAAGTCAGCAGTCTTCCCCATGTTTGCTTCATGTTCATTGTTGTCCTGCCTCCTCATTAGAGAACTGTGAGCGGCAAATCTCCTGATAGACACTGCAATCTCGCTTCAGTTCAGCATCGGTGCCAATGCCGGCGATCCGCCCGTCTTCGATGACGATGATCTTATCCGCCTGCTGTACGGTGCTAACCCGCTGCGAGACGAGGAATACCGTCATTCCCTGACTGTTCTCCCGGATCGACCTTCTTAACGCCGCATCTGTGGCAAAATCGAGCGCACTCGAAGAATCATCCAGGATGAGAATATCGGGATTGGCGACAATTGCCCGGGCAATCGTTAAGCGCTGCTTCTGCCCGCCTGACAGATTAAGCCCGCCTCTGGACACCGGAGTATTGTAGCCTTCCGGCATTTTCGAGATAAATTCATCGGCCTGTGCAATGACCGCTGCTCGCTTAACCTCTTCATCTACAGCTAATTCGTTGCCCCAGCGGATGTTGTCAGCAATCGTTCCTGTGAAGAGCAGCGCCTTCTGCGGAACGATCCCGATCTTGCCGCGCAGCTCATGCAGGCTGTAATCCTTTACGTCGACCCCATTAACTAGGATTCGCCCGGAGGTAACGTCATAAAATCTCGGAATCAGGTTCACAAATGTAGATTTGCCTGAACCCGTCCCCCCGATAATCCCCACGGTCTCGCCGCGTCTTATCTCCAGCGATATATCTGTGAGAGCCGGATCCCCCGTTGCGCTATAACCGAAGATAACATGATCAAACACAACGGCAGGGCTATCCTTCTCCACTTCTATTTTTGCGGCAGCCTGTTTGCGCTCTTCAGGCGCAGGGTCAGCAATGGAAGGAACGCTGTCCAGCACCTCATTGATCCGGGCCGCCGAGGAAGCTGCCTTGGTGAATAAAATAATCAGGTTTGATACGACGATCAAAGCAAGCAAAATTTGCGTGACATAGTTAATAAAGGCGATAATCTCGCCGGAAGATAATGTTCCCGCATTGATGTGGATACCGCCGATCCATAGAATAGCGATAATCGCCCCGTTGACAACCACCGTTGTTACCGGACTAAGCAGCGCAGACACACGCCCTACCCGGATCGCAGTGGCCGTAATATCGTCGGAGGCCTCGCGGAATCTCGCCTTTTCGGCCTGTCTTTTTGCAAACGCACGGATGACGCGAACCCCGGTCAGATTCTCGCTCAATACTAGGGCGATTCTGTCCAGCTTCTTCTGGTATAACCGATACATCGGTGCGGTCTTGGTAATAATCAAATAGAGAAGAATTGCAAACACAGGGGTTGCTGCAAGCAGTACAAGCGACAGTCTAAAATCAAGCAGCATCGACATGATGATGGCCCCAATGCAGATGAACGGAGCGCGAATCACAAGCCGAATCAGCATCGCTACCGCGATTTGCAGCTGATTGACATCATTGGTGATACGGTTGATCAGTGATGGTGTCCCAAAGCGGTCAATCTCAGCATAAGACAGCGTTGATACATGCCGGAACAGCGTATTACGCAGCGTTGTCCCGAAGCCCTGTGATGCCCGGGCCGCATAATATTGACAGATCAGCGAGCTGCCAAAGCCGAGGATCGACATCACAACCATTAAGCCGCCCATCTTCCATACATAAGCGATATCATTTCTGCCAATCCCATGGTTCACAATCAGAGCCACAATCGTCGGCAGAAGCAGCTCGAGAATTGCCTCCACCAGTTTAAAGAAGGGCCCTAAAATGCTTTCCTTCTTATAAGGTTTTAAATATGCAGCGAGTCTAAACAAAGTACCATCCCCATCATGACTGTTATAAAGGCCGCTTGGATCTAGACAAACCGGCCATTCTCAACTTCGATTACTAATTAAATTTCATACAATACAAAGCGTTTGACGAAATTGATTTACCGGATATGATTATGACATAACATCTTCCATATTAATAATATTTGATTTATATCTAATCTATATGAAATTAATATGCCAATACAAAAGGAGAATCTTATGGACATCAGGCAGTTGAAATATTTTCTGACGATTGCGGAGGAAGGCCAGATTACCTCGGCCGCCAAAAAGCTGCAAATGGCCCAACCCCCGCTTAGCCAGCAGCTTAAGCTGTTGGAGGAGGAGCTTGGCGTGAAGCTCGTTGAGCGCGGTCCGCGGAGTATCCGGCTTACGGACGCCGGGGAGATTCTGCGCCGCAGAGCGCAGCAAATTGTGGATTTAACAGATTCGACGTCCAGAGAGGTCAGTGATTTTGCCAAAGGATTAAAAGGCACATTGACGATCGGTACAGTGTCCTCCTCAGGAGCAACGTTATTAAAGGATAGATTATCCGAATTTCACAAAACTTACACCGGGATCAAATTCGAAATTCACGAGGGCAACACGTTCAGGGTCATTGAATTGCTGCAGAGTGGAGTCATTGAACTGGGGATCGTCAGAACTCCTTTTCATAATGCGGGGATAGGTTACAAATATGCCGAGAGCGAGCCGATGATCGCCGTGATGCCCCCGGAGCTGGATTGGAGCGGCGAACGGGATACCATCCAGATCCATGAACTCCGCGAGCGCCCTCTGATCATTTACCGTCGATTCGAACAGTTGATTCGCGAAACATGCCAGAAATCGGGCTTTGATCCAAACCTTTTTTGCAAAAATGATGATGCCCGGACCACCCTGCTATGGGCCAATGCCGGCCTCGGTATCGGAATTATCCCGAAATCCGCGTTCGAGCTGGCGAACCACAGCAATCTGATCTATAAGGTAATCGACAATCCCTCCCTCCAGACCCGGGTCGCAGCGATCTGGATCAAGGATCGTTACATGTCCTCTCTGGCCAGAAAGTTCCTGGAGAGCTTCAGTAAGGAATAAGCAAAAAAGGAGTGAGTTGGCTATTCACCGTTCACTCCTTTGAATTATGACCATAGAGGATTCTGTTTTTTCCTCTCAAACAAGGCTCTGACATCATTGAACCATAGCTTGGCGCTTCCGCCAAAAATCAACGTATTTGATCTTTTGTGCTTAAATCCCTTGTTTACTTCCACATCCCCAAACGAATCCATTTTGTACTCTAGCGTTAGATTATTATCAGATATTAACTCAATCCGCAATTCAAAGGAATCACTCGTATAATTTTTTATCGGACCTGTGTGAGGAAATAATTTGATCGCTGTTCTACTTTCCAGGAGCCGGATTACTTCAGCGATCTCTTCTTCGTCCGTGGTTCTAATTTGTTGAAGCGTTGCCCCTATACCGGGCTTGTTTTCAAAAAGTCCTATAACTACTCCCTTTACATGCTCATGTTTATAGAACTTATTGTATACATATACCCAGTATATAAAACATAACTCAGCAGTCCGAAAAGGAGTAAACCTATCAATATTATGCTTTTTTTCTTACTCAATACGATGTTTCCTCCACAGAATCAAGTCTCAAAATGAATTCCTGCTCTATCTCACGCAAGCTAAACCGCACGGTCGCCCCGTTGGCCGTGCCAACATACAGTTCGTCTCCCGAGCTGTTGATTGTTCCGTTGCGCGATTCCAGCTCACGCAGCTCTGCGTAGCCCATCAGCATATTTTCCATTCGTCCCAGCAGTTCTCCGCTTTGTCGATCGATAACGATCAGGTTCGGGCCATACGGGAGAAGCAAGTAATCGTTCATCACCATATACCCGCCTCCGGCAAAATAGGACATATTCTCTGTCTCGGCGGTGATGTGGTTCATTTGCCAGATCGGTTTACCATCATCAAGCCTTACCGCCGCAGGAATCCCGTCAGCCAAAAGATATAATGCATCCCCGGCGATGGTTCCCTTGGAAGCTCGCCCCTTCATCGTCCATAGCTCCCGCCCTCGCTCCGCATCATACAGGGCTGATTCATACTGCTCCTCGCTCCGGTTAATGCCGGTATGATCGGCGGTCTTCATCGGGCGTTGCACAAGCAAATAACGCTGATCGATCAGCTCGATGCGTTCATTAGCAGTCAAGGCATAATCGGCCAAGCTGTTCCCCGTCTGCAAATCCAACAGCATCCAGTGATCACCAAGCAGCATCCAACGACTGGACGAAGGCGGCTCAAACGGATTAATCCTTGGTCCACCCGGATAGTAGGCATCGTAGCTCGCGTAGTCAGACTGCGGCCCCTGGAGCTCAACCGCCCACTTCACCCGCCCGGAATTCGGATCATAACTGTTCAAGGCTTTCTGATCGCGAACCAGTACATAGGGTTCCTGACTACCTGCATTGAATATTTGTGCCTCTGCAGGGACTTCACGCTTCCATTTCAGCTTGCCCGTGGTATTGTCAAAGACAGATAGCTGCGCGGGTTGATCCTTCTCCCCCGCATCCGGAGTCTCCAGCATAATTACGCTGTTTTGCGCCAGTCCCATTCCAGCTCTAACCCCTGAGTCCCCCGACTTTTTCTCCCATAGAACCTTGCCATCGGATAAACGAATCTGCCGCAATCGGTTCTCATATTGCTTCGCCTCCGGGTTGTAATCCGTCAGGATCGTGACCAGTTCCCCGGCTGCTTCCGCCTGCAAAATTCCAAACCCGACCTCTACCTGCCACAGCTTTTTGCCATCCGCCCGGGTGACTGCATATATATTAGAACTCTGATGCATTCCGCTAAAACCGCCGTCATCTCCCTTGATTAACAATATGTCCGGCGTAGCCGCCAGCAGGTAAGCAAAATCCAAATCCCCCTGCTGTCTCCATAACGGATCTGCCTGCAACGTCTCCGGCATAGGCGTATTCATAAAATGATATGAATAACGATAGTCTTCCCCAGTGTAGATGCTCCTGCTCTCATTTGCCCCAGGAATGATCCAACCGATCCTCTCCAGCATGCCTTCCTGAGAGAAAGTCACTAAGAATTGCCCATCAGGCCGTTCGTAACGCCAGGTCTTCCCGAGCTGCATCGGCTTTCCAGTCTCCTGCTGCAAATTCCCTGAAGTCTCTATAAATTGCGGTGCGCCCAGCAGCTTCTTCACATCTGAACTGTCTGTGCCGGGAACCATCAGCCAGCTGGCTATATTTCTGAACATATCCGTCGATATCTTGGAGCCAGGGGCAAAGCTTCCCGGTGGCAGCGGAGCTTCACTCGCTATATCCTGCTTCTGAATCCACAGTAGAACCGGCTGATAGATTTCTCCATCCTGCTGCCATGGCTCGGGATTCACGAGTACAGCAACCCAGCTCTTCCATTGGGCTGCAGCAACCCATTCAGCATCACCTGCCGCTTGGCTTTGGCTATCCCATGTGATCGAACTGTTCGGGGTTAACGCCAGCTTGGCCTTGCCGCTTAGAGTAATCCGCCTCAGCTCTCCAAGCTGTACTACCTGACCTGCATCCTTTGTCCAATACCAGAGCGGGGTCCAAACCTCACCCCAATCATCGGAATGAATTTTAAGCAGCTCGCCCTTCATATCACGGACTTTAAATCGCTCTCCCTTCTGCCCGTAATATGAGGCGTTTAATTTATGAATGTCGCTCTTGGCGGTCAGCTGCTTTGGAAAAAGAGGAACCCGTTGCTGTGCCTCCAGGGAATCCCCCTTTTTCGGAAGTACAGTACTAGAGAAGTCAGTTGCGGCAAACGTGGTATGACCAGCTTCAGCCCCCAGAGCAGCATCTAGCGGAGAAAGTATTAACACCGTGCATAAACTCAGCCCAGCAGCCATTTTGCTTAACGATAACATCGCCTCAGCTCCCTTATGAACCATGATCAGATTATGCGCTTAGTTATTACCGAATAGAGTGATTTATTTCATTAGACGAGGGACATTCGGAAAAGTTCTGGAATGATATGCAACAGAATAACAAAAAGCCCTCAGCTCCCTGTGTTTAGGAAAACCGAAGGCTTATTGTCATTGCGATCATTTTCTGCAATTATCCCTTTTTGATGGCGATTGAGAATACCACTGTCTTGGCTGAGTTATCAACCAGAACATTGACGGTATAATCTCCGAGATCAGCCTGCTTGGAAGCTAATGATCTGCCCGCTTCAACCTCGGCGCAAATGGCATCGAACCAGCGATTGAAGGCAATCGCGTCATAAGAGAACAACTGATTGGCGAAGAGCTGGATGGGCTCCTTGTTTCGCGCCAGGGTGCCTTCGCGCAGCCGCACCGTAATTCCATACGTATTGTAGGCCGGGTCGAGCCAGATCGCCGCCTCTTCGGTAGCAGCCTTCGCGCTTGTAGCCCCCAATGCTGTGCTCTCTTGCACCGCTTTCTTCTCTTTCTCATCCTTGAACAGGCGCAGCGTCGTATCAAACAGATCATAATTGGTTCCGCGCAGCTGCCCCGCCTGCTTTAACGTATCGTAAGCATCCCACATCTTCTTGTCCGGGAAAGCAACGATTTTCTGTCCGCCCCCGTTCGTAGGCACAAGCCGTTGCAGCATATCGGCCCGTGGAAGCACGGGAATACGCTTTGCTTTATCAGTCAGGCGATTTAAGATCACCAGAGACTCAGCGCGGGTGACATAACGGCCTACGCCAAATTTACCATCCGGATATCCCTCCATGATTCCTTTGATCAAGGACTCCGCAATGAATTTCTGCTCTCGATCAGTAGCGCTGGTTAAATCCCCATAACCTTGTGCAACTGAACGGCTGAACTGTTCATCCTCCAGAAACTCGGTTTCCTGTAAAGTGTAGAACAATACTTCCGCTACATTTTCACGGGTCATATTCGCTTGAAAATCGCTGTACCGGCCTTTATTTAGAAAATTCAGATCACTTGCCACATCTATGTAAGGTTTAGCCCAATACCCGGTCATCGCAGGCTTGAAATCGAAATATCGGTAATCCTGCTTCAGGATCGTCCGATTCTCCTCCGAGAGGGAGTCAAGGAAGGAGCTCTTCCAGGTTCGCTCCAGATTGGGATGCTGCTCACTGTAAGACATTATTAACATTTTGATGAACTGATCGACCTTCACCGGCTCGTTCGGGCGGAAGCTTCCGTCCGGGTAACCGTCCAGAATGCCTTGCTGTACCATAGCCTCGATCTCTTGTCTCGCCCAATGCCCTTTGATGTCTTTGAATACCGGCTCCTTCGCTTCTACGGGTACCGCACCCGCCTTGGCTTGGGATACCCCGGCAAATAGTCCGACGATCAAGCTGAGAGATAGGAGGATACGCACACCTCTTGGCTTGATTAAATGAATTCTCATAGATATGCCCCCTGAATAATATAATACAAGCTGCATGACAGCAAAATCTTGCACCATTATTCAGAAAACCACAATTCCGGACAATTGTGAATAGGCCGTACGGGCCGCCAAAAACCGTTACAAATGTTCGAAAAATGTCGCTTGATGGACAACGCCGGCGGTCGACTTTGCAACTTTATACCGATACCGCAAGGTATTTGGGATTATAACTTAGTACCTAGACGAGAGTTGTAGGTATAGAATCGTTTTATTTTTAAGGTTCACACGCTATAATATAGGGTAATCCTATTGATTTACTAGTATCCGATGGAGAGGAAGAGAGACATGACTCATATATCTATTAAATTATCGCAGAGCACCGCTATTTTGCTGGAGCATGCCCGCAGAGCAGGAATGTCTGACCAGGCGATCCTGGCTGCAGTCGAAGCCAAGGATGTTGCTGCCTTTCGGCAAATCGAAGATGAACGCTTCAAGTATGAGCACTTCATCAGCTATGCCGAAGAGCATGGAGAGAGACTGGCCGAAGCTATTAAGGAAGGATATCGTCTGACCTTCAATACCCGCAACGGGCTAAAAAGCTGGCTGGAGCAAGCCTTTGGCCTGCAAGGCGGTCAGGATTTTGAGGTAGGCGAGGGCATCATAGAGAAATTGCAACTCACCGAGCAGCAAGCTGAACTGGTTCATCAGCGCTTGGCTGTGAACTGGACTGTGGCTGAAACCAAGGAAGCTCCTGACGGCAAGGAATTGACGCTGAAGCTGCGTGCGCCGGAGGTCCGTATTTGAGATCAATCTAACGGGTTCTGGTTACAAGGTGCAAGGACATCCATATGTTAGCGTTAGAATTGATGATTAAAAATGGCGAAAAGATAGTAAGCCAGACTATCTTTTCGCCATTTTGCTTAATTATTGAGATATTGGAAGATAGGCTATTCCATCGATCATCAGCAGGCAATCCGAATCAATAAACTCAGTCGTTGAGGTCATTCTGGCTGGAAATCGATCTGTCTCAAAGTAGTCAAAAAAGACCTTTTCCATTTCGGGCAAATCCTTTATGTTCTTTAGATATACTTGGACCTTTACGACACTATCCAATGATGCATTGCATTGTAGCAGTGTCTTCTTCAGATGTTCAAAGGTGTCATGAATCTGCTGCGTAAACGTCTCGCCAAACCCTCTATGCAACCCTAAGAATATGTAATCCCCGGCCACAACTGCTGATGAATAACTGAAAGGTGTGGAAACTCGATTTATCATCGCTAACATCCTCCTTATTCCATCATATTTAAGTCACTATAAATTATAGAACATATGTTCTATAATAGCAATAATTAATTTCTATGAAATCCGTTCAGATTCAACCGATCATAATATAGCCACTTGCTGCTATTTAGTACTGTATTGTCGACTTTGTCAATATAATCTAAAAATAGGGTATTACAATGGCTTCTTCTATTTTCAGGAGAGGAAGATGAGCATATGCCGATACGTCCGCCAATATTACAGAAGGGAGATACCGTTGGCATCGTTACTTTAGGCAGCCCGTTAGCTGCAAACATAATTGATGAACGGATCGAATTTTTGAAGGCAATGGGGCTTAATGTCCGATTGGGTCAATACGTATATGCACAAGATGGTTTTCTAGCCGGTACAGACGAGCAGCGAGCCTCCGATTTAATGATGATGTTTCAGGACGAGCAGGTTAGAATGATTCTGCCCACCAGGGGTGGTACAGGTGTGGCCGGAATTCTTCCGTACCTGGACTATAATGTGATTCAGAACCATCCCAAAATCATTACAGGCTATAGTGACATCACGGTATTATTAAACGTACTGTATGAAATTGTAGATTTAATAACCTTCCATAGTCTGCTGCTTATTGACTTCAATTCCGGCACACCTAACTACAATTTCGACCAATTTTTCTCGGCGACATCCCTTTACTCATTAACCAGACCGATCCTGAATCCGCCGGGAATGCCGCTGATTAGCCGGGTACCCGGCAATGTGACGGGGCCGTTAGTGGGCGGTAATCTGACATCTTTTGTGGATACCTTAGGCACCCCATACGAAATCGATACACGAGGAAAAATCCTCGTTCTTGAAGAAACCCATGAACCTACCAATACCGTCTACAGATACTTAAATCATTTGAAGCTGGCTGGAAAATTCCATGATTGCATCGGCATTATTATGGGGGAATGCACGGGCTGCCAAGCAGCATATGGCAAGTCCTATGAGGATATAATTGAAGAATTCATAGTACCTCTAGGCAAGCCCTTAATAACAAATCTGGCTACGGGCCATGGTGTCTATAAAGCGGCTTTGCCAATTGGCGCAACGGTGAATCTCGATTCAATCAATAGTTCGATAACTGTGCTTGAGCCTACCGTCAGTATATAACGTTTGCGGGCATCCTTCGGGGAATCCGTGGTTTGGAATGAATTTGTCCGATTTAATACTATCTTTACTCTGAAGTTACCCCCATGGTTTCATTGTCCTGTGTAGTACCATCGCTTCCTAGAGCTTGAATATAGATACGGTCATGAAATGCCCGGCTACCAAAATTCCAGGTCAAAGACCAGCCGTTATCCTCCTCTATATCGTAGCCAATAAGTTCCCTTTCCCCCCAGGTCTCTGTGCCAGCAGGAGCAATCCAAAATAGAACCGTTTCAATGTTTTTAGCCTTTACATGAATCGTCATTGTTGTGGCATCTTCTGGTACAACCCACCAACCTGCGTTCTTCGTTAGATCCGTGGTTACTTCCAGAATCTCAGCCTTTCCATTCGTATTCTGAGGTCTTACGGATTCTGTTAGACGATTATTGCACGCTGTCAGTAGAACAACAGCTAAAAAACATATACTGATGCTCACTCTCATCATTTTCCTCCATCATATCTAGATACTTTTAATCGACTCACAATCCTAAACTATAATCATTAACAGAAAAGAGAGTGTGTCCTATATGATAAATATACCAAACAAAGTAGGATAAATATCCGCTTCCGTGCTTTTCCCGGAAATTTCTCCAATCTCGGCAAAAGACTTCTCCTCAAGCACCCGTAATATCAGTAAACTCCGTTCATCCGCGCTTAAAGCTGTTATAGCAGATGCCAAAGGCTCCCCGAATAAACGGTTTGTCATCGTCTGCTCCGCACTTTCCACAATCGCCTCTTGGTGGAACCAACTCTGGAATTTACGCTGGAGACTGCGTTTACGAAGCAGATTCAAACAATGGTAGTGCGCAATCTTGTATAGCCAGGATGAGAAGCTGCCCGTTGGATTATACTTGTCTATTTTTTCATAAGCTTTAACCAGAATGTCCGGAACAGCATCCTCCGCCTCCTGCCGATTCCCTAACATACGACTGCAATATCGATAAATCGGAGACTGGAACGTCTCAACGATATGTACATATTTATTCGCTTCGCCCGCTTTAACTTGCATTACGCATTCCTCAACAAACTCCATCAAGCCATCCTCCTCTCTACCTACGTGTAACACTTAAGGAGCGGTAAAAGGGACATTGGATTTCAGATTATAAATAGAAAAACAGTTCTCTTTCTGAGAACTGTCCTTGTCCAGCAGATATTTCAGTTATGTATTAACAACATTTAATAATAAAATCCCTCTTCCAAAAGAAGCCCTATAATGGTTCCGATTAGAAACATACCTATCCCATAGACAATGCCCCAGCCACTGGTTCCACCTTTTTCGTAAATCAAACTGCGACGGAGCTCATAATCCCCGTGTAGAGCCAGGATATGATCAATCTCTTTTTGAGCCTTCTGATAGTATAGTTTGTTGCCTAATGTTCCGCATAAAATATAAATTCCAATATAGGCTCCCTTAAGTGGAAGGCCTAATAATAGTTCAATGAAGACCAGCCCAACTAAGATGGCTGTATAGATCGCGCACTCGGCATACATTTTCCGATACCCCGCCCAAAACGGAAAGAAAAGAAAAGATGCCCAGTTCCACTTTGAATTTTTAATCCATTTTTCAACATATCTATCACTATGGGAATATAACCATAACCATTCTGCTTCAGGTGTATCATAAGGATTGGATTGTGGATGTTGCCATGCTGGGGTTTGATACGCTTGTTGCTGGTAAACTTGTTGTGGATAGGCCTGTTGCGAATATGCTTGCTGTTGGTAGGCTTGCGGCTGTTCATAAGCTTGCTGCTGATACCCAGGCTGCTGATAATCCCTTTGTTGATATCCCGGTTGATGATGCGGTTGTTGACAATCCTCCGGTTGCTGATATGGTCGCTGTTGATCCCCCGGTTGAGGATCGTCCGGTCGCTGATATGGTTGTTGCCGATACGATTGTTGTTGATAATCTTGTTGTGGAAATGATCGCTCTTGAAAAATCTGCTGCTCATGATCGTGCTGCTGGTATGCCTCCCGCTGTGGTATCAGCTTCTGCTGTTCCCGCTGCTCGTACACTTGCCCTTGGGCATCCTGCTGCTCTGCCTGTTCCACTATAGGTCTCCCACAGTTTGTACAGAAGCGAGCGGTCGCACTTATACTTTGTCCGCATGAAGAACAATATCTTACTTCCAAACAATCCTCACCATCCTCCACCCATATTACCACTACCGTTCGTCATTTCACGTTTTTCACATATAAACCTTATGAATTTAGGGGCTATCTATAGGTAATATTCTACTACAACCATGGAATAATTTAACGAATAAATAATTTAACCAAACTGAAACACTATTTAAGCAATAGGAAGACAAGCAATCCCCCGATCACGACCAAAGTCGTTAGGATCCTTGTCAGGAAGCTTCCTCTTGTCAGAGCTTCTAAATCACCGCTCACCGAGCGGTTTATCGAATCAGCCATATTGATGGTTGGACTTTTCTTGTAATCTTCGAGCTTCTGTTGTTCTAGTTTATCTCGGTGGTTCATGGATTGGCCTCCGATCCGGGTAAAAATAATAGTACTGAGAGGAAAATTAGCATTAAAAGACCGATTTATTCAATCTGCGTAGCTACTACTTGCCCATTGGGTTCACATATGTGAGGGGGAATTCTATTATTCTTTCTACTTGATAATTATAGTTCTTACACCAGTTTTATTCCATTCATTATGGTATAATTTGAGAGTACAGTATACGGCTGTAAGGGTGGTCGGCTAGTCTCCCAGAAGGGAGGTGATGCCCATGGAGGTTAAAGATGCGCTTTCCTTAATGTTCATGTTCGGCATGTTCATTCTGGCACTGCTCACCTACATGAAAAAGAAATAGACCGCCCTGCCTAAGGAAACGGTCTATTTCGATCAGCACTTAGCGGCCGACTGCTCTTTATGCAGTTATTGTACACTGGAGTCGTGTTACAGCACGGCTCCTTACTTATTCTTACCTTATTATAGCTCATTTTATAACGCTTTTACAGGGGATTTTTTGAGTGGGTCTATACCTTCTCCCCCTTATCACCTGTCAGTCTTTCCTTAGTATCCGTTGCACTTCCTTCCAGACGCTTCACAAAAGTTTTTCTCCAGTTTGCCGAGAGCTCATCCACTTCAAGGATCTTCTTAATCCCTTCGGTGTCATTCTTATCCCGGTGCATGATCTGGTTAGCGTAGGCAAGAGTAACCCCCATCGGATGGCAGCTCGTTCTAATCAGACTATCCGCCTTCGATACTAGCCCTTCTTGCAGCACCCGGAAATAAAAGCCAGTATAACCGGTCTCCTGCACCTTCAGCGGCATGTCGGGTGCCCCATATCTTACAGACAATTTAAAGCATGGCTGCCTGGGCTGACTCACCTGCACAACCGCTTCCCCAAGCTGAAAAATATCGCCGATACAAACCCCCGTCTCCAACAATCCTTGCGTCGTCAAATTCTCCCCAAAGGCGCTGTATTCCAGCTTTTGATTTAGTTCATTCTCCCAATAGGGATAATGTTCATAGGGGTAAACACAGACTGCCTTATCTCGGCCTCCGTGATGAACAAGATCCGCCTGACCATCACCCTCGAAATTGACCGAGGTCAAGAATAGCGGTTCATCGCTTGGTGTTTTGAAAATACCTGTGGAGACTTCTCTGTTGTTGTACTGCACCTGTATGGGTTTACCTATATTGATGGATATGATTTTGGCGTTCATTTGGGGGTCACCTCGGGTTGTGGGATTGGGCAAAATCAGATCTTATTGAAAATAATTAAGGTTGATTTTCAATATGCTCACTGTCGTTTTCTTTAACTAGGTCATCAAGTATTTTGTATGTCTCTTCTAAATAATTTTCAAAATTGATATTACTAAAACTTTGCACTAAGTTATCTTTCAACACAAATTCTTTTCCCTTAATATTATCTCCATGCTCTTTCCAATAATCTTTAATTCGCCCCATACTAAGAACTTTCGTAAACTCATTAATATGGGGTATATACTTAGTGACCAAACCAAAATTAGCACGATAATTAATATAAAGATAATACAAAAAATAATCGTAGTTTATTTTGTTTATGGCGGGATTGAAACAAACTTCAAAAAGGTATTCATTTATTGCATTGTTAATATTATGTTGATCTTTTTCTCCTTGTAGATCGTAATATCCACAAGGTATACCACTACTGTATATTATGCTTCCCAATTGATAAATAATAAAAGACAGAATACTTGATTTAAAATTAAATAACTGAGCACTTAATACTTCACTTGAAAAATTAGATTTTATATAGTCTAGCGATTCACCACAAATAGCCTCTAATGTTGTCCCTAATACTTCGTCAAAGATATTAATCCCTTTAGAAATATACTGTTTATTAAAAACTCTAAATACATACTGAGATATTTCGCGCATTTCTCCAATAACAATTTCCTCTACATCTCCTTGAATGGGATTTTCGGGTCTCCCGTGTCTAGATAAAGCCCTTGATAGATTATACATATCTCCGCCCCTATCCGCGCAGCAGTATAGACGGAATAACAACATATCATATAATCCAAGTATCCCCCGTTCTTCTTTAGTCAAACTTTCTAAAATTCCTTTATGTTTATGTTTTCTTTCACCAAAAATCCAATAAGATATCTGAATTACATTTTCATCAGTATTACTAAAATGGTTTCCTACATCATCAACCCATCCAACTTGATCTAATAATTTTGCAATATAAAGAGGTAGAATCTTCCGTAAACCAACATTAATATTACTGATTTCAAGACTTGAATACTGCGGAAGGCTATTTAAAGCATATTGAATAACTTCTATCGCTTTGTTTGACGAAAATTCATTATGGGGAGAATTTATTATAATTCGCCAGAGCTGTTCGTGGTTTTTTTCACCAAGTGAAAATGAAAAATCTCTATGATTAAAAATATCGCTTATATTTTCTTTGTTTAATATTCTATTTTTTAAATTCACATAATATTTATATTGCTCTGTGATGACTGGTCGAGATACTTTAGTTATTAAATTAAGATACTGTTCAAGATTTCTTCCACTAGAACTCCATTTTGATCCGTTAAAACAAGCATACGAAGCAAGTTGTTCTTGTGAAACATTTTGTGGACTTCTCAAACGTTGCTCAGCGCTAAAAACTTTTTTTAAAAGAAATTTTTGATTTTCAGTTAAAGTGTTTAAATAACTCTTAAATTTTGTGGAATTTCTATACTCATCTTTATTATATCTATCATCGTTATTTTGGGGATAATCATCATCATATTTATTTAAAAGTGAGAAAAAGCCTCGCTTTCCTTGTGCCTCAGTATTATAAATTTTCCTGAAAATATTCGGATAATTAATATAGATCAACAATAAATGAATAAGATCATGCTTATCAAAATCAGAATTTGAGAAGTCTAATTTTTCAACTTCAAGTAAAATAATTGTATTGACTAATCTTTTTAATTTTCTAGCATCTCCAACAAAGGGGGTATACATGTAAAATTCATTCGAACTAAAAATATCTTTAAGTCCTTCTACTGCTTTTGAAACAATCACAGTATCACTTAATAAATTTCTATACACTGATATATTTTTACTCTCTGTGAAATAACTGAGTAGTAACGACTGATCTAAGTACAAGCTTATTTTGATATTTATAAATTTTTCAAGAAACTCAATGATCTTTTCTGTATCTAGTTTTTGTTGTTCAAGTGCAGTAATATTTTCGGTATCATAACATAACACATAGGATATATTGGGCAAAGAAAACGATTTTTTAATAGCAAAAAGAACTTCTTTTATACTTGAGAAGTTTAATCGATCTATATCATCTACAACCACAACTATTTTTTTATCTATATTACTTAAAACACTCTCGAGCTTTTCAAATGTTTTTTCGATAGATGTCCTATCAAATGGCATTCCAAATTTCACATCTAAAATTGAAAATGTTATTTTAGAATTATTCATTAATTTCACATATTTTTCAAAAAGGGATTCTAATTCTGGTGCAAATAATTGATTTTTTATTAATTTAAGTAATCCTTCGACAAACTTTTCAAGTATCTTATCAGAATTTTCATATTTCAGTGGATCAAAAGTATAAACTAGCATTTTATTATTATATTCTTCATGCCAATATTCTTTACATAAATTTATAAAAGTTGATTTACCTGTTCCCCATGGTGCATCTACTCCAAAAACTAGACTTTCTGGTGAACCTTGATCATAGACTCTCTCAGCGAATCTATTAGCAATTTCTTGAAAACCAAAAGCGTCTTCACCTTTATTTTGACCTTCTCTATCACTTAAAAACAATGAATCTCTATATATTTTTTTTCTAGTAACATCCAATTGTATTTTTTTAATGATAGAAGCAATAGAAAATACAATTGGAAGAAGAATTAAAATTATGACGTTATTCAAAGATATTGCACTAATCCATTTGTTAAAAAAGCCTATACCCAAACCATCAATTAACAAAGTTGAAACTATCCCAAAAGAAAAAACTATTAAGAGATCCCATCTCCTACTTTTTAAAATAAGATGAATCTTTCGCCATACTTTTTTTATATATAGAATATAGACAATTATCGTAAGATACACAGCACCAATGACCCATAACCATTCTTCTTTTTGAATCGAAACTAAAGAATTTGATAAATTCACCACAAGAACCTTAAGGATCAACAAAACTTCTGCAAGCAAAAATCCAAATAGAATCCATTTACACAACAAATAAAAGTTTCCTTTTAAGTTTTGCATCACTTATTTCTCCTATTTTTCAAATAAACTGCATGACAAATCTATTGCTTTATGTACATTGGTATGAATAAAAAACCAAGTCAATAAATCTTCAATTTTTAATTACAGGTTCCTTATTTCATCAAATAATACCAAATTTAAAAACAGATCGGCCCATCTTATAAATAAAGACTATTCTTCTTTGGATCCATCATATACTCTATATAAATTTTTTTCTTTTGGATAAAAAATATAAAAAGGCATTTTAATTTTTTGAATATCTTCTGGATATTTATAAAATACTTGTACATCATCATTTAAAGAATAAATAAATATCAAATTACTTAAGTTAGATACATCTAGTGATTCAATTTTATATTGTCTTTTTTGTCTTCTATGAAAATAGTTAGAACATTTAAGAGCCGTGATGAATATAACACTATATAAAATAATAATACCAATAGTCACAAAGACTATTTCAGTTAAACTGATAGTAATTTTTCTTGAAATCAATTGCTGCTTCAAAACACAAATAATTAAGGGTAAGTATAAAAATAAAATCATTAGCGCGATCATTATTAGTGTTGTAATTACTTTAGAGTATTCCTTTATCCTCGTAATAAAGAAAGATAATATCCAAGCAATAAAAATTACTATAATAATTAAAAATAAAATAGAAGTCATCCAATTTAACAAACATGAAATTATTCGTTCCGATAACTTGGTATTTCCTAATAATGTTGAAAAAATAGAAGTGCCAATAAGTATAGTTATTAATAATATTTTCTCTAAAAAATCTTCCCAAACTCTAACTCTAGCAGGTAGTATTACTAATTCTACTATGGACCTGTTGAATACATTTAGACAATATCTAATGAATGTAAAGAATACTGGAAATACCGCAATTATTGAGAATAATTTAATAACATCTTCCAACAAAACTGTCATTCGTACTCTCCTAAAATAATTTTCGTATATCCTACTTCCAACTTGCCAAGGCGATAGTTATAAGATGTAATAGTCTTCTAGAGAAACTTTTGAATAATTCTAAAACTTATTCTCATCTCTTCAATAATTTTAATTTGACTTATGGCTTCCATTTGTTTTATTCTTCCAGCATTTAGTCTCTTCAAATAGCATTTTTTATTCGAACCGGAGAGGCTTAAGGAGCCACAAGCGCCTGGTCCGATGGACTTAGTCTCGTAGATTGTTAGCTGAATCCGCTTTTCTGCTATATCGTTTTACGAACCATAAGGCCGGACGGCCCGAAGCGTAGATTCAGTGTTATGAGATGTCATCGGCTTCATTGAAATACTCAAATTACTTGTTACTTACCTATAATGAAAATACTTTCTTTAAGCAGTTCAATAATTAAATTTATATTTTAAAAAACATTCTTAGAGCTTAGATATTCTTGCAGTTTTTCCGTTTCAACTCCATTTTCATCTCGGATCCTTACTAGTCCTGGGATATTTGGTGATTGATTATGTGTAATCTGGTGCCTATATTTATTGGCATTTTTTAATTCTGTATCATTAATAATTTTATTTAGTTTTAAATACATCACGGTATCAATTTTTTCTAGAGATCTTACAATTGCTTTGAATTCCACTCTTTTCAATTTTAAATCATATTGTATATTGAGAATATGCCCAAGTGTTTCCCACAAGAGAAAATTTTAAAGTAAAATATATCAGTGTAATAATCAAATCTTTCTTTGATATTATAATGATGAGGTTCAAAATTAATAAATATATCTTTATATTTTCTCTGTTCTTTTTTATCAGGAATTCCCAACTCATAATAAAAACTCAATAATATGTAACTTTCAATAAGTGTTCTAACCCTTTGTATTAGCAGTAATCCATTTGAATTCAATATCGGAGAGTCAAAAATATCAGTTGTTTCAAAGTTCTTATCTGCAAAATCCAATGAGGAGAAATCAAAGCCTTGGAATGGGCTTCTATTAAAAATATCAGTCCATTCTTCTTGATTTGGGTATCGTACATATCTTATCCTAATACCAACTTTCACGATGATTTCTCATAACGTTCCTGTATTCATGACGTCCGACAAAGTCGGATGTGTCTGTTGAAATTCTTCTTCGAAATTCATCAGACCAAGGTTCCATTAAGAGCCGCTGCTTGAATATTATGTAATACGACGGAATCAGTTCTCGAATCCCTTCATTATACTAACTAAAAAATCCAAATGTTAAATAATCACCCAAATCAATTGAACATACTAAATGCTGGATGGTAATCATTAAGTGAATACTCAATCTCAAGAGGCATTATTTCAACATGACGATCACTCTTCAATTCTACAGCATCTCTAAAACATGGTATTCTTTCACCTATTTTAAAGCTTTTATGATCATCCGCTCCATAAAATAACACATAATTCTTTTTGGATGTAAGACTACTTTTATATATAATTCCATCTATTCCTTTATCCCGAATGTATTCAGCAAATACCTGAGATGGTAGATAAAGTAGTTCGTTGTCAATGTTCCTTATGGGTTTACAAATTTCATTCGATACTTTTCTGAGAAACTGTGCATAAGAGTCTAATTTCCCATCAAAAGCTCTGTCAAATATACTCGATGGTATCCCTTCTTTAGTCAAATCAAGCAAAACCAATTCTTTTCGGGGAACAAATTCTCCGATAAGTGCTTTATCACCAGTAACGGCCCTACATTCTGCAAGTGCAGTATTAATCGTTTCAGCTAAATACATATATGAAATTCCTTTAGGCGACAATCTATTTTCTTTACTAAACTCTCTCGGTGCTGGTCCTAAAATTTCTCTAGTTTAATATCTTTTAAAGTTCCAACATTCAATCTCACTCTATACATTAACTTATTATTAATTGTTGTTGTAAAACTATCGAGTAATTCATCGTATTGCTGAAGCGTTTCATAATTACTTCTATTATTAAATCTTCCATAGTATTTAACATTTTCGGAAAAACGGTCCCAAGTGAAGCGTAAGCAACTTTGATATTGTTCATCATCAGTATATTTACTGCAGAAATCACTGAACACATCAATGTTTAAATCATATTCACAAAAAATCTTTTTTGCTAGTTCTAGCCTTTGTTCATATCCAAAATTATTAAAAACTGAAAAATCTTCCAAAATGCCAAATATCGACTCAGTCCTAATATGCCATCCCATATCTTTGTGTATATAGACACCTTTTTCTTCATCCCATGTATCGTTAGAAAGAAGTCTCATGTTTTTTGACATCTGTTGATATAGATATTGTCCTATTAATTTCATTTCTATCCAATAGGTATTCAAAGATTTACAAAAAATACATTCTTTCCTGTATTCTAACTTACCATTTTCATTTATAAAATCTATGATCCCTGTATCTCTAAAGCAATTTGAACACACGTAATTATTCATACTTATACCTCCAAAAATTTATGTACTTGCTTTAACCCCGTTTTTCACACAACGTCCCCTTATTCATGAACCTATGTATGAATTTTCTGCTAAAATGCTCTTCGAACCCGACTCCTGTCTACATCCAAAAGACCTTTCCCTTCTAACTATTTTATAACTCTATGAATTAGATGTACCATCAGATTGAAAGCATATTGACTATCGTTCATTTGATTCTGTCGTATAACGTTCTTGTATCTACGAACCCGAGAGGCTAAGGGAGCAAAGCGACCAGGTCCGACGGACTTAGCCTCGCCAGGTTGTGAGCTGAATCAACTTCTTCGCTTCCCTCAGCTTGCGAACCAAGGGCCGAAGACCGCAGCGTAGATACATTGTTAGACAAAGTACTCTACTTCATCGAATTACTTTCAATGTATTAATGACTTCTTGTGCAACGTCCTTAATAAATTCAACTTGTTTTACAGTCGGCTCTTCGCCATGTACTGCTGGAGAACAAACCGCATAGATTTCTCTGATTACACCATTAAATGATGGAGGAAGTATCTCATGTTTAATTAGATCATTCACCATTCTAGTTACTGGCATATGTCTAGATTTCTCATCACTAAATTCCAAGAATCTGTTCATCCATATCCTTCTAATTTCTCTTTCGATATTAAATCGTGCCGCAAATAGTAATTTATTCTCTTCTGGAACTTCTAAATTACCGTTAGTTTGCCCACTCACAATATTTTGTTCTAAGATTTGACCCATTGTCTTTTTAATAAATCCCTCAATATTATTTAACTGGTTGTCAGGCGGTGGGGATGGATTGTTACCAAAATAAATGCTTGGACTAAATCTGTTATGGTTATTGATATCAATCACATTTTTTACAACTTCACGAATTTCTTTAAGGTCCTCTTTAACTTCAGTTTTCATTGTAGCAATCTCTTGTTTAAGTTTTACTCCTAGAAAATCCATCTCTGTAAAGAATGGAATTAACATTAATCCAGCAATAATAGCAACTAAAAAAATATCAAATACTCCTACATTTGAACCAGTAATATGATCATATCGAAGATATATCATATAAATCCCTGAACATATCACTATGGCCCACCATATATACTTAAATTTATTGTTGAATTGCATGCGCTCTCCTCTTTCATTAAGTATTTCGCCTAACGTTTCTGTATACACGACGTTCGACGTAGTCGGATGTGTCCGGTTGCCTTTCCTTCCCCGAAATTCTTCTGCCGGACCGAGGCATATGCCCGATACGTGAATCCTATGTTATACGTTGTGGCCACATCATCGAGTTACTAGCAGATCTTTATACTCCTCATCAGTAATTTCTTTATCATCATATTTATGATCATCTATGACTTCAAACCAATTGCCATCGATTTCGAGTTTGTGTTTAGGACCTACAAGAGTACAGTTGGGTAAAATAATTTTCTTAACAAAAGGCCAGTCTCCTCTGGGAATCATTCAAAATCTACTCTTCAGCCATTAGCCATTACGTATAACGTTATGTATTCACGACACCCCACCACCTTAAGGCTTCGTTGGAGCCTTAAGGTGGTGGGGACGTGTCCCAGTAATAACTTCCTCGATTTATCTCCCAGAACCCGATGCGTGAACACATTGTTAGCCGAAGTCAAAATCCTTCATCGAATTCACTCACTCAACGCCCTGAATTTTTTAATTAGGCTTTTATCTGTCACTGTAAAAGGAAGACAGCCTAAATTATCTGAATCATAAATTTTTACTGTTTCTTCAAGGATGGAATTAAACCGTTGAAGCCACCTCTTTACTCCTTCATCTAGATAATCAATATCAGATCCAAATGCAAAATTGCGTATTGCTGATCTTATCCTATTAATCACTATAACAAGAATCGTGTACTTAATAGGAATATCTTCTTCTCTAGTATCAGGAACCGCCATAATGACATACTCTTCATTATGATAAGAAGTACCCATATCATGAATTGCAGATGGGATTGTAGGATGCTTAATTTTGCATAACCATTTATATGCACTATATAGCTGCATCCAGGTTAACTCATATTCCTTCTCTGAAAAGCTCTTCACAAGAATAACAGCTTCTTGTCTAGCTTGCTCCGCATGAAATTTGCATAGATTCACAACAGACCAAGGAGTATCTCCTAACTCAGAATTCGATAATTCTCTAGCTTTATCACTATCATTTGAAATAGCTTCAACAAGTAATGCGTTTTCAAATGTTGCTGCTGCGATACAAGCAGCTTGTGATGTATATCCAATTTGCAACAATCCCCAAATACTGCGCAAATCAGTTAGGCATCTCTTAAGAAATATTCCGCCAATTTTCAATCCCTCACTCATATCCGTTGTTTTTCTATTTAACGTTGCAACTTCAATTCCACATTCATATAAATTTTCTATTGGTACTTCAAATGGCTTGAGCACCTTCTCTATTTGTAAAGCTGCCGATACTTCCATTTGGTAGCATGCCTTCCAAAGTCCTTGGGCAGAACGTGTTTCTTCCATGTTTATGACACCCTTTATTTTGATTTCGGCTAACATAATATCCACGAACTTTGTAAAATCACCAAATACAATTCAAAAATAGTCAAAATCTACTATAAGCCCATTTTACTATAAAGTTAGTGTAATACGAGGTAAATAATTCCTTTTTCCTACACAAAAAAACTCCTGCTAATATCATCAGCAGAAGCTCTTAAAAATCTTTAATCAACATCACGACTGTTATATTCTAATCTCCCCCAACCTTATTCCCTAATAATCCCCCTACTACCAAACACCTCCACCATCACCAAAGCTCCCATCCTAAACCCCTCTACAAAAGAAGTACTTGTAACCATGGAATTAGAATCATTGGTCAAATCCAGTATTTGCTCAAGGAGAGCGAAGTCGTTCTCCGAAAGTCTTTCCCTTGCTTCTTCTATCAATTTAGAAATTTTCCTATTGAGTGGACGATATTCGGGATCTGTAGGGACAATACGCTCTTCGGGATGGAGATTACCATAGTAAAGTTCCTCTATAACACTCTTCATTCTACTCGCCCCTTTTATAGAAATAGGTAAACAGTATCATTTACGATCTTGAAATATTCAACATCCAGCAGCTTCCATGTGAATAGATTTTATGCGAAAAGCGCATAAAATACAATATGCAATTTTCGCATAACTTAAACTTATCTTGGGTGATGAACGAATGTATAAGAGAATACGTGATTTACGTGAGGATAAGGATTTGACGCAACAGCAATTGGCAGATTATCTAAACATATCTCAAGCAACCTATTCCCGATATGAAAGTGGGAACTTGGACGTCCCAAGCTCAGTGTTAATTAAGTTATCCGAGTTTTACAACGTAAATATTGACTATATTCTTGGTCAGACGAATATCTCCAAGCGTTTCAATAAAAAACAGTCTTGAAAAATTTAAGTAACTTCTCCTAAATGCAAGAGGTCAAGGCTTACGTCAAAAAAGACAAGCTTTTGTTAATGCAACAGCTTGTCTTTTTGTTACCTTCCTAAGGTCCTCTGCAAATTCTCTGCGTTAAAGTAAGGATCGGCTTTGATCGTGTTGTTTACGACCTTGGCTCTGTGGAAGTGGATTTTAACTGACAATACTCTACATAAAAAGGACTGGATAACATCATATCCAGCCCTTTTTCACATTCTCCCTTTGAAAAACCTCCCACTCAAAGCAACAAATAAAGCCTATACAACATCCGCGCAGCCTCCCCACGCGTGACAGCCTCGCGGGCGTTTATCCGTTTATTCGCAGGAACATCGATCAGATGCTGCTTCACAGCCAAGGACATGGTTGGTTTGGCCCAATTGGAGATGGTCTCTTTGTCTACGAATTGGTTCAGGTAATTTTCCGGATTCGTAGGGTAATTATAGTGTTTCTTTTCATGCAGGTATCTTGCGCCGACGGCGGTCATTTCTTCCCGGGATATCGTTTTATCTGGCTTGAACGTGCCGTCAGGGTAACCTTCGACGATATGCTTTTTCTCTGATGAAGCGATATAGGGATGATGCCATTGCGGCGGATGCACATCTGAGAAGCTCTCCGTCGCCGTCTCATCCAATGCGTAGAAGGCTCTTACAAGCATAGCCGTGAACTCTGCACGGGTAAGCAGGGAATCGGGTTCAAAATTACCGTTCTCTTTCCCGGTCACGATTCCTTTGGAAGCCAGGAACTGAACCGCTTGCTGCAGCTCTGGATCTCGATCGTAAATATCAGGGAATGACTTGGGATTTTCGCCCACGAAATACGTCCCGGAACGGTTGATTTCCGCTTCTATGCCGTTTTGGGACGGATTGAACTTTCCGCCGATCGGCTGCGCCTTTTTTCCATTTGAATAGAACACGCTGGTATGTGTTGCATTCGTCTGCTTTGCAGGCAGAATGAGCAGGATATTGTTTGATACATTCGGCAGTTCCTGACCTTGTTCATCTGAGAATTGCACTTGAAATCCGCCGTTATTTGCTTTGATCAGACGAATCACAATCACCGTACGTGAATCGAACAGACGATCTGCGGTGGCAACATTCAGCACCAGCTTCGCATCCCCCGCATGAATGGTAATATAATCGATATCCTTTTGACCCATGAAGCTATCCTTGTACAGCTTGAAAATATATTCGCTTTGTCCGGACGTGGGCACGATTTCTGCATTCACGGTCAACTCTCTCGCAAGCGTAATTCGGTTCTCCGACAGCGCCTGCTTTACCGCTAATTTCGCCTTTGACGCATTACCTGCCAAGCGGTCCATCAACTCGGGCGTTACGACTAGCTGGCCGTTAACGGGAGCCACTTTTTCGCTGCTTGCCGCTGTGATCACAAGCTCTCCCGCTTGTGTCAGTCCCTCCACGATAACGGGGTTCTGTCTGTCAGTGTCAGGAATTGACCCGACAGCCGTCAGATACGTATTAGACAACATGCTGCCATCCATGACATACAACAAGAAATAGGCGGTCTCGTCTGGAAAACCGGCTCTGGTTGCGGTTACCCGTACAACAGTTTGTCCGGATTTTTTCGCGGTAATGACGGGTATGCCATTCACATTCGATATAGCTCCTATGCTCGAATCGTCAATGGTATACGTTATTTGGGTCCCAGGAAGCACATTGCTAACGGTAATGATCTGTTGTCCGCCAGGCTGCAGCATCGTGATAAACGGAAAAAGGCTAATTTCTGGAGAAGTCCGTACCGCAGGTTGAGCTTTTGTCTCAGGACGGTCGCCAGTTGGTTTGTTTGTTGTTCCAGTTCGACTACCAGTTGGTTGGGATACTGTCGCAGAGCCAGTTGCTGTGCCTGTTGTCCCAGTTTTATTACCAGTTGGTTGGGTTGCTGTCCCCGAGTGATCACCAGTTGGGGTACCTGTTACTCCAGTTTGATCACCAGTAGATTTTCCAGCTTCGCCAGAACGATAACCAGCTGCCGTTCCTTTCGTGAACACGACAAGCTTGGGCAAGGAATAATAATCATCTTCCCATGCCCACAAGGTCTGATCCTTTTTCAAGGCATAGTACCATTTAGAATACTTGTCCTTAACTTTATTGTGTATGGAGACGATGTCCGTAAGCCCTTGGAACACTTTATCTTCGTTGTATACGGACCAAAGCTGACCATCCAATCGCAAAGCATAAATGGAATCGATAAATCGATCCTGCAGCATCGTGCTAAATTCAACAATACTTCGCGCACCGGTTGCTCCATGTAATTGTTCGGGAACACTCGCAGAATTATATGCCGACCAGGACCAGACCGTACCATCTTTCTTGTAAGCATAGTTTGGATAAGCGCCCGTCTCGATCTTGACGATATCGCTAAGACCCTTGACCTGTTCTGGCCCTTTGTCTTTAGAGATATTATGCGGAAGATAGTCACTAGTGCTCCATTTCCAAACTGAACCATCCTTTTTAACCGCATATGCGAAACCGTTCGCCGAGCTTATGGATATGACATCATCAAGCAGCTTGGATTGAATCGGAATCGACGAGGCGCCGCCTATTTCGCTTCCCCAGCTCCAAACCGAACCGTCTGATTTTAATACGAACAAAGTCTTGAAGTTAGAATTGTCATAATAAAAATCAGCGACGAGTGAAGTGACTTGATTCAACTCTGTGATGGGCGACGGAGTACCCATAGGACTATGTATAATAGCAGCGTCGGTTTCGGTGATTTTGGAATCCCAATACCATACGGTTCCATCCTTTTTTAACGCAACGTAGTTAATAATAGCTCTACTGTTCTTCTCATGCGATTTGTATCTAAATTGCTTCACATCCTGCAAGCCCGGAATTTGGAACATTTCAGCTATATAGTAATCTAAAGTTTTTAAGGAATCTTTATTTATGACCCAAGTCCATACGGATCCATCGTTTTTCGCCATTAGTACGTTGTCGTCAAGAATGTCGTAATCCTCGCCGATACGTGTGTATTCCTGTTCACTAACAGCACTTATGTCATTCCCCTTGGCTTGCACCCAACCAGAATGAGCCGTGAGGATTAACATAAGGCATAGCACCGCTGAAATTAATCGTTTCATGTTGACCTCCATTAAATATTACTGTCTTCTACTATTCCTCATAATGTTTCATCGGCAAAATGGGGTTTCGATTATAGCCCATGCTAGCCGTACGCACAAAAACAAGTTCGAGCCGCGGCTCGAACTTGCTTCTATTTATTGCATTCGCATCACTACTTAATAGCCCAAACCGCTACACCATCTGTTTTATAATATACTACATTTCCATCGTCCTGTACGAACAGTCGGCTGCCTGGGTATTGAGCTGTATTCGATGCCCAACGTACTTGACTACCTTGATCATAGATAACAAGATTCCCGTCATGCTGTAAAATACATACTCCAGCTGGACCCCCAGTACCTGTTGCCCAGATGGGACTCCGTTGAATACTAACAATCGGAGGGTATGTAACGTTACAAGAATCCAATTGCGACTTCTTCTGATTAATTTCGGCATTTACTTGCTTTATCTGTGCAACGATTGCTGCCTTTTCTCTTGCTGAACCCGCTTCGGATAATTCTTGCTGTAGACCTTCCAACTCCACTTTCAGATTTGAAATGGCATCCGCGATCGATTGACATTGAGACGCCAGTCTGGTTATCGTCCGTGTAATTTTATAGAGAACTAGATTACCATCACCTTGAAAGACGAAAGAATAATTACCATTAGGTGAATCAATGGATCGTTCGTAGTCCAACACTTCACCAGGGAGCATATCGTCGCCGGTTGCAGCTGGACCTGTCGGAAGCCATAGCCTTCTCGTAGGCTGCCATGGATGACGTTCCCAATCACTCCACCAGCTTTCGACCTCTGAAGGGACCTTTCCCCCCTTACTCTGACGTTCGAGAACGTAACTACGGAGCTTATTTTTAAGATTACGCACTTCAAGCATCGCATCGTAACTTGGTGTAATCACCGGTGCTGGATGGATAGGGCGATCATGGTTGTCATACGCTAGAATATATCCGTTAGCAGCATACTCAAGCTTCCATATTTCTTCTCTAATCTTATAGATCAGAATCGTATGACGATCACGAGACAATTGCTCTGCTACCGCAAGATAATCCTGTGGATTCTGTTGTTTTGCCTGTATCGTATCGTCAGCACGCATATAGCCCTGTGCCATCCGAATGTCAATTAAACCAGGATCAATCGTCATGATGTCATGAATATCATAATCCGGCTGAATAACCGTTACATTAGCGTTCCAGCCTCCAATCGGATTCGTCTCGTTATAGCCAATCTCATCTGCCATAATGTCGCTTGTCGAGCGATAAATCACATCCGCCATATTTGCAACACCTGTATCAAAGGATGGCAATACCTTGCCACTCGCCACACTTCTTGCCTCATCGAGACTGTTGTCTGAGGCTAATACCACATAGACGTCACTCGCACCAGCTTGAATGGCCGATTGAATAGGCGCTATTTCGCGTACACCACCGTCCACATAATTCTCATCCGCCAACTTAACAGGCGAGAATGCCATAGGAATGGAGGCAGAAGCTATTGTTCCATCGATTAAACTCACAACACTAATATTACGAGATGGTGGGTACTGAAGGTTACAGCTATTCAGCTGTTGACTTTGTTGACTAATCTGTTCGTTCACACTTTTAATAGCAGCTACAATGGCCGATTTCTCACGACCAGAAGCTGCGCCTGCTAATTCCTCCTGCAGCCCCGATAATTCCCTCTTCAGTAACTTAATCTTATCTGCAAATGGTTGACATTGCGATGCATAAGAGGACGATTTAGAGTAGACAGGTGACGTACCATCTCGTTCCAGCATCGTTCCGTTTTCCGTAACGTAACGCAGTGCGCCGCTTTCAAGAGCGACGGTAGCAAGCCGCAGCTTAATGCCACTGCTCCGCACCTTAGTTAGATCAAGCTTGGTCGTATCATTTAGCTTTTCTCGAATCGGATTCAGATTATATAGAGATCGACTGTTCGCATTAATAACTTTCATAATATCTGTCTTTAAACTGCTAATATCATTTGGTAAATCCTTAAGCACATACAACCAACCGATTTTACTGCCAATTAATTTGTCTCCCTCGCTCTTTGTAACCTTTGCTTCGTCATCAGCAGCCATAGAAAGAAGTTTTACGATAGTGTTGTTCGTAACATTTCTAAACCAATCTTCCTCTCTCCACATATCCGAATTCGTATTCAGCCCTCTCCAGATCTGAATCAATCCGCGTAAGCCTCGATTAGGGTCGTTACCATCCCCTTCACCTTCAGCCAGCTTAATCGCGTTAATCGCTCCAACCGAAGATCCGGTTAATACGGTAGGGCGAATTCCTAACTCATAAAGATACCGAACAGCTCCAACTTCAAAGTCTCCTCTTACACCGCCGCCGCTTAAGACCAATCCAACAGCCATCTAACCGTTCCTCCTCATACAAATCGTGCTTGAGTTAAGCACTGTTGCTCGTATTCCCTATAAGATGTTAATCCCTTTGCTTATAGGCCCGATAATCAACATATTGAAGTGCTTTCGTTAATATTCATCCTTCAAAATATTTTTAGAGGAGTTAGATTCTCTTTCGGATATTTAGCATGTGGCTGAGGATGTCAGGATTTATTTAGAAATTCAGTTTACAAAAACTGAGTAAGTCTCAATATCTGATCATTCACATTTACATGACTTAATCCCCCGTGATAACAAACCACGGATGCAATGTCGAGATCCAAGTACTTTTTCAAAGAGAGACGAGCTGCATTCATATCCGGTGTAGTCGGTTCGTGAATACCTTCGAGAATCCCGTTTACGCTGTACATCGAGTCTCCAGCAATGAGTGTTTTACTTTGCCTTAAATAGAGACTGATATGACCAGGACTATGCCCAGGAGTATGGATGATGCGAATTCCGCCACAAAACGGCAGTTCCTGACCATCTATTAAGGTATCGTCCACTTTGCCCTTAGGGGGATTCTCAAGATGACCATCTTTTAATAGAGGGATCTCCCCCTGAATATACGGCTTATCCAATGCGTGCGCGTATACTTGTACATGATCGCCACACTCCTGCAAAATCTCTGGAAGACTGCCTATATGATCCACATCCTGATGCGTCAAAATCACAACTTTTAGTTGGTCGATCGACACGCCTACCTTTTCCACTGCTACGCGTAAATCTTCCATTTGCCCTGGAAATCCTGTGTCTATCAGAACAGCCATTTCTTGATCCCACAAAAGAATGGGGTGAATCACATGACCATGGAAATCGAGATGAAGCATTTCTACTCCCTTTGAAATTTGCATCATATCAGCCTTTCGTAAAATGAATTTGTTGGTATTCAATCTATGATTGTTTGGCCTCAAAATTAACTCATTTTCTGCTTGGTCTGCATAAGCAGCGAAAAGAGCATCCCAGATCCGAGGACGCCCTTGCCATGGTTATAATCTATTACGTTTTTGATGCAGCAGCTCCATTTAGAGGCAAATCGCAATCGGTGATTGGCCGGGAAATTGGCTAAACAAGGATTCCTTGCCTCTCTATGGTTTGCTACTTTTAGATAGTGAATGATCCTTCTTTTTACGATTTTACGTTGCATGCTCCAGCTTCAGCAATTCATCCGTGCGCACGCACTTTAAGCCTCTTCGTTCGGTCTCGGACAGGATGTCCCGAAGCACTGCAAGCATTTGTCCAGGAGCTTCTCTGTCAGCCCCAAAAGTATCGCCGCTATCATGCAATACGATGACAGCCCCGGGACGGATATGATCGGACAGCAAATTACGCAAATGATGTTCACCCGTATTCAGTTTCCAGTCGCGTGCGATAACTGACCATAACACGAGCCGATATGCCTTACGCAGCAGGAACAGGTCCATAATATTCAAAATCCCCCAAGGAGGACGATAGTAGGTCGGACGTTCTCCCGTAATTCCTTGGATAATGTCTGCAGAACGATCAACGTGTTTTCGACGTATGTTTCTTGGAGACATGATCCAATTCAGCATATGCGTATAATTATAAATGCCGATCTGATGTCCCTCCTCGTGCATGCGCTTCACTAATTCCGGATATTTCTCCGCCTTACTGCCGAGAACAAAGAAGGTTGCCTTCACGCCTCGGTCCCGAAGAAGATCAAGCAGCTTGGGCGTATAGCGGGGATCGGGTCCATCATCGAATGTAAAGGCAACATGGCGCTCTGCCCGCTTACGACTGGCCTTGCGAAAGACCCCCCAACCGAATATTCGAGTCAGCAGGAAAGGCAGCCCCATATAAAGCGCGATCAAGAAAATGAGCAAACGTGGAATGAGATTGTCCATAATTACGCCTTTACCCCGCTTGCATATCGATTTACCAAAGACGCTTGGGACATCATGAGCATTTTCGGTATAAGCTTCGATCTCTGCTGCTTTAAGCGTTTGGCCCCTTCTGGGTTGAGCATGCGAAGCAGCAAGCGAAGATATACCGTCGATATCCGCTCCATCCACTTCGTCTCCAGCGGATGCTGCTCAAATCCCAATCCATAAACAATGCCCCGATGCAGCAAGGTAATGCCGGTCAAGGCCCTAACCTTTGCCAATTTCGGATCTGTATCGACCGCTCGGCCAATATCCTTCAACGCTTCACGCAGCCTGCGCGCCGTCACAATTGCAGCCCGATCTGCTCCGACCGACCGTGATAACTGCAGAACTTCCCGATTATCAAGGTGAACTTCACCGACTTGATCACCCGCATGAATGTATGTCCCATCCTCACAGCGGATAGAACTACCGCGGTGGGCGCGAACGACAATCTTGCAAATGCCGAATTTCGACTGGTACACACTCCGAAGCGGCGTAATACGTTCAAATACAGTCTCCCATGCCATCCACAGCGACTGTAGCATTTTGTTGTATAAGGCGTAACTCACGAAAACATCAATTCCTTCCCAATTAAAAATATATATAGTAGAATTTCTGTTCGTCTGCCGTTGATTCGAAGTGAATGAAGAAGCCGATTCTGTCGAACACCTACCTGGCACTTTCATAGTACAAGGCGGACTTCTCTTTTTTCTTTCTCGATTCTTACAAGTTTCTTAAGCCTTCGCAGCCTAAGTCGAATTCCGACTCATTCCATAAGACAGAAAAAGCAGTGTAGTAATTCATCCGTGCCACACTGCTTTGTAAATAGATTAAACTCTTTATTTTATCAAACCGTACACCTACAACTCCACCAACATATGAATATCCTTCGGCTCTTTTTTAAACAGCTCGGGATCTACATCCTCCGTCAATTGGCTGCCATTGCTCTTATAAAAAAACACCGCTGAACGCGTCTCTGTAGACGAAATGTAGAGGTACTTCGCGCCTCTTTGCTTCGCTTCTGCTGCCAGCGTCTGCATGATCTTCGTCCCGATGCCCCGTCTGCGATAGTTCCGGGATACATACATGAGATCTACCTGAAGTCGATCCTGGTGTTCGCCTCGCCATTGATGTGCCAATACACCAAATCCAACTAATGTATCTGCATCGAACGCGCCGATCGCCATTCCCCCATTGCGCAATTCCAGCAGATATCTTCCCTCCATCTCATGCAGCAAATCTTCGTCCCAGCTCGGGCATTCATGGCCGGCCTGCAATTCTATCATCTCACCGTTCTGCATCTCGTAGATCAGATCAATATGCTCGGAACGATCAATTTCCCTTAGTTTTCCTACTTGCTCTTCCGTCATCACTTGATAGGTTATCATTGTGAATCCTCCCGTTCTGCGTGAATGAATCATTTCAATCGATATTAATAAGCAGGTCTAGCCCTCCACGACTTTATGATGCAGCATTCAAGCAAAATGCAGGACGGGAACCCGTAAGTATAAAGGTCCTATGAATACGAATTGGAATTACCCTTTCACCTCCTTTGCTAATTTACCTTCTAATGCAATAATCCTCATTCTGCATATGGATGTCAACAAGTAGCATCATTATTTAATTATATTTTTTATCTCCCAGGGAATATATTCCTCACCAATATTGAATCCATATGCTATATTAATAGAATCTCAGGATTTTCCATATTACAATACATAAAAGTGTTTAAAAGACCATTTTCCAGCACCGAAAAGTGATATGAAGTCAAAGCGGGCCTTTTGAACAAACTTTAAAAAGGAGACATTATGAAAAAGTTTACTTACTTCACTCTTATGGGATGCCTGGTCGTCCTGCTCGGTCTGTTCTCATTCACCGCTCCTACTTCCGCCGCCGCAGCCGTATCTTATACCCTCTATGTGGATGGCACGGTTTCATCAGCGAAAACTCCGGTCGTTGTAGAGAAGAATGTTACACTCATTCCGATGAAAGCGGTGCTGGCTGATCTGAAGTATGTCACCACCGTCGATAAAAAGACAAAGGCCATCACTGCCAAAAATTCAGCAGGCTCCTACATCACCGTAAATCTAGGCAGCAAAAAGGCGAAAATTAACGGCTCCAATGTCAACCTGGCTGCAGCTGCCAAAACATTGAGCGGAACCACCTATATCCCTTTGTCAGCTGTAAAGCAGTTAACTGGGAAGCCAATCGGATTGGATGCTTCCGAGGGGGTCGCCTGGATCGGGGAGAAGCCGGCAACCGCGAATCTTCCGGTATGGGGAATAACTCCGGAACAAGTTAAATCAGCGGCCGGATATTCAACCCTTCTTGATGAAGGTGGACAAGGCGATATTTATTTGCTGTTGTACCAGGATTCCATGGAAGACCCTGAAGAGCTATACGTTTTTTATAAGAATAAATTAGCCAAAGTGGTCTTTAGCCCTGTCATTTCCGGTCTTAATGAAGTGGGGCTAGTTGGCTTCTATGATGGAGCGTTTGATAGTTTAGTTAAAAGCTATGGGCAACCTATCACAGATGTCGTTGGCGCTTACGAGGATACGTTAGAACAGATCCCTCTGCTTGACGGGGGCTGCTATATGAGCGAATGGAAAAAAGGCGACACGCTGATCACTCTTTTATTGCAAGGAACCGAAGATGGGTATTCTGTAAGCATGCAGTATGTGAAGGCATCGATCGAAGCTCAAGTCGAGGCTGCTTTGGATGCGATTCAATAAATAGAATGGCCCCTACTCTACTCAGAAGACTTCCTCCCGGAAGTCTTCTTTTTTTCACCCTATTTCCTCAAAAATCCTCTTCAACATTAAATCTCCAAAATTCAGCAAACAATTTTCAACATTTCCGGATATTTAGAAAATTATTTTCTAAAAGCGTTTACAAATTAAAATTATTTTGTTAGCCTAATAGCAACACAAGCTATTCACTTGCGAGAAAAGGAGCGAAGAACCTATGAAGCAATACGACGTAGTTGTAATGGGCGGAGGCATCTCCGGGGCTATGGCTGCCATTGCAGCATCCAGAACCGGGGCGAAGACGCTGATTGTTGAGTCCCACGGATTCCTCGGCGGCACTCTAACCGCCAACGGTGTCGGGCCGATGATGACCTTCCATGCCGGTGATAAGCAGGTCATTCAAGGCTTCACCGGGGAATTGATCGAGCGGCTGAAGCAGTTGGGCAAATCTCCGGGGCATATTTTCGACACCGTCGGATTTACATACTCGGTTACCCCATTTGATGCCGAAGCAATGAAGCATGAGCTGGAGCTGATGGTAACGGAAGCCGGCGGAGAAATTTTGTACCACACGATGCTGGCAGGCGTTTACACGGAAGCAGGCCGCATTACAGGCATCCAAGTCTGCAACAAATCCGGGCTTAGCGACATTCATGCCTCCGTCTTCATCGATGCTACCGGTGACGGTGACCTCTCGGCCCTGGCAGGAGTCGAGTACACCAAAGGACGCAAATCTGACGGAGCGACCCAGCCGATGACCCTCAAAATGAAAATGTACAACGTGGATATCCCAAGGGTCAAGGAATATATTCACGCTCATCCCGAGGATTTCCCGCTATACAACGGGGACACCTCCATTATCGAGAAGGCCCCTCGCCTATCGGTCGGCGGCTTCGACAGCCTGTTCAGGAAAGCCAAGGAGCTCGGTGAAATCTCAATTCCGCGTGAAAATATTCTGTTCTTCGAGACGAATAACCCGGGCGAGGTCATCCTCAATACAACGCGGATTATCGGTTATGATGCTACAGACGCGCACAGTCTCAGTCAAGCGGAAATGGAAGGCCGCAAGCAGTGCCGGGAGCTGGAGCTGTTTGTTCGCAAATACATTCCCGGCTTTGAAAATGCAGTTGTCGAGTCTACCGGACCAAGCATCGGCGTGCGCGGTTCGCGCCAAATTAAAGGCATCTACACGCTGACGGCTGAAGATATTTTGAAGCAGCGCCTGTTCGAAGATACGATCGCTCACTCGGGCTATCCGATCGACATCCACAGCCCGGACGGCGAAGGCACCAAGCATGAGAAGCTGGAATGGGGCGGCGTATACAGCATTCCGTATTCCTGCATGATCACCGCTTCCATACCTAACCTGATCGTGATCGGCCGCTGCATCTCGGCCTCCTTCGAAGCCCAGGCAGCGATGCGAACCACGCCAACAACAGGCGCGATCGGTCATGGCGGCGGCGTAGCCGCAGCTCTTGCGGCGCTCGAACACAAGAACGTTCAAGATATAGACATCAAGCATGTTCAATCACTTCTTAAAGAGCAAGGCGCTTACCTTGAAGTATAAAGAGGTTGTTCAAAAATCCGCTTTTGATCACGAAGTCAATCAAAGAAGCTATTCGGCATCGAATCTTGAATTCAGCCGGGTCCTCCGGTGCTCACGTACAAACTACGTACGCTCCGCTCCTCAGACCCTAGCTTATCCAACCTTCTCGGTGCTGAAAACCGGACTTTTTGAACACGTATTAAAATAACAAGTTGAACTAAGGAAATAGAACGGTCTTGGCAAAAGGCTGAAATGATTCTGAAGAAACGTAGTGGTCGCCTTTGTGAACGGATTTCTAGCTTGTTGGATTCTACTCAATCATAGAAATTCGTGAGCAACAGCGATCGTAGGAACATTTCAGCCGGTTGTCTTCATCCGAATAGTCATTGGTTCAACTTGTTCAATCACCCATTTGGAGAGGGGAAATAAAATCAGATGACAACGACAATGTGGTTGCAAGCCATCGGTATTTTGCTCGTATTTCTGGTGTTTGTCGGGCTGATGATGACACGCAAGCTGCCGACCATTCTGGCCCTGCCCTTAATGGCGATTCTGTTCGCCATCATCGCGGGCGTGCCGCTATTATCCAATGACCCCGAGGCGACAAGTATCGCCAAGACCATTCTGGCCGGAGGCTCCATGAAGCTATCCGGTGCTATCGCCGGTCTGATCTTTGGTGCCTGGTTCGGCCAGATTCTGAACAAAGTCGGTATTACTAAATCCATTATTCGCAAGGCGGCCGAATTGGCCGGAGATAAGCCTATACTTATAGCTATTCTATTTTTCATCACCGCATCCATTATTTTTTCCGCGGCTGGAGGACTGGGCATGGTCATCCTCGTTGGCACCATCGTTATCCCGATTATGCTGACGGCGGGCATCTCCCAATTCGTCGCTTCGATCGTAGTTCTGCTGGCTGTTGGCGTGGGCTCCCTGTTCAACGTATCCAACTGGGCGGTATATGTCGATGTGCTTGGTCTTTCGGTTGAGCAGATCGCCGACTACACATTGGTTGTAGCTTCCCCGCTGATCCTTATTGCTTTGGCCATGATCGTCTTCTATATCCGCAAAGACGGCAAAGGCCGCAAAGCCTGGGCGATGCCAGCAGCAACCCCTGGCGGCGGCGACAAGAAAGTGCCTGCCATTGCCCTGATTAGCCCGCTCGTACCGGTATTGCTTGTATTTATCTTCAAGATCGATATCGTCCCAGCCGTTATTGCTGGCGCACTTGTCACAATTCTGCTTACCTGGCCGAAGCGTCCGATCCATATCCTCTCCAGCGCACTTGTAGAAGGAATTCAGGATGTTGCTGGCGCGATGGGACTTATGATTGGCATCGGCATCCTGCTCAGCTCCGTAATGTCGCCGCAAGTATCGGCGGTCATCTCGCCGCTGATTGAGTCCGTGCTGCCAAACAGCCCATTGATGTTCATCCTGTTCTTCACGATTCTGTCGCCGCTGGCCATCTACCGCGGACCGCTAAACGTCTGGGGTCTTGGCAGCGGGATCGCCGCCCTGTTCGTATCCGCCGGCATGACGCCGGTCGCTGCCATGCTCGCCCTGCGTGCAGTCAGCAACGTGCAATCCGTCTCCGACCCTACGAACTCCCATAACGTATGGGTAGCCGACTTTACGAAGAGCGACATCAACGAGATTCTGAAGAAGACACTGCCATGGACGATGGCGTCCGTTCTAATCGCCGTTATCATCGGATCGTTTATGGTATTTTAAACCTTAAATAGTGGACTTTTTGAATTACCTTTATAGATAAAACCGGGTAAGGGCCTTGCGTAGAGTTTCTATATAAAGCTCGAGCAGAAGGTCCTTGACCCGTCAACTGGAGGAGGACATTATGGGGAGAACGAAAGTAAGGGTCGGCATTGACGTCGGCGGTACGTTTACCGATGCGGCACTGATCGATAATGAAACATTTGAAGTCATCGAGAAAATGAAAATCCCGACCACCCACCATGACCCGGACGGTGTGGCCAAAGGGATTGTGCAAATTCTGGAGCGGATTCTAAGCAGCCGGGGCATTCAGCCTGAAGACGTAACCTTTATCGCCCACGGGACAACGCAGGCCACGAACGCTCTGCTCGAAGGAGACGTAGCCCGCGTCGGCATCATCGGTATGGGCTCGGGCATCGATGGGCTCAGCGCCCGCTCCGAATCCAATCCGGGCGATATCGAGCTGGCCCCGGGCAAGTTCCTGCATACTTTCCATACGTATCTGGACTCCAAGAACATGACAGATGAGCAGATCAACGGGGCCATCGACGAATTGGCGGCCCAGGGCGCCGAGGTAATTGTCGCCTCTGAGGCCTACAGCGTAGATGATCCCACTAACGAGCTGCGCGTGGTGGAGCTGGCGAATCGCAAAGGCTTGTACGCCACGGGCGGGCACGAGATCAGCCAGCTCTACGGGCTGAAGACGCGGACGCGCACGGCGGTCGTCAACGCCTCCCTCATCCCGAAAATGATGGAGACCGCCAATATGACCGAGAAGTCCGTTAAGGACGCCAGCATTCAGTCCCAACTCATGATAATGCGCTGCGATGGCGGCGTCATGAGCATTGACGAAGTACGCAAACGGCCGATCCTGACGATGCTGTCCGGCCTTGCTGCCGGGGTCGCCGGGGCGCTGATGTACGAGAAGATCTCCGATGGCATTTTCTTTGAGGTCGGCGGAACGAGTGTCGATATCTCCGTCATCAAGAACGGGAAAGTCATGATCAAGAATGCCGAGGTTGGCGGCCACCGTACTTACCTGCAATCCCTGGATGTGCGTACGCTTGGCATCGCCGGCGGCAGTATGATCAAGGTAGCAGGCGGCAAGATCACGGATGTCGGGCCGCGCAGCGCGCATATCGCCGGTAAAGAATATGAAGCCTTCGCACCGACCGAGACTATCGTCGATCCGAAGGTAAAATTCATCAGCCCGCGCGAGGGCGACCCTGCTGAATACGTGATCTGCGAATGCGCCGGAGGCAAGGAATATTCCTACACCCTCGCTGGGGCAGCCAATATTCTGAACTACATTCCTGAAGGGGATTATGCCCAGGGAAATACAGAAGCAGCCTTAAAAGCCTGGAAGGCGCTGGCCGATCATGTTGGACTAAGCATAGAGGAAACCGCCAGACAAGTCATGAATATCGCTATCGATAAGACGATGAAGACCGTCAACGAGATGATCGCGGACTATGAGCTGGACCGCAGCTTCGTTACATTGGTAGGCGGCGGCGGCAGCGGCGCGGTGCTCATCCCGGCAATGGCAGACCGCGAGGGCTTCAAATCGCAAATCGCCAACAACGCTCCTTACGTCTCCACGATCGGGGTAGCGTTAGCCATGGTGAAGGAGCAGCTGGAGCGAACGGTCGTTAATCCGACCGAGGAAGATATTAAGCGCATCAGAGCTGATATCATCGAGCGTATCGTGCAGTCTGGCGCTTCCGAGGAGACCGTCGAAGTCAGCATCGAGATCGACAGCCAGAAGAATATTCTCCGCGCGATGGCAACCGGCTCCACCGAGCTGCGCTCCAAGGATCTGGGCCAAGAGGCCATGTCCGTGGAAGAGATGAAGGCCATCGCCGCCAGCTCGATCGATCAGCCGCTGGAATCAACGGAGCTTGTCGCTCAGACCGGACGCTGGAACCTGTTCGTCAGCGAGAATGTGAAGAAATCCTTTTTCGGCCTGTTAAAAAAGAAATCCAGCTCGGTCAGCGTTCTTGACCGCGAAGGCGTCGTCCGCTTCAAGAAGAGCAATGTGCATTATACGAAGCTAAGCAAAGCCGCATCAGAGGCGTTAAGCTCCTTCCTGGACGATAACACCATTTATTCCGATGCCAATGCCACGATCCCGAAGGTGTTCGTCTTTTATAAAGAGAAAATGCTTGATTTGACCGGTATGCAGACGAAAGAACAGCTTCTGTCCATTCTTGAGATTGAGACCGAGATGCTTAAAGCCCAGGATGAAATGCTGGTTATCGCTTATCAGTAGCGGAAACCGCCTTGTATTTCTAACGAAACTGCAGAGCGTTATTCCCCTAAAAACAACTAGTTATCAAATCTAATGAAACCGTGGATCGTTATTTGCGATAAAAAACAGCTTAAAGCCACTCATCCGGCTAAATAAGGCTTCCCTGTTTCGCTACAATTTGTAGCAGACTTTTGGGACGAAAATAGCGATATCACGTTTCGTTAGAGAATAATGCTAAAGATTCATGCTAGAGATTAATTGAGCAGAAATTGCGAGGAGGACGATGAAAAATGCCGGTGCAAGCTCTTATCCCTGATCTGATGTCCGGTGGCATGCTGTCCGATGAAGTCCTGGGCTGTATGGAGCTGCGGCAGGACCCGCTGTTTCATAAAATACCCGCGGAGAAAATTCTCTATTACGTCCATGAATCGCTGCAAGCCGGACGTTTGGCGGCAGCGGCCTACACTAGCCACGATATTCGCGCTATGTGCAGGGAAGCCGGACTTCGCTACGAGATTACGGAAGCGTCAGGGAAATTCCATAACGTCGCCTTCCGGGCACAGATCGATTTCTCCAAGACACCGCCGGAAATCATTTTGTATGCCTCCTCGCCCAAGGGAATGCAGACGGTCTGCCAAGAAATCCTTGGTGAACGGTCCAACGGCACGGATACAGACTTCGACCTGCTGGTCGATATTCATCTGGCTCATGAATTCTATCATTGGCTGGAGTACCGGGAGCAAGCTTTTACAAATGAGCGTTTAGCATCGATCGAGAGCTTTAAGCTAGGGCCTTGGACGAGGCGATCCAGCGTAGTGCAGTGCAGTGAAATCGCCGCCCATGCCTTTTGCAAAGAGCTGCTGGCACTCCCCTGCCTGCCTAACTTGCTGGACTATGCTTATTTGATCGAAGAGAAGCAGCTCTCGGCTGAGGATTTTATGCGGCAAATATCGACTTGTAAATTATGGATATAACGCACTCTCAATACCTCACTCAGTATGATATAATGGGAAAAGCTATTGCCAGACACGCCGGAGTAGTCATTTCCAGCGTTAGATCAGGAGGAGGTATCATGTCTTCACAGGTTCCGGCCGTCATCGCCAAGATCGTATCCCAGACGCAAAAATTAACCTACGGTGAAAATCAAATCGCCAATTTTGTTATACACAATCCGGACTTTATTACGCGCAACACGATCACGGCCATTGCTAATGAAATCGGCGTATCGGAGACAAGTATCAACCGCTTCTGTAAAAAGGTCGGATTCAAGGGCTTCAACGATTTTAAGATCGCTTTCGCCCAGGACGCCTTCTACCGGGATATGCAGGCCAAGAAGAAAGAGAGACGGGAGATCAATCCCATCGACGCGCTTGCGCTCGATTATAATGAACTGATCGTGAACACCTCCGCGCTGGTTACGGAGGAGCAGCTTACCCGGGTGGTCGACATACTTAAGGGAGCCCGGCGCATATTCATTATCGGTATGTTCGATTCTTATCTGGCGGCCATCGCCTTGAAGAATCGCTTGTCCATTATCGGCATTATGGCTGAAGCGGTCAACGACAGCCGTGCCATGAAGATCGCCGCCGCCCAATGCGGCAAGGAAGACGCGGTTGTCGCCTTCTCTCGCTCCGGTTCAACCAAGGAGATCGTGGAGACCGTCGCGATTGCGCAGGTCCATCAGGTCAAGACGATTGCGATCACCTGTTATGATTCGTCACCCATTACAGAGAATTCGGATGTAAATATCATCGTACCGGATAAAATATCGGTGAATAACAGTGCGCTGATGTCCAATCACATCACATTCCTGTTCGTCGTCGATCTGATCATGAGCATCTTCATCTCATCGGACAAGGCTTACCTCAAGAAGAAGCTCGACAGCGAGGCCGTTCTGGCCAGCGATCAAGCGATGACCAACTATTATTTATGAAGCTAAATATGGGTTCAATGAAGAGCGCCCTTTCCATTGCGGAAAGGGCGCTTCTTTATGGATACATCATCGAAACCACTAACGGACCGATGCATGAACCGACAATCGCACAAACCGTCATCGCCACCGAGCTCATGGAGACGGATCGTTCACCATATTCCAATGCTTTTGCAGTTCCTAACGCATGAGAAGCAGTCCCTAGACCAATTCTGATTCCAACTTCACTTTGAATTCGAAATAGCTTGATGATCAAAGGCCCGCCAATCGCGCCCGTAAATCCGGCAATCATGACAAATACAGAGGTTAAGGAAGAGTCCCCACCTAAGCTGCTTGAAATCTGAATGGCTACGGGTGTAGTGATCGATTTAGGTAGTATAGATAGAATATATAGTCTACTATGATGGAAGCACTTCAAAACGGGCGGCTTTTCATATATCTCACATGTTAATCTCTTAATGATTTCATGATTAAACCGAAGTTTTTTTCGAAATCTTTGTACGGATTCACATTTTTTTGGCCATGAATTTTTGAAGCATAGCTCGCAAAGTTCAGTCCGGCACCGTAAATCTGTAATGCTCCATTTGCCAAATCGCCTTTTTGAATCAGCTCGATTCCATCTTTTAGGAAGTTTTCACTTTCGTCAAAGTGGCATTCCGTAATATATTTATCGCCTGAGTGATATAATTTTAAATTTTCTAGAATTTTATTTGCTGTTTCTTCACTAATCGAAGCCTCTACGTTCATTAACAATTGGTTAATGGGTTTTACTAGTTTAGCATATTGACTATCATATTGATCACATGTTTCAGCAATTTTAGTTCTTAATTCTTGTGCGTTCATCGTTCATCTTCTCCCAACATTTTTAGTGTTCTATATCTTCATTTGAATGAATTTCCAACAAAATTCTTCCTCTAGCGTGCCCTGTTTGACTTTTTTCATGTGCTTTTTTCACTTCACCTAAAGGGTAAATACGTTCAATTTCCGATGAAATGTTACCGTCCGCAAGTAGTTGGGCGATGGTCCTTAAATTGTTCATTGTGACTTGTTTCGTATTAAAATGGACTTGAATGCCGTATTCTTTGGCCTTTTCTGAAGAAAGAGGCTGCGTAAGGCTAACTAATGTTCCACCTTTTCTCACGATATTCCAAGATTGCTCCAACGTATGTCCACCCACAGTATCAACGACTAAGTCAAATGGATCTATAATATCCTCAAGGGCGGTTTTTTGATAATCAATGACTTCATCTGCACCTAATGATTTTACGAATTCAACGTTATTGGTTGAAGCGGTACCCACCACCTTTGCCCCGCGCCATTTGGCGAGCTGAATAGCAAATTGTCCTACGCCTCCAGCAGCAGCATGAATCAGAACATTTTGATTCGGTTGTAAGTTTCCTTCACTAAATATCGCCTTCCATGCAGGAGCGGCACCTGCTGTTATCGTAGCAGCACTCTCATAAGTCAATCCGTTTGGCATAGGTAATATATGTTTTTCAGTGGAGAGCGTATATTCCGCGTAACCACCATGCGTCGAAGAACCGAAAACAGCTTGACCTACTTTAAAATTCGTTACCTTTTGTCCCACTTTTTCAACGACTCCCGAAATGGAGCCTCCAGGAATATAAGGGAAGGTTTTAGGAAACACACTATGCAAGAACCCTTTACGCATTTTCCAATCAAATGGGGTTACCGTTGTGTATCGGACTTTGATCAGAATCTCATTGTCTTTTGGTTCAGGGAGCTCGATACGTTCATGTTTCAGAACATCAGTATCTCCATATTGATGTACTCTAATGGCGTTCATTACCGGTGAAGACATCATATTTCAACTCCCTATATCGATGTACCAGCTGGTTTTTTAAGGCCTAGTCATATACTATAGTAAAGGGATCGTTTATAAAAGTAGTAACATTTTTATAACCTAGTCACAAAAAAGAGACTATTGTATAAGGAAGGGATGTTTCATGAGTCTAAATAAAAAAATAAATTCAAACCTACCTGAAAATAAGTGCTCTGTCTCGTATACACAGCAATTAATCGCAGGAAGATGGAAATTAGTCATTATGTGGCATTTAAGTCAGGAAACCAGACGTTTCAACGAGCTTCAAAAGCTCTTGCCTGGTGTATCCAAAGGAATTCTAACCAGACAACTCAGGGAAATGGAAGAGGACGGACTAGTTCATAGAGAAGTCTATAAAGAAGTCCCGCCTAAAGTTGAATATTCATTAACAAAAGAAGGACAAGAATTCCTTCCGATCCTTACAAGTATGGGGAATTGGGGAGCAAAGCACAGAGAAATTCTAGAGCAGAAGAAAAACAATAAGTAAGATTCATGGATGGGAATTATCCCATGAGATTAGCAAAACGGAGGTCCCCAAAAAACGAGGAGCCTCCGTTTGCTTTTCTATGCTTTTAAAAATGGGTATCTGCGTAAGCTGGATTTGGATATTTGTAAAAGCCTTCGCCGGCGCGATCGTTACGATCCTGCTCACCTGGCCGAAGCGTCCAGTTCATATCCTCTCCAGTGCATTAGTGGAAGGAATTCAGGACGTTGCTGGCGCGATGGGACTCATGATTGGTATCGGCATCCTGCTCAGCTCCGTTATGTCTCCGCAAGTATCGGCGGTCATCTCGCCGCTGATCGAGACGGTATTGCCGAATACACCACTGTTGTTTATCCTGTTCTTCACGATTCTGTCGCCGCTTGCTATCTACCGCGGACCGCTAAACGTATCGGGACCTTGAAGAATCGCTTGTCCATTATCGGCATTATGGCTGTTCAACGACAGCCGTGCCATGAAGATCGCCGCCGCCCAATCCGGCAAAGAAGATGCCTTTGTGGCATTCTCTCGCTCCGGTTCAACGAAGGAAATCGTGGAGACCGTCGCGATTGCGCAGGTCCATCAGGTCAAGACGATGGCGATCACCTGTTATGATTCGTCACCAATTACAGAGAATTCGGACGTGAACATCATCATACCGGATAAGATATCGGTTAATAACAGCGCGCTGATGTCCAATCACATCACGTTCCTGTTTGTCGTCGATCTGATCATGAGCATCTTCATCTCGTCGGACAAGACTTACCTCAAGAAGAAGCTCGACAGTGAGACCGTTCTGGCTAGCGATCAAGCGGTGACTAACTATTATTTATGATGCTCCATGGGTTCAAGAGGCGTCCTTTCCAACACAGAAGGGGCGCTTTTTTATGGCAAGCGGGGAATTGGATAGCCTCCCCTTCTCTCTTTGCCCGTAGATTGCAGCCGCACAAAAAAAGGCCACCCCAAAGGGCAGTCCTTCTTGCCAATCATCAGTCCATTAAGCGGCTTATGGATAAACCATCCACACTACAAACGGGCCAACGCATGAACCTACAATCGCACAAACCGTCATCGCTACCGAGCTCATGGAGACGGATCGTTCGCCATATTCCAATGCTTTTGCAGTTCCCAGCGCATGAGAGGCAGTTCCTAAGCCAATCCCGATTCCAACCTCGCTTTCAATTCGAAACAGCTTTATGATCAAAGGTCCGCCAATCGCCCCCGTAAATCCGGCTATCATAACAAATACGGAGGTTAAAGAAGAGTCCCCTCCCAAGCTGCCTGAAATCTGGATAGCCACTGGTGTAGTGATCGATTTAGGCAGTATAGATAAAATATATAGTTTCGAGAATCCTAATCCTGCCGCTAGAAGGAGTCCGCTAAACATCCCTACAAGCAGTCCCACCACCGTTCCCCCCAAGATCGCCGGGAGATTCTGGGCGAGGACCTTACGTTGTTTATACAGAGGGTAAGCAAGAGACACTACAGCAGGACCGAGCAGCTTGTTGATCCACTGACCACCTATCATATAGGTGTCATACGGAATATGAAAATAGATGAGTATCCCTACAACAATAACTGTCGCTGTAAGCGCGGGAATAAGTACAGGATTGCGAAATCGTCTATACACCCACGACATCATTAAATAAATAGCTACATTCAGTAGAACAATACCTGTCGCGATAAAAAACATTATATTTCCTTCCCCTTTTCGCTTAATCTCTCGCCACTCCAGCCCGCTTTCCTCTTGCTGTTAAGGCTAGAAAGCCAGTGACTAGAATGTGCAGCTGCAGCAATCGTGAGCACACTGCTAACGATAAGGATCAGGATTAACAGTAAACCTCTCCCACTAAAAATATCCATATGGTTCACAATCCCAGCCGTCGCTGGAATAAAAAATAACGGAAGATAAGCTAATATCGTGGTGGCACCATCTTCTATCCACTTCAAGGGGATAACCTTGAAAAGCAATAGAACAAAGAGTAACAGTAAGCCTACGATACTTCCGGACACAGGAAGATGCAATTTCTTTTGTAGATATTCCCCAACGATGTAGAACAAATATAGCAGCAACACTTGGATAATAATACGAATGATTTTCATGATGCAAAGATCCCTTCAAATTAAACGACCACCTGCCATAACAGGTGGTTGTAACTCCGACTAAAACTCATTTTAATTGGGCTACCTTATTAAGGGTATCAGAGTTTTCTTGAAAGTGTTAATGATATTCCGAATCTTATATGAAAAAATCATATTAGTTTTATTTAATCTCTTTAATTCTAGTTAAGTCACTGCTGCATAACACTTCAAGATTATTAAAGATTTTCTCCGCATCCCAATCCCACCACTTCAGTGCTTCGAGATATTCAATCATCTCATCATCAAAACGTTGTCTAATCACTTTACAAGGATTTCCCCCAGCTATACTATACGCCGGGATATCCTTCACTACCGTAGAATTAGCAGCAATGACTGCTCCATTACCAATATGCACCCCAGGCATAACCGTAACATTCTGTCCAATCCACACATCGTTACCGATCACGGTATCCCCTTTTATAGGAAGATCTTTTAAATCCGGAACTGCTTGCTCCCAACCATGAGCCATAATATTGAAAGGATAGGTCGTCACCGAACTCATCCGATGGTTGGCACCATTCATCACAAATTCAATCCCTTTGGCAATCGCACAGAACTTCCCTATGATCAGCTTGTCTCCAATAAATTCATAGTGATGTGTCACATGCTCCTCAAACTTCTCCGCCCCATGGATATCATCATAATACGTATAATCACCTACTATAATATTGTCTCTGGTAATTGCATTTTTGATATAACAGATACTTTTGATTTGTTCATTAGGATAAAGCGCATTCGGATTCGGTCCATGTAATTTCATAGTGTACGCCTCACTCTCTTTTTGGATCAAACATAGCAGGAATCAGATTTCTTTTCAATGAGCATTACATCCCGTTAACACCGCATTGATCTCAGGCTAACATTCATCATTTAGAATAGAAGCATGTCAACCGGAGAGAGAGGATCATCATGAAACAATTGGACGAATCCCGCCTCCCTGTCATCGCCTCCATCACCAAGCCCGAACAGATCCATGCCGCTCTGACCAGCCAGGTGGAGCGTGTCATCTTAATGACCGGCGATATTCTACAGATGGGCGATATGATGGACAAGCTGCATCTGGCAGGCAAGCAGGTATACGTACATGTGGAGATGGTTGGCGGCATCGGCCGCGATCATTCCGCCATTCAATATTTAGCGGACACCTTCCATATCGACGGTATTGTATCGACGAAGAGCAACGCGATTACTGCGGCCCGAAATGCCGGCATCTCTTCGATTCAACGCATCTTCGCCATCGATACCGCTGCGGTAGAGACAGCGATTAAGGTGATTACCAGCGCGCAGCCGAATGAAGTTGAGCTGATGCCAGGCTTGATGCCGAGAATCATCGGTGAGCTCAAAGCGCGGATTCAACGGCCCCTGATCGTAGGCGGGCTAATCCGTCACGAGGAAGAGATCCAAATCGCGCTCGGAAGTGGCGCAGACTATGTATCGATCGGCGACCAGCGCTTCTGGTAAGCGGGCGATCATGAAATAACCACTTTCTCACTTTTTAACGAAACTGTGGATCGTTATTTGCATGCAAATGGGCCGATAAAAATTGTAACGAAACAGGGTATCGTTATTTGTGCCAATCCGGGACAAAACAGCGATATTCGGCCAAAATAGCGATATGACGTTTCGTTAGATTCGAAATGTCTTCGTCTTTACGGAAATAACGATATAGAGTTTCGTTAGAGGTTCAGCAATTCAATTTCATATATTTTCTTTTGGGTGGAGACGATGAGATAACCCAAGGGCACATGACATGCAATCCTAATTCACAGGAGGTGGTATGCGCTTTTGGCTGTTTTTTCAATCGTCTCTTTTTCGTAGTTGTTCAAAAATTCCGCTTTTGATAAGAAAACCTGATCGAGGTCAGTTCAAGGATGCGCGACCGCGATTCAAAGGTAGGTTTTCTTGCGATATAGAATTTCATCAGCGTAGCTGATAACTTATAAATTCTATATCTAACACGAAGTGGCCCAAGAAGTGGATCAGCATCGAATCTTGAATTCACCCGGGCCTTCCGGTGCTCACGTACAAACTACAAGCAAATGCTTCCGATGTCGTTTTCTACGAAAACGTGTAGCTCCGCTCCTCAGACCCTAGCTTCATCCAACTGAAGCGTTTTGAAAAAACGCACATCGGAAGCATAAGCTTCGGTGCTGAAAACCGGACTTTTTGAACTCTCATTTTAAACTTGCATTTAAAAAATCACTTATCCCGTTATAAGGAAAGGAGTTTTCATATCCATGAAAACCTTGAAATGGTTAAACCCGGTGCTCGCCCTCATCCTCACCTTGACACTGGCGGCATGCGGCGGTAATACAAATACGGCTGGCAGCGCTGATGCGGCTGGTCAAGGAAATAACTCTTCCGCAGCGGTAGCTGACTCCGGTCTCAAAGACGATACCACGCCTGTCAAGATCCAATACTGGCACGCTCATGGCGATGCTCAGATCGAAGGCTTGAACAAAATGATCGAGGCTTTCCAGGCCAAATATCCGCATATTACGGTAGAACCGGTATTTCAAGGCGGCTATGACGATCTTCATAAAAAACTTCAAGCAGCCGTTGCCGCAGGCGATGTTCCTGCCGTAACAAATGTCGAAGTCGCTTCCCTGCCGAATTTCGCGGATAGCGGCGTGTTCGCCGATCTTACGCCTTATATCCAGCGCGATGCAATAGATACCAACGATTTTGCCAAAGGTATGCTGCAGGCTTACGCCTACAATGGCAAGCAGTTTGGCTTCCCGCTGATCGTCAGCACGAGCGTGTTCGTATACAACAAAACCTTGCTTGACGAGCTTGGCGTACAACCGCCGCAAACCTGGGATGAGATCGAAGCTTTTAATGAGAAAGTAACCGAACGCAAGGACGGCAAGACGACCCGTTATGCCTTCGCTGTTCCTGGCTGGGACACTTGGTATTATGATCCCTGGTTGATCAATGGCGGCGGGCAGATTCTGAATGAAGAAGGCAAAGCGGCCGTTGATACCCCGGAATCGCTGCGCTACGTGCAGAATTTTCAGAAATGGATCCAGGAAGGATCGATGCAAATGGGCTACGGAAAAGGCGCTTCGGACAATATGCGTCAGATGTTCCTCGGTGGCCAAATCGCAATGGTTGAGCATACTTCAGCGATGCTGAAGACTTACCGTGAAAATGCCAGCTTCGAGGTTGGCGTATCCTTCCTGCCAGGAGACAAGACTCGCACCTCCAACATCGGCGGCGCCGGAATCGTGATCATGGACGGAGCTAGCGATCTGGAGAAAGAAGCCGCTTGGAAGTTCGTGCAATTCATGACCGCAGCTGAGAACAACATCGGTTGGGCGGAATCGGTAGGCTACCTGCCAACTCGCAAATCAGCGCTGGAGACAGAGGAAGGCAAAGCCTATTTTGGGCGCTGGCCGCAATATAAGGCTGTATTCGACAACTTCGATAACGTTACTCCACGTCTGCAGCACCCGGCTTATCCGGAGTTCAGCTCCGTGTATAAAGAAGTGATCGGCGAAATGGTTCTGAACCAGGCTGACCCTGCACAGCTGATGCCGGAAGCCGCCAAGAAAATGAACGAAATTCTTGAGGATTATGAATGATGATGAACAGCAATTCGCAATCGCAATCAGCTCCATTGATCAGGGAGACGACCGCCAAGGCGGACGTCTCTCCTTACAGCAGCAAGAAGTATCTTCAATGGATAGAGAAAGCCAAAGACTTCATGTTCGCCGTCCCGGCGCTGATATTCCTTGGCGTGTTCTTGTATTACCCGCTGATGAACTCGGTCTATATCAGCTTCACGAACTGGAATATGACCAAGCCGGTGAAGAAATTCGTCGGCACGGACAACTATGTCAAGCTATTCAAAAATGAGGATCTGTACCAGTCGCTTAAGGTCACTTTGCATTACACGCTGCTTGATGTCGTATTGACCCTGACGATCGGCCTGATGCTGGCGCTGCTATTTAACGTATTCCGTTCCAAAATGTATGCGGTCATGCGCGGAATCATCTTCATGCCGCATTATATCTCCATGGTTATCGCGGCGATGGTATTTACCTGGATTTACAACGGGCAATACGGTTTGCTTAATCGTGTTACCGATCTCATGGGGCTTGAACCGATTCAGTGGCTGACCAACCCATCCACGGCATTGCCTGCCCTGGTCGCGGTCTCGGTCTGGAAAGGCATCGGCTTCGCCATGATGCTGTTCATCTCCGGCATGCGCGGCATCCCAAATGAATATTATGAGGCCGCCGCCATCGACGGCGCCTCCGGGCTGAGCCGCTTCCGCTACATTACGCTGCCGCTGTTGTCGCCAATGACGTTATTCCTTGTCATTACGACCTTTATCTCGTCCATGCAGGTGTTCCAATCCATCGACATTATGACCAACGGCGGACCGCTGCAAGCGACGAATGCGATTGTCTACTGGATCTACACGATGGCCTTTACGGAATTCAAGACTGGCAGAGCCTCGGCCCTGGTCATGATCCTATTCGTCATCATCCTTGTATTAACGATTATCCAATGGCTCGTCAGCAGAAAGCAGGTGCACTATGAGGGATAGCAGAATGGCCGGGGAGAAGCAGCACCGTCTGCGTTTCACCCTGCGTACAGTGCTTGGCATTGCGGTGACTGTTCTGATCTTTTTCCCGATTTATTGGCTTCTGATCAGCTCCTTCAAGACTCAAGCGGAGATGCGGCTGGCCGTGCCAACGTTATGGCCCAAGTCGTTCCATTGGAGCAATTATGCCGAAGCGTTCCGGGTCATCCCTTATGCCCGCTTCTTCATGAACACCCTGGTCATGTCGGCCGGTATCGTCATTCTCCAGCTGAATGTTGCGCTGATGGCGGCCTTCGCTTTTGCCAAGGGAAGGTTCTGGGGCAAGGAAATCCTGTTCTTCCTCGTCCTGGCCGCGCTGATCGTGCCGGATCAGGTTACTTTCGTACCGGTGTATGTGATGATGTCGAAGGTGCACTGGCTCGATACATTCTGGGCGCTCATTGTCCCAAGCGGAGCATCGGCCTACGGAATCTTCCTGCTTCGCCAGGCATTCAAGTCGCTGAACAACGACGTGCTGGAAGCCGCCCGCGTCGACGGCGCCGGCAGATTTACGATACTCTATCGCATCCTGCTGCCAATGGCTAAACCGACGGTTGTTACGCTGGGGGTGCTGACCTTCATCTCGTCCTGGAACTCTTACTTTTGGCCGTTGATTATGACCAACACGAACAATATGCGCGTGCTGTCGGTTGGCATCGCCATGCTGCGCGACTCGATCGCCGGGGACGAAGCGATGTACTTCCACATCATTATGGCCGCCAGCGTCATGGCGATCATCCCGATCGTGCTCGTCTTTACGGTCATGCAGAAGCATATCGTCTCGGCTATGGCCCATTCGACTTTTAAATAATATGGAAGGTGCTGGGAGTTGGAGATTTCCATAGTGCCAACACGTAGTTCAAGCTCGTAATTCCAACACGTTTGCGTCTAACGAAACTACAGATCGTTATTTCCTCAAAAACAACGGCAATAAAAATCTAACGAAACGCTATATCGTTATTGGGGAGAAATACAGCCGTTAAACCCCAAATTCGCTGCAATAACGATACCCTGTTTCGTTAAAATTTTTGACAGCCTATTTGGCTCAAAATAACGATACCCTGTTTCGTTAGAGGAGGCGAAGCGGAAACCGCCTTTGAAGCGCGGCCCCTTCATTCCCTGAAAGGGCCACGGGCGGAGGTTTTCTATCAACAGTGAAACTTTTTGAATTTCTTTTACCGCACAAGTTACGGTGGAGAATAGAGACAACCTTCTAACTGACGCGGAAGACCTATTACAGAAGGGATGTTGTTCGTGAATCCAATTCGACTCATCGTTAGCGATTTGGACGGTACATTGCTCTCCGCCGATCATACCTTGCCAAGCTCTGCCGCAACTGCCATTCGTGAGTACATTAGCCGCGGAGGCTGCTTCACACTGGCAACCGGACGGCCTTTTATTACAGCGCGTCCGATTATCCAGCAGCTGGGACTCGATCTGCCGGTTATTCTCTGCAACGGTGCCGTGGTAGCCCGGGCGAATGGAACGCTGCTTGAACGCTGCGGGATTCCCCTGGCCAGCCTGTATGATCTGCTAAGCGCAGCGAAGCTGTCCGGGCTGGATATCCTGCTTTTTTGCGGGGACGAGGTGTTGACCTTGGCCAGAAATATAAATATCGCTGCTTATGAACGAAAAGAAGGCGTTCCTTGTTCTCTTCTCCGTCTGCATGAAATCCAGAAATGCGGCACAGAGATTGAAAAGGCGATTTTACTCGGCCCGGTTGAGCAAAGCCGCCGTTTGTTCGCTGAATTCGTAGATCGTTCATCAGCGCTGCACTCCTCTATCGCCGCTTTTCAATCGGAGGACAATTATCTGGAATTGGTTCCAGGCCAAGTCAGTAAAGGAACGGCTCTTCAGCAGATCGCAGCCAGCCTGGAGATTCCTCTGGAACAGGTGATGGCGATCGGGAACCAGCTCAATGACCTGCCGATGCTGGAAGCCGCGGGTATTGGCGTGGCGGTTGCGAATAGTCCCGCTGAATTGAAGCAAGCCGCCGACTATGTCTGCGAGGCTAGCTATAGCGAGGGCGTACTGGAAGCAATGGAACATTATATAGATGCCGTAGATCGCCGTTTTCAAAATTATATAGAAAAGCTGGAGGTATGAGAAATGTCTAAAATACACGGGATTGCCCACCGCGGCTATCCACTCAAGCATCCGGAAAATACGCTGCGCGGCTTTCGGGCCGCCCTCGAATTAGGCTTCGATCATCTGGAACTGGATGTGCAATTAACAAGCGATGGCGTACCTGTGGTCATCCATGACGCAACCCTGGACAGAACGACGGGCGGGCAAGGCCTGGTCCGCTCGCATACATGGGAACAACTGATGCAGCTGGATGCGGGGGACGGGGAGCGAATCCCGACTCTGGAGCAAGCACTGCTGCTCTTGAAGGATCGGCTGACCGTCGATATCGAGCTGAAGCAAACGGGGGATGCCATGCCTGGCCTGGAGCAGACCGTGCTTGAGACCATTCATCGCTTGGGTATGAGGGAGCAGGTAATTCTCTCCTCCTTCGATCATTACGCCATCGAACGGGTAAGAGCGCTCGACTCCAAGATCGCCATAGGCCTGATTTCTTACGGAGCTTCGGCTTCCCTGTTTCCTTATCTCGCACAGCTTCGCGGCACATATTTGTCCGTTAAGCACGTCTACGTTACTCCATCCTTTATCGAACGCTGCCGCGAAGAAGACGTCCGGCTGATGGTCTGGACTCCTGATGATGATGCCTCCCTCCGGGCCTGGTCCGAGTATCCTGACCTGCTCGTCTGCACGAACAATTTGGAGGGCTGGATCTCCGTCACAGCAGCAAGACAAGCTCAGCTGTCCTAAGTATTTAAGCTACAACTGGCATTCTTTCGGAGTTGGACAGGTCAACCAATCCAACTCCAAGAATGCCAGTTCTCTTCCCTCTATCTCCACTCCTCCGGCAATAGACCTGCATAATGCGGCTGCAGATAGCGATCATCGATCAATAGCAGTCTCCCATGATCCGTCTCGGTGCGAATAAGCCGGCCTCCGGCCTGAAGCACCTTATTCATCCCGGGATAGACATAGGCATAATCGAACCCGTTCTTGCCTCCTGCATGGAAGTAATCGCGAATAATGTTCCGTTCCAGGCCGATCTGCGGCAAGCCTACCCCGATGATTGCTACGCCTGTCAGACGATCACCCACCAGATCAATTCCCTCGGAGAAAATGCCGCCCATTACCGCAAAGCCAGCCAAGGTTCCCTCATGATCAGCCTCGAACGCTGCCAGGAAGCCCTCCCGTTCTTCTTCTGTCATATCCCCCCGCTGCAGCAGTATGCGCAGTTCTGCCTGATTCGCAAAGACTTCCGTAAACGCTTCGTAGACCAGATTCATATAGGCATAGGAAGGGAAAAAGAACAGATAATTGCCCCGATGCCCCTCCATCATCTGTCTAAGCAGCTCTGCCACCTGCAGCTTCGTCCCCTCCCGGTCATGGTAACGCGTAGATAACGGCTTAATCTGCACCTCAAGCTGTTCGCGATGGAAGGGGGAGGGGAGCGATAAGGTATAGTCCTGCTCCCTCGCCCCCAGCATATCCCGATAATAAGACATCGGTGTTAACGTCGCTGAGAAATATATATGCGAGCAGTAGCCCTTCCCCATCTCCCGCAGCAGATGAGAAGGATCAAGACAGAACAGCTTAATGGATACTTCCCTTGAGGAAATTTCCGCATAGGTCACGAATCTCTCGTCATACAGCTTGCTGATCCTAACGAAGCTCTGCGCCGCGAAATAGGTCTGCAGCAGCAATTGTCCCTGTACCCCATCCTGACGCAAACTTAGCTCCTGCTCCGCTGCAAGGATGAAATGCTCGACCGTTTCTACCAGCTGCGCCGGAGCCTGCCGGGATACCAGCTCCTTCCTGTCCATAGCGTCTTTACGCAATTGAATGAAGAAGCCATTCACGGCCTTGGCTGCCTGATGCACCTCCGCGTTAAGACCTTTATACTCCCGCTGTAAACTCAGGAAATCCCCTTTATTCAGGGACGCCGAATACATCTCGCGGGCCCGATCCACCAAGTTATGAGCCTCATCGATCAACAACGCGGTGCGGCTCTTCGACTCTGCAAACATCCTTTTCAGAGATACCCTCGGATCAAAAATATAGTTATAATCGCAAATCACCACATCCGCCGCATAGGCAAGATCAAGCGAAAACTCAAACGGACACACCCGGTGCTTGTACGCATATTCTACAATCTTCTTACGACCGATCAGCGTCTCATTTGCCAATATATCAAGAACAGCCCCGTTAATTCGATCATAATATCCGTCCGCGAAGGGGCAATCCTCCTTGCGACAGCTCACCTGATCCTGGGGACAGATCTTCTCTTTGGCGGTAATTGTAACTACATGCAAATGCAAGCCTTTGACTTGCAGCAAAGAGAACGTATCCTCCGCAGCTGTACGGGTAATCGTCTTGGCCGTTAAATAGAAAATTCGCTCCAGACGCCCCTCTCCCATCGCCTTCACTGCCGGAAAAGTCGTCGAGATTGTCTTGCCGATCCCCGTTGGGGCCTTGGCAAATAAATGCACTCCCTCGCTGATAACTTTATAGACCGCACCTGCCAATTTGCGCTGTCCGTCCCGGTAAGACGCAAACGGGAAATCCAGCTCGCTAATGCTCTTGTCCCTTGCCATTTGATGATCTCGAATCATTTGTGCATAAGGCGCATATTGCTCGACGATCTCATTTACAAAAGCCTCCAGCTCGGCCAAATCCGCCTCCTGCTGGAACCGTTGCTGTTCTCCGGTAATTACCTGCACATAGGTCAGTTGGACCTTCATTCGTTTGACTTCGTGCTCCCTCGCATACATATAGGCGTAGCATTTGGCCTGTGCCCAATGAACCGGATAGCTCTCCTCCACCACCTGCGGAATGTCGCCGGAGCTCGATTTGATCTCATCGATCATCACCGATCCGTCCTCCATAACCAGCAGCCCATCGCATCTTCCCTCTATGACAAACAGCAGATCCCCGAAGGGGATCTCGGCTGCCCGATAGACTTCCTTCTGATCCGCCTCACCGTAGCTCTTCTGTACCTGCTGATGCGCCTTCGTCCCCTCGGTCAAGGCTGTTCCTGTTCTGAACCCGCTGTCCAGATCCCCGCTGCGGAACGCATATTCAACTAATGGCCTGACAGCGATCTTTACTTGATCCTTCATTATTGCTTCACCCGCCGACTTCTATTAAAGGTTGTTCAAAATGGCCGTTCGCTTTGACTAATCACCGTTATGGAACATTTGTTCTATATTATAACATAAAATAGTAAATTCCCATTGCCCCGAGCTTTTTTCCTCCACACTCCCGACTTTCCGGATTGCGTATCTTTAAAAAAACTATTGTATTTTTATTCATTTGGATGTATATTACTTTTTTGGATCTATTCGCTGGACGAGATGACTTACGACCAAGCGATGGAGGATGCGCGCAGCCATGCTATAGACCAAGCGGTCCTTGCCGGGGCAAATCGCGCTACGGTGCAGATTGTATTGTCCGAGGACATTCCGATCGCGTATCTGCCAGGTAATGCCCTGCTTGTGAAAGTAAAGGCAGCAGGACGCTTGTAATTGATTAACAAACAACCCAGCCAACGATAGAGTTCCTATCCGGGCTGGGTTGTTTGTTAAAATCCGGGCTCCGTAAGCATCAATCCTGCTCTTCAGCGTTTTGTCGACGCTGATTTCGCATCTCCTTCTGCACTTTCCGGAGCGCCTTCTTCGAGCCGCGCTGCATATCATGCTGAAATTTTCGTTCCTGATAGCTCGTGAAGAGCGTGTTCAGATCGTATCCCTCCGGATACAGTTCACTTGCTTGCAGCTCCAGCGATACACGCTTATAATGAACTTCCAGCATCTTCCCCTGAACAAATACGATCAGGTTGTTGAGGGAGTCAAGTCCACGATACACGATAGCACTCTCATTCCGATCCAGCAGCTTAACCTTATCGCCCATAGCATAGACGGGAATTTCCGCTTCCGCAGCGATATCGATATTCTTCGGCTTGCCAACCTTGCTGCTTTGAAGGCGGTCCATGCGATATTCCTTTCGCTGCATATAGCTTTTGGCTCGCTCCAGCACATGCTCCTTCAGCTTCATTTTCCGTGAAATCCACAGCGCGTTGCTTTCGCCCGATTGACCAATCATCAGCCTATATTGAGGCTCCAATGTCTCCTGATCAAACTCCATCGCCGCATTCATAAAGTCACTGTGCATTTCCGAGTATTGCTTGATCTCGCCATAATGCGTAGTTGCCACCGTGATACAGCCCATATGGTAGAACTCCTCCAGAATGGCAATCGCTAGCGCTGCCCCTTCATTCGGCTCGGTGCCGCTGCCGATTTCATCAAATAGCAGTAAGGTATGACGATCTGCCGCATACATAATCTCCGATATATTTTTCATATGGGATGAAAAGGTGCTGAGCGCGTTCTCAAGACTTTGATTATCCCCAATATCTACAAAAACATGGCGGAACAACGCAACCTCAGTTCCCGGCGCAGCCGCAATATGAAAGCCTGACATCGTGGCCAGAGTATTGAGTCCAACCGTTTTCAGCACCACGGTTTTCCCGCCGGCATTGGGTCCCGTAATTACGAGACTTCGATAGGCATCGCCGATCTCAAAGTCAAGCGGCACCACCTTGCCGGTAAGCAAAGGATGTCGGCATGACACCAGCCTTATATAGCCATGATCGTTGATGAGAGGCTCTATGCCATCGAGGCTGCGACTGAATTTGCCCTTGGCAAAGATCATATCGTACTGACTGATTAACTCAATATTGATATTCATGCTCTGCGCATGATCGAATATCAGATTAGACAAGTCTGCAAGAATCTGATATTCCTCCATCGCCTCTTCGGCTTTCAAACTCGCTAATTCCGCATTATATTTCGATACGGAGATCGGTTCGATAAATACCGTAGCCCCCTTCGAAGACACCTCCACAATCGCCCCCGGCACATGGTTTTTATATGCAGCTTTGATCGGAATCGTAAATCGGTCATTCTTTTTGCTTACAAAAAACTCCTGGATATATTCCTTATTTGCACTGTTTTTCAAAAAGCGCTGAAGCTGCTCTTCAATCTTCGCTTCCGCTATATCAATATGTTTGCGAATCCGCTTCAGCTCTTTGCTGGCTGCTGAATCTACCTGATTTCCCTTGATACTTGCCTGAATCCGCTCCTCAATAGGTGCGAACTCGGTCATGGAATAGGCATAAGCGCTAATTTTCGGCGCCAGAAGCTCCCTCTCCTGCATAAAGCTTTTCATTTTGCGGCAGCCGCGCAGGAAATCAGCGATGGCTACGAGCTCAGCAGGATCCAGGATCATCCCCTTCTCAAGCTTATCCATAAAGTTCTGGATATTGGATATGCCCACTAACGGGACGTGACTTTCCGTATCGAGAATCGCCCGGGCCTCAGTTGTCTCGTTCAACCGGGTTTTCACAACGCTCAGGTTTGAGCTCGGTTGCAATTTATCAATAAACTGCTTTCCTAATCCGCTCACACAAAAGCTTTTTACGATTTCTTTCAGTTCGTTGTACTGTAATTTATCAAACGTACTTATATTCATCGGTTTATTCTCCTCACGTAAATGAATCATGACAAGAAGAAACCCTACCCCAATAGATTTCAATAAAGCCGCCCGAGAGGCTGTTCAAAAAGATCCGCTGTGGCTAAGCAAACCTGATCAAGCTTGGTTCAAAGATAGCAACCTGGCGGCCTTTTTTGAACAGGCACCCTATAAATAGACAGCAAAAAAAGCTGTAGGAATCCCACAGCTTTACATTCATGTTCTAGGCATATTTGTTCCGGAAATCTCCGATATATGAATAGAGATCCATCCAAGCCTCATGACGTATTGTAGGGTTCTTCATAGGTAAAACAAATAAACCTACAATATAGGGAAATTTCACACGTCCATCCATCGTCCGTGCCTATATCGTAATGTTTATTTATTCAATTACGACTATTTAGAACCTAACACACTCATAAAGCACCTCATATTGTTCAAAAGATATTTATTGAAATCTAATGATGGAATTATCATATAACAATCTGGTATCCGTGTAAAGCGGCGGTAGCCCGTGTGGATTGCGTCAGTTCATTTAATACCCAAGGGGCGGTATCCTCATTCCATACTGAGTGCTTCTTTTATTTGGGGGATGGATAATCCGCTGGACTTCAGTTCTTTAATCCGCAATATACGAGCGACCGTTGCCTCCCTTTTGTATCTTCGGGTCAAATTTTCCTCTGCCTGCTCAAAAGGAAGCATCCCCTCTTCGGTATAAAATTTCAGCGTACTATAGCGCGAATCTGTAAGACGCACTAATTCACCTATAGACACATATTCAGAGGCTAGTATCGTCTCCATGGAACGTTGTCTGGACATGATTATTTGACTCCTTTTTAAAATAACGGTTTCGGAATTAGACGCACCCCATGGATCGGCACTCTTCCGTAGATGGCATGTGGGATCGCTTCGTAAACAATATTATCCACCTTAAGGGTCGGAATCTGCCCCTTATGCAGCACCGTAACCGTGTGGCCCTTGGATTCCAGCCGCCCCCTCACATCATGCAACCTTTTCACTGCATTAGGCAGCATTTGCTCAGTGTCAATGAATATGGCCTGTGAACGCTCCAGCATTGGAAAAAGGAAATTCATGCCGCTGCCCACCTGTGTCCTGACTACCCCTGTCTTCATGCGCAGAAGCTTCTTGAGGATTAATTCAATGCCGCTATGGATGCGGATCGGGAATAATACTTTGGCCAGCGGTTCATTTTGATATAGCTTATACATTCCGGCACTTATACCGACCAGTTCGCTCCGCGAGAAGAAATCAAGCATACAGCCGCTTTCGCGAAGAAGCCATACTAAACAAATCGTCTCATCTGTGACCAGGCCCTCTTCCAGCAGCTCCGCCCGGGCGCTCTCTGTAATCGTTGAGTATGCTTGGATATCGCTGCGATATTCTTTAATATCCACACCTGCGGAATGAAAATAGAGATCGCACCCCAAAATATGAGAAATCTCCTCAAGCAGGTTCATCTCTTTCAGAGAATCCGAGATGGCGTGTTCTAACTGTCTCAATTTTCTTTCCGGGAGCCTGGCAGCCTTCTTCAGCCACCAACTCAGCTCGCCCGTGGTCTGCGCATTTTTGCGCACGATGGATGTTAAAATGACTTCGCGATAAGGTATCGTCTGCGATTGCTCAAGCATAGCTTTATTCAGAACGAATTGCTTCCCTGTCTGTGTGAATCCGCCGTCTAAGTAAATTTCTAGAATAACCGCCGCAGCCATGCAACGAAGAGCCACCTTCTTCGCAGTAGTCATCTCAAGACTTCTCTGTGCGTTTAACGCTATAATCGAAAAACTTTGTCCCAATTTTAGATTTGTCATTTAAAATCCTCCTCTGATCATCATTTTCTTGGCTTATTCTGATGTCTGCCTAATGCGAGGAATCCGTTAAATCTCATTTATTACTTACTACTTATCACTTACTACTTACTATATGTCATTTTCTTGCTTTGTCAAGAGAAACACGACAATCGCTTTACGAATGGGTCATCTCCCAAGTTGGGCCAGCCAGCATTCAAAAAACTCCCCTGACCACAGGGGGGCTAGTGCCCGTTGCGAGATAGAGTCAAAATACATACTGTTCTTACTCCGGTTGCCAAAACAAAAACACCTCCAGGATTCTCTATATCTTACGACATAGCAAATCTTGAAGATGTTTTGATGGGTCTCACGTCAGAAGGGGCAGTCGCCCTAAATCGGAGCAATTCTTGTTAAACAATCCGACATTGTGCAAAAGGAACTAGAACTGCAGCAAACGATATACGACTCGTGCTGCTTCCGCTCGGGTCAGATCGGCGCGAGGCGCAAATTGATTCCGCTCTCTGCCCTGGAGTAATCCGAGCGACACAGCAGAGACAACGGATTCAGCCGCCCAACCGGCAACCTCATTCCGATCAGCAAATGGATAAATCATGGCTTGCTGAGGTACAAGTTCGCCAAATAAAGCATACGCCTTCATCAGCATCACTGCCATTTCCTCACGAGTGATCGCGGTTTGCGGATCGAAGTGCCCGTTTCCTTTGCCGTTCACAATTCCATATTGGTAAGCGATCTCTATCGCTTCAGCATACCAGGCCTCGGCCGGAACATCTGCAAACCTCCCCGAGACCACACCTGCTTCAGTTCCTGTTCCAGCCATCCACGACCCATGCTGCATTGCGATTGCAGTGACGTCGTATTTAATCGACAAAGCGCGTACAAGCAAGGCGGTGAATTCCGAGCGACTGATCGAACGGGTCGGGTTAAATGATCCTTTGCCGTCGCCTTCGATCAGCTGTTTGGCTGCGAGCTCGGCGATGATTTGCTGTGCCCAATAGTCAGGAGAGACATCTGCAAATGTCTTCGCTACCTGCAAAGCTATATATGTGCCAGGGTGATAAAGGTTTGCCGCAATCATTTCGTCCGACCATTTACCGCCGGTGTACGTATAACTTCCATTCGCCACCTTGAAAATTCCCGCAATATGTCTATTCGTTTCCAGGTCAAGCGGGAGACGGAGCTTAAGCGGGGTCGGGAACTGAAACAAGCGTTTCACCACACCCTCGGAAGTCGTCAACATCAAATCCACATCATAACCTAACGTCAGAACGTGAATAGTTGTAGAGGTATCGACATTCGCTGACTGCATCATGGCTTCAACATCCGTCAGGTTGACCGGATTAATCCGTACCGTTATCGCAGCAGTATTAGCCGCATCAGTATCCAGGTCAAGCAATGCGAGCAATACCTCTGCAGGAATAAGCAATGAAACAGCTCCATTCTTTAATTCAAGCGGATCTGATCCGAGCAACCGGAGGATACCAGACGACAAAGTTACTTCATGTATATCGGTCGGGATCATTACAAAGTACGAGCCTTCCTCCGTCTTCTTCAACTGATCCGAAGTAATGGAGAGGCTGGCCGCACTGCCCGGCTTCTGACCATCATTGCTTGCTGAACCAGCGGATTCCGCCGAGGATGGGCTTTCCGCTGGCGTACCCGGATTGCCTGAGGTACCCGGTTGCTCCGGATTCGTTGGCAATTCCGGAATATCGGCAGTTCGGATGAGCTCCATATCGTCCAAATACCCCCATACTTCCCCTGGTGCCTCCACCTCAAAGCCCACCGTGATCCGTCCGTTCATAATCTTGATGTTCTCAACCTGATAGGGCCTCCATACATTCCATCCGGTATTTACCATATCGGTACTGAGCACTTCCTCGCCCTGCTTCGCGAACAGCTTAAGCACCGTATCTCCGCCGCCACCGGAAGCCCACGCCTTCAGCGTATAAATTCCATTCTCCAGGCCCGTAATGTCCTGGGTTAATTGATATTTATACGGTTCACCATACCAATAATTAAATGCATAGTTGCCGGAATGCGCATTGGCTGCATTATGCTCGACCTTACCAACATCACCGGTCCCGGTAAGTGTCCATTCCGATAAGTCGCCGACTTCAAAGCCCGGATTTCTGATCTCGTTCGCTTGAGCCAGCACGGTGATTTCAATCGAAGCCTTTTGGGATATCCCTTCCACCGTTCCATACAACGTAAATTTACCAGGCGTAGTCCATTGTTCACCCTCCATTTCATCCCATGCCACCGGTACGGAGTGAATCGAGCCTTCATTGAACAAGACGCTCGCCGCGGTCGGCAAAGATGGTACACCGCCTTTTGGAATCGTGATGGCTTGCGATGGATACACAAGGAGTGGCAATTTGTCAGCAATGCTGCCCGGGATAAATTGAAATGCATCAAGCGATGGCAGAGCATTGCCGTCAAAGTCGAATATCGCTTGATTCTCCCAGGCGTTCCCTTCGCCCGACTTCCAGCCTACACCAGGCAGCCAGGCTGGTTCCCAATAGAAGACGCCGAGGCCTCTATGGCCATCAACATGGGCGACCGTATTCATGACCGTCTCTGTCACCAGCTTCTGATTTGCAACGGATGCCGGGAAACCGGCGATTCTCGTTTCATTCTCGCCCGCAATATTGCCATATTCATCGGCATCTTCGTAAGTATAGGGATAAGCGGTCTCAGCCACGACGACTTCCTTGCCATAACGGACAATCAGATCATTCATATTGCTCTTCAGATCCTGGAAGGTACCATGCCAATACGGGTAATAGGATAATCCGATGACATCGTAATCGACACCCCGCCGCTGAATCTGATCGAAAAAGCTGCGAAACTTGCCGTTGCTTCCCCCTTCGGCGAGATGAAGCATAATTTTCACTTCGTGATCCTGCGGCACCGTGTCGCGAACGGCTTGGCTGCCCTGCTGCAGCAGTTCCGCCAATCGATCGAAGTTGCTGGTCGATCCGTCAGGAAGGAGTATGCCGCTGTTGATTTCATTGCCGATCTGGATCATATCCGGATAGGCATCAAGCGCGGCCAGCTCTGATAACACTTCATGCGTATATGAATAAACCGCCTGCTTCAAACCGCTAAAATCAAGCTCCTTCCATGCCTTCGGCTTCACCTGCTGGCCCGGATCGGCCCAGAAGTCGGAATAATGGAAGTCCAGCAACAGCTTCATCCCGGCCGCTTTAACCCGCTGAGCCATCGCCAGGGTATGCGGCTTATCGTTGTAGCCGTCCGCCTCTGCCGGATCATTCCACAGCCGCAAGCGGACATAGTTCACGCCGTGATCCTTCAGGATCGTGAGCAGGTCCTTCTTTGCGCCGTTGTCGTAAAATGCAGCCCCCTGATCTTCCAAGGCTTGCAGCGTGGAAATATCAACGCCTTTGATGAACTCGGCCGGATCATACGCTTCCTCCTCGATCTTCACCAACTCAACATCGTCAAAATATCCCCAGGTCCCAGCAGGCCCAAACACCTCAAAGCCAATCGTCACCTTGCCATCAGTCACTTCAATGTCCTGTACCCAATACTGCGCCCATTGCTCCCATCCGGTGTTGACGATATCGGTACTTAGCCCCGTTGGATCGTTATCTGCGGTCTCTGTATAAAACTTCAGTCTGGTCTCTCCTCCACCTCCGGACGCCCAGGCCCGCAGCTCGTAAATCCCGTCTTCCAGACCGTCGACCGACTGAGACAGCTTGAACCAGGTCGGCCCGTTATCACTCCAGTAATTAAAGGAATAGGAGCCTGAATGCGGCGACAAGGAATTGACCGCATACGTAATCTCCGTCACGGTCTGTGTCACCTTCCAACCGCTTAAATCCCCGCTCTCAAAGCCGGGATTCTGCAGCTTGCCTGGCGAAGATGCCAGCGGCAAATCCGCTGCCGCAGACCTCGGCGCATTCGCGAAACTTAAGTGTGAAAATGTCAATAGAAATACCAGAAGCATGAGTCCTGACTTTTTCATTTCGTACCTTTCACCTCACAACTCTACTAGAATGAATGATGCTCTCGCCTGAGTATCACGGATCCATGCTTAGGCAATACAAAGGAACTGGGAGCCGGCTCTCCGCTTTCAATATCCATATACACGGCAGCATCCAGACAAACCTCTACCTCTTGGCCGGAGAAATTAAGCAGGAATACATAATCCTGCTCGCCATCAGTACGAAGCTGTGCCGTTACTCCATCCGGCAAGACGGTGTCGATTGCCCGTTTCACGCCGGCCTCGTCTACAAGCTTCCTGTACAGCGAGTCGTAGAATCGCTGCTCGCTGACTCTGGCCGCAAGATAATAAGCTTGGCCTGCGCCTAGCCGATTTATGGTCAATGCCGGGCCTCCGGCATAGAAGTCATCCTCGTAAGCAGCCAATACCTCAGCTCCCTCGGCGTGAATGATCTCACATAGCTCGTGAATTTCATATTTGCCTTCCAGCCCCAAGACGTTGCCGGAGGACATTATCAACGCATTACGATCCTGCTCGTGCAGCCCGTCGATTTCTTCCGCCCAAATGCCAAGCGTGCTGCGCAGCGGTCCCGGGAAGCCATTCAGATAACAGAGATCATGCTCATCAACGATTCCTGTCCAATACGTGACCACCAGCGTTCCGCCGCGTTCTACATACTGTTCCATCCGCTTGCCCGTCTCTTCCCGCAGCAGATAAGCCATCGGAACTACGATCAGCTTATATCTGGCAAGATCATCCTTTGATCCAATGATATCGGTAGGAACGCCCAGCTCCCAGAGGGAGTGATAATGCTGCATCACTGTCTCTTCATAATGGATTCCGCTATTGCGCGGCCCTTGCGCATCATGTATGGCCCAACGATTATCCCAATCAAACCATATCGCGGCTTCGGCTGGAACCTGAGTGCCGATAATCCCGCTCATTTGCGATAGCGTCTTGCCTAGAGCGGCAACATCCTGAAACACCCGCGTATGTTCATGCCCGACATGATCTACTACTGCGCCATGAAATTTCTCGCTGGAGCCCCGGCTTTTCCGCCATTGGAAATATTGTACCGTATCTGAGCCATGGGCAACGGCCTGCAAGGAAGAAAGGCGATGCATTCCGGGACGCTTCAGTTTGCTCACCGGCTGCCAGTTCGTCTGACTTGGCGTGCTCTCCATCAGCATGAACGGCCTATGCTTCAGCGTGCGGAATAAGTCATGGTTGAACGAGAACCAGACAGCGATCCTCGCCTCCGAATCTGCTTCATGCCAGGTCGGATACGCATCCCAGGAAATAACATCCACCGCTTCGGCGAACTCGCGATAATCCAGCCCGTAGAATAGATCCATCATATTGGCAGTGCACGGCAAGTCTGGATTGGCCTGCTTCAGCGGCGCGATCTCGTGCTTATAGAAGTCAATGGTCTGGTGAGATACGAAGCGGCGCCAATCCAGATGGTGACCATGCACCATCGTCTCTCCATGGGGGGCCGGCGATTCAATCTGTAACCAGGATGTATACGTATGGCTCCAGAAGGCGGTCCACCACGCATAATTCAGCGCGTCCAGCGTCCCGTATTTGTTCCTCAGCCAGGTCCGAAATGCTTCCTGGCAATAATCGCAGTGGCATTCGCCGCCGTATTCGTTCGATACATGCCAACCGATAACAGCCGGGTGATGGGTGTACCGCTCGGCAAGTTTGCTATTCATGATTCTGACCTTCTCCCGGTATACCGGGGAAGAATAGCAGTGATTATGCCGGTGACCGTGCAAATTGCGGCGACGGTTCGCTTCCACGCGCAGCACTTCCGGATATTTCTCCGACATCCAGGCCGGGCGCGCACCACTAGGCGTAGCAAGCCATACATATATGCCATTCTCAACTAACCGATCCAGGAGGCGGTCAAGCCATTCAAACGTAAATTTCCCTTCCTCCGGCTCCAGGGCCACCCAGGAGAATATCCCCACGGACATGACATTGCAGTGGGCCAGCTTCATCAGCCGAATATCTTCATCCAACACGCCAGGATCATGCAGCCACTGATCCGGATTATAATCAGCGCCGTACATGAAGACCGGCAGCTTGCTGCTGATTGGCGAATGCTTGTAGTTCATTTCCAGCTTCCTCCTCTAATCCAATCATGTCGTTATTTGGAACAAAGTAGGGGACGGGCGTCCCCTACTTGTCATAGCAAACCCGTAAATGAAATCGAAACGCGGGCTATTGATTTGCCAGAAAAGCGTCAATTTGACTTTGCAGCTCCTGCCGAATGGTATCGATCCCCGCAGCCTCCAGCTGCTTGATCAATTCGGCCTGCCCCTTGTCGAGGTCATCGATCAAGCCATACTCCAGTGGAATCGCATAACGCAGCATCACATTGCCTACGTTAGCAACCTCGTTCTTAACATGGGTATCGTCAAATACGAAGGTTTCCAGCGGAAAATGATAGACTTTATCCATCCAGCCCTCCAGTATTTGGTCAGCCTCTACCGGATAGGAAGCATCCTTTCTGTTCAGAAGCGAGTTCCAGCCCCAATTGGAGAACCCTGTGTAGCTCTCCGAGCTTGGACCCGGAGTATACTTGTCGTCGCCCGACGGCTCGTAATGCTTGCCGGCAATACCGTACATCGTCAAATCATGAATCTCTTTGTCATTTTGCAGCAGGTCAATCAGCATCAAGGAACGCTCCACGTTTTTCGAGCCGGCATGGACGGCCATTCCGTTCTGCGTGGAAATCGCGCCGATCTTCTTCTTATCCGGGGTAAGATCCACAATCGCCACTTCATATTCCGGCTTATCACGCCGCATCTCTGCCAAATTGAAAGCAAGGGTTCCCAGGTTCTGTGCATAGGAAGCCGTTTTGCCTGCCTTCATATCCTGCCATGTGTCATTTTTGTTGCTGACGATATTCTTCGACCAGACTTTGTTCACAGCAAGATCCTTGTAATAAGCGAGCAATTGCGAGAATTCAGGCGTATCGTACACATTAAAAACCTGGCCTTTCTCATCGTCCAGCTTATAGGCAAACGGTATGCTGTAATCTATCAAATTCCAATTGTTTTGCTGTTCCAGCAAAATTTGATCCAATTCATGCCATTTCCAGCCGTCCGCCGGCTTGGCTCCAAAACCGCTGATGCCTTGCTCGCCCGCAGCGATCGTCTTCACGTAAGCACTATAAGTTTCCGGGCTGTTGACCGGCTCAAGATGATACTTCTTGCGCAAATCCTCGCGAATTAGCACGACCTTATCTGTAACCTCATTATTGTTATTCGGCACCATGTACAGCTTGCCGTCTACTTCTGCCTGTTGCCAGGCAAACTCCGGCATCGCTTCCCACGTCAGCGGCGCATATTTCTGCAACAAGTCTTCCGTCAGTTCAACAAAGCCGCCTTTCCGCGCCTGGTCGTTGTAGTACGCCCAGTTCGCCGTGTAAGCGATATCAAAATTCTCGTTAGCGGCAAACTTCAACGGATATTTCTGTGACCAGTCCGCCCAATCGAGAAATTCGACTTCCACGGTAGCGTTGATCTTCTCCTTCAGCAATTGATTCAGTTCGCCAAAAACCTCATCATAATCGGCCGGCTTCCCGCCGATCATAAGCATCTTCAGCTTCACCTCCTGGGATAGGTCAGGCTGACTGTCATCGGTCTGGTTCACGGCGGCGTTGTTGGCAGAAGCGCTCTTGCCACTGCTGCTGTTTGATTCCTGATTTGAGGCACTCCCCCCTTCGCCTCCGCAAGCTGTCAGCCAAGTGGATAGAGCAAATACCATCGCCAGCAAAAACATAAATCTCTTCTGTTTGTGTTTCATGACAAAATCCTCCCCCGATTATTTTGACTTTATAACAACCTCTTCACTTATATCGATAACCAGGTTATCCTGTGGTCATCCTTTTACCGCTCCAATCGTCAAACCTTGCACAAAATAACGTTGAATAAATGGATAAGCGAGCAAAATCGGTCCGGTAGCGACGATCGTCATCGCCATTTTCAAGCTCTCGGTTGGCAAATCGAAATTCACAACTGCCCCCGACTGCATAATCGCTCTCCTCATCCCGTCCATATTGCCGAGCAATCGATAGAGATAGTATTGCAGCGGCATCAAATCAGAATTGGAGATGAACAGGAGCGCATTGTACCAATCATTCCAATAAGCCAGCGCAATAAACAGGCCGATCGTTGCCAGAGCCGGCTTGGACAGCGGAAGAATAAAACGGGTATAGATTTGGAAGTCTCCGCTTCCGTCTATTTTCGCCGATTCTATGATCGCCTCCGGGATCCCCCCCATGAACGACTTCATCACGATAATATAGAACACGTTCATCAGCATCGGCAGGATCAGCACCAGGAGTGTATCCTTCAGATGCAGGTAATTAACGATAAGCAGGTACCAGGGAACGAGCCCGCCGCTAAAAAGCGTCGTAAAGAAGAAAAAGAAGGAAAAGGCATTGCGCCACTTGAAATCTTTTCGCGCCAGCGCATAGGAGGTCATCGAGGTTAAAAACAATCCGAACAGCGTTCCCAGCACCGTCACCGTAATGGTCACGCCATAGGCCTTAAGCATATCCGCCGGATATTTGAACAGCAGATGGTAGGCCTCTGTCGAGAAGACCGCAGGGAATAGTTGATAGCCTTCTCTCGTAATTGTGCTCTCGTCCGTAAGTGAAGAGGAAATGACCAGTACAAATGGAATGATGCAAAACAGTGCAAAAATGGCTAATGACACATAACCAATGATGGACAGGAGCAGACGATCCTTTGGCTTCGTTCTGCGCGATGATGTATCGATTTTTCGCCCCGTTCCTCCGGACGCCGGTACTATTTCGTTCATAAGCTTTCCCCTCCGTAATCAGAACAAAGCACGGTCTTTGTCGTATTTGCGTACAGCATAGTTCGCGAGCAGGATCGTAACAAATCCGAGAACGGATTGATAGAATCCGGCAGCGGCAGACATGCCGATTTCATTCGAGGTAATCAGCATTCTGAATACAAAAGTATCGATAACATCCGTCGACGAGAATAACAGGCCGTTGTTGCCAACCATGTTGTAGAACATCCCGAAGTCTCCACGGAAAATGTTGCCAATCGCCAATAAGACCAGAATAATAATTGTTGGCATCAAGCTTGGGATCGTAATTTTGCGGATTCGCTGAAAAATGTTGGCCCCATCGATCTCGGCAGCTTCATACATCTCCGTATCGATGCCAGTAATGGCCGCCAAATACATAATCGTCCCGTAACCTAGCGTCTTCCAGGCGGCTACAAAGACTAATATAATCGGCCAATACGCAGCTGTATTATAGATATCGACAGATTCAAACCCGATTTTGTTCAACAGAACATTGACCATTCCAACGTCATAATTGAACAAGTTATAGGCAATCGCCCCCACAACGACCCATGAAATGAAATAAGGCAGGAACATAATGGTCTGCGTAATCTTGCGGAACCATTTACCGGCAACCTCAAACAATAGAATGGCGGCGAAAATCTGCAGCGAGTTATTAACTACGATAAACGCAACATTGTACAGTGCCGTATTTCTCGTTACACGCCAAGCATCCCCTGAATCGAAGAAAAAGCGGAAATTGCTAAGCCCGTTCCAAGGACTTCCGAATATACCGCCGCTGTAATTGAACTGCTTGAAGGCAAGGACGATTCCTGCCATCGGTATATAGGCGAATAATAGAAAAAAGAATACGGCAGGCAGCAGCATCAATAGCAAAGTTCTATACTTTTTCACATCGCTCCAAAAACCGCGGCTTTTCTTCATCCCCTTAACCAGCTCCCTTCTCTTTATCTCTGCCATCATTATAGAATGGCTTCTTCTATTCAGAAATTCAGCGCCGCAACTAAATATAGTACTTTTTCCACGATAGCCTTAGAGGGCCGGCTGCAATCGGTAAAACTTCAAGACAAAAAAACCGAAGCCGGCTGCAAAGCGCGAATTCGGTTTTTGACCCTTAACAGCTCTCATATTTTATTTCTTTTGCGATATTCCCCCGGCGTCATATTCATCGTTTGCTTGAATTGCCGATTGAAATAAATGATGTTCTTATAGCCCATGCGTTCGGCGATTTCATATATTTTCAGCATAGGATCGGATAGCAGTTCACAAGTGCGGCGAGTCCTCTGCACATTTAAATAATCGCTAAAGTTTGTGCCTGTCTCTTCCTTGAATACATATCCCAAATAATTCGGGGTAAAATCGAAAAATGCAGCGACCTCTTTTAATGTGATTTTCTTCTCGATGTTATGATCGACATAAGTCATGATCTCCTGGATCAGCTTCCGCTTCTGACGCTGATTTTTGGCATACAGCAATTCGGATAACTCGAAGAATCTTTTTCTCAGCCAGGATGTAATGTCATGGACCGTCTCGAATTGAAACAATATGACCGGCTGATAGGAGTCCCATTTCATCAGCTCATATAAATCCTCGCCTCTTTGTCGCAGATCGGCATGAAGCTTCGTCGTCATTCGCAAAATGAGATCATATACTTCCTTCTTCTGATTGATCGGCATCCGCACGTTAAAAATTTCTCCCAGACAATCATCGATGGCGACAAGATCATAGTCCATGATAGCCAGCAGCATACGGTCCAGAATTTCCTCTACCGAAGGAACGGGGAAGTGTTCGCCGGGCGCCCATTCCACGATATCCCAAGAGATCAGCCTGTCCTTGCCGAGCAGCCATTTAATGCTTAACGCGGCTTGCGCCTGACGATAAGACTCACGCAGCTGATCTTCCTCACGCGCAGACTTCCCCATCCCCACTGTAACGGTAAACGGAAAGGAATTCCGTACGGAGGAAATAAGCTTCTCCAACAATGATGGAAATTCCGGCTCAGGTACGGACGACAAAATAAGGAACTTCGTCTGTTGACTGCGAAAGAACGTGCCAAGCATATTCTCCTCTACATCATACCGGATGAACCCGGCCAGCTGATTGATATGATGATGCTTCTCCGCTTCTCCCATTTCGCTGGCCTTCCATTCCAAATCGTCAATCTCAATCAGGGCGGCCGTTGTCCCGAAGCGGAGCAGCGGGGATAAAATCTCCATGATATGCGTTCCTACCTTGCTTGGCGCCGGATCGTTAAGCCAGCGGAGCAGCAACTCCTCGTTAACCAGCGACCAGGCTGCCGAAATAGAGCGATGCTCCTCACGTTCACGTTCTACGCTCTCACACAGGTTGGCCAGCATCGCATACAGCTCCAGATCCTCGACCGGCTTAAGCAAATATCCTGAAGCGTTTAGCTCGATTGCTTTTTTGGCATATCCGAAATCCTCATGACCACTGATGAATACAATTTTAACGTCGGGATTTATTTCTCTGGCCCGTCTGGCAAATTCCATGCCCGACATGATCGGCATGCGAATATCGGACAATATAATATCAATCCGTTCCTGCTCCAGCATTTTCAGTGCGCTAAATCCGCTGTTGGCCGTTCCCGATACATGAATTGGATATGGAATTTCATTTCCGGTTACGCGGCGCCGCATCCACTCTAAATCCACCGCTTCATCGTCGACCAGCAAGACGTTAATATCCATTTGCATGCTCCTTTCGGCTTTCCGGACTTGATGACTTGAGCATAACTTACCTCATTTCGCCTGAACATGGCGCTGAGCAATGAAAACATATACTATTTCACCGATTTGCCTGAGCTTCTTCAATGATTTCATGCCTAACATTATCCTCATCCACAGGGAGCAGGATTTGCACTGTAGTTCCTGCCCCGTATAGGCTGGCGATGTGAATTCCGTAATCCTCCCCGTACCTGAGCTTAATTCGATCATCTACGTTCTTGACGCCATAACCGTCCCCCTCGGTCTGGCTCGGCTGAAGCAGCAATCTTTGCACCGTATCTTCTCTCATCCCAATCCCGTTATCGATCACCTTCAGCTCGATGCACTCGCCGATCCTTCTCCCCTTAAGGATGATCGCAATCGTCTCTCCGAACCAGGCATGCTTGAAGATATTTTCCACGAATGGCTGCAAAATCAGTTTGATAACCTGAACGGATAAAATATCCGGTTCCACATCGACATAAACCCGGAATCCGTCCGCATACTTTACCCTTTGAATATCGAGATAGGTCTCGACCTGTTTCAGCTCATTCTCCAGCGCCGTAAATACTTTGCCTTGATTTAGCGTCAATCTGTAAAATCGTGAGAGTCCCTGCACCATCTCGGTCACCTTACCGGTCTCGCCCAAATTGGTCAGGCTGCTGATCGTCGATAAAGTGTTATACAGAAAATGCGGATTGATCTGCGCCTGCAGCGCTTCAAGCTCCGCCTGCTTCTTCTGCATACCCTGGACGTACACACTATTAATCAGCTCTTCGATATTATCGGCCATTACATTAAAGGCATCGGCTATATGCACAAATTCATCATTGCCCGCAAAACGAATCCGCCTTTGAAAATGCCCCTCCTGAAACGAGCGCAGCAGTCTGACGATCCGCGCCATCTTTCGCCCGGAAATTCGCGCCACCATCGAGCCGATCAAGGCCATCCCGACGAAGCTGAGCGCACAGACGGCAAAGATGGAACGCTGCAGCTTGGCCGTGTCCTTGCTTAAATAGGATTCCGGAACCAATGTCTCAATCATGAAATCCGTGCCGGGTATGTTCTCCTGCAAAATTAAATAGGAATCGGTATCGGCATCGGGCCCTGCATTCCCGCGTTGATACAGCGTCTGTTCACCCGATGCAGAATCGACCAGGCGCAAGGTAATCCCCTCCTCTACCGGGAAGGTATCGAAGTTGCCGAACAAATCGTTTAATGATGCCGTAATGCGGACATAGCCGATCACCGTATTTTTGCCGCTGTAGGATACCAGTCTGCGGATATGCGATATATTTTCCAAACGTTGATCTGTATCTATTTGCAGCCAAATATTGTCCCGTTCCGAATCTTTGAAATTCCGGTACCAATCACTATTCATAATCTGCTCGTAGGGAAGGATGTAATAATCGCTGTTGGCAATGGGCGAGGCCTGGTCATCCCCTGCAACCACATACATATCTTCGTTCATCGTATACACCATCAATCGGATATTATTCCCGAACAGCTTCAACGGCGCGGTAATCTGCGGCACGATGTCATCAAGCATGATCAGATAGATTTGATAGGGATCGCCCTTCGTCTGTAGAGCCCGCTGAAATGACAGGCTGCCAAACAACGTATCGGACATCCGCTGAATCTCGTCCATCTGGTACCGGATATTGTTCCTGGCTTGCTCCATACCTGTGCGAACATTCGTCTCGGCCATTTCCGTCCGCGATTGAATCAGCATCGCATAGGAAATGTAACCGATTACAACATCGGTAATTAAGACGAGCAGCAAGTATGGAACAAGCATCTTGTATGTAAACGGAATATACTTCTTCATCACCGAATGTTCCCTTCTCCCCCAGTACGGTCCTATAAATCAATCATATCGAGTTTGAGGAAAAGAAAACAGTATTTATTTGACCGAGCCCATCATACCTGCCACAAAATGCTTCTGCATGAGGAAAAATACGAGCGCTGTCGGCAAGGTCGCGATGACGATCGCCAGCATGGATAAGCCGTAATCCGGAGCATACCCTGATCCGAGGGTTGATATAAGCAGCGGGATCGTTCTCTGCTGAGGTGATTGCAGAACAATGAGCGGCCAGAGGTAGCTGTTCCAGCTCGACATGAACGTGATAATGCCTGCCGCCGCAAAGGTCGTCTTCATCGTTGGCATATAAATTTTGAAGAATATGCCTAGTTCGCCGAGTCCGTCGATCCGGCCTGCCTCGATTAAATCCTTCGAGAACATCTTTGAATTCTGGCGGAAGAAGAAAATAAGAAATGCGGTCGTCACTGTTGGCAGTATCACGGCAGACATCGTGTCCATGCCAATCGCCGGCACGGCACTTGAGATCCCGGCGAACATGCGGTATAGCGGCACCATCAACGCCGCGAACGGAATCATCATCGAGAGCAGCAAAATGCTGAACACGATATCCTTCACTTTGCTGCGGAAAATCTCAAACCCGTAACCTGCCAAGGAGGCGATCAGAATCGCCAAAATGGTGAGGAGCACAGATATTTTCGCTGAATTCCACAAGGCCGTCCCTAGCTCTGTCGTATCCAGCAGTTTCTTGAAATTTTCCAGTAAATAGCCGCCGGGGAGCAGTCTGCCTTTGGTGATATCCACCGATTTATTCGTAGCGCTGACGACCATCCACAAAAAAGGAAATATCGATACAAACGCAGCAATACTTAGAAAGGTGTACGTGGATATACGCTTTAGCTTCTTCATTTCTGATCACCTGCCACCTTAAATTGAAGGATCGAGAGCACAATAATGATAATGACGATAGAATAGGATACGGTTGCCGCATAGCCGAAATCCGCCGTATATTTGAACGACAGATTATAGATGTACTGCGAGATGGAGAGTGTCGCGTTCCCGGGACCCCCCTTCGTAATATTGACAACTTCATCAAATAGCTGCAGCGTGCCAATCGTAGAAGTAATCGATGTGAACAGAATAATTGGCTTCAGCATCGGAATCGTAATACGAAAAAATTGCTTCGTAGACGAAGCTCCGTCTATCCGGGCTGCTTCATAGATGGAGGGGTCGATATTCTGCAGCGCCGATAAATAGAAGATCATATTGTATCCCGTCCATCTCCAGGTAATCGCCAGTATAATCGTAATCTTGGCCCAAAACGGATCGGTGATCCAGCCAATCGGCGCGCTACTGATCGACAGCTTCATCAGTATGGCATTCACAAGTCCCTCATTCCCGAACAAATACTTGAACACGACGGAATAGGCAACCAGCGATGTAACACATGGCAGGAAGATCGCCGTCCGGAAGAACCCCCTGAATCTAAGCTGGCTGTCATTAAGCAGCACGGATATAAATAAAGCCAGAATAATCATGATTGGAACCTGAATCAACAGGTAAATCATTGTATTCTTGAGCGCTGTCAAGAACATCTTATCTGTTAACAGCCTCTCGTAGTTGGACCAGCCTGTGAAGCTTAACCGGGAGCCTGTTCCGCTCTTGAAGGATAAGATCAGCGCCTGAATCATCGGATAGAAGTAAAAGATAGCAATCATCAACACGGCTATCAAAATGAAGCCCCATCCTGTGAATCCGACTCTGGCACGTATGCTGACATTTCCTGATTTATCCGCTCTCATCACTGCCTTAGCCCCTTTCTGCTGCAAAATAAAACCCCGGGACGCCTCAAGCTCCCACTTAACGCGCCCTGGGGTTATTCATGTGAAATAAGCTTTATTTAATCTGCGCTTCTGCCTGGGATTGGGCGTCACTGAGAACCTGATCGATATTTTTGCCGTTCAAATAATTCTGCACCTCAACAACCAGAATATCTTCAATCGCATACGTCGAGGTACCGTAGTTCACTTTGGGAATTTCTCCTGTCCATTTTGCAAAATCATTCACGGTCTGCTGGCCGCCGAAAAATTCATCCGGCTGTGAATACGCCTCCCCCTGAGCTGCCGCCTTCAGGGTTCCGATCGCTCCGATTTTGGTTAGCAAGGTTTGATACATATCCACATTTGCACCAAACGTTTCCGCCATGAAGTCTGCCGCCGTCTCCGAGCCCGGAACATTCATGACATACCAGGAGCTTCCGCCAAGATTCGTCGCATGGACGGAATCCGGCATATCCGGCAGCTTTGGCATCGGCAGAATCGCCCATTTGCCGGATTGGGATGCTTCCGCCTTAACGGAAGGCGTAATCCAGTTCCCGGTCGGCACGGTCGCTACATCGCCATGGTTAATCGCTGCGATAAACTGGCTCCAATCCGCATTTACTTGGACGATGTTGGCCTCCATCATTTCTTTGTACAGCTCCAACGCTTTCTTCAGCGCGGCATTGCCGCCAAGATCCGGCGTTTTCCCGTCTCCCTGCAAATACCATGAGCCTGCAGACTGAATCATCATGCGCAGAATGCCAAGATCATTCGGGTCAAGTGATATCATATTTTTGCCGGCAGCCGCTTTTATTTGCTTGCCAATTTCGATATATTGGCCCCAGTCCAAATCCTTCAGATCATCCAGCTTGTATCCCGCCTGCTCCACATAGTCCTTGCGAACATATAAACCGGCGACACCCGAATCAAATGGAACCCCATATTGCTTGCCGTTTAAACTGGTTGGCCCAATTTTGTAATCAGCGAAATCCTCCGCCTTGATCTTGCCGCTTAAATCCACAAATGAATCAGGGTAAGACTGCAGGAAACCTTGAGCCCGGTAATCTTCAATTAGCACGATATTGGGCAGCCCTTTGGTCGTACCGGAGTTCAACCCCGTATTCGTCCGCTTGCGCGTATTCAACGATATTGACCTTCACATCCGGATGCTTCGCATTATAGGCTTCCTTCGCAATGTTCAAGGCTGCGATATTAAATGCGGGATCCCATGCCCAAATCGTAATCTCCTTCGCTTCCCCTCCGCCGCCGGAAGCCACTTGATCTTTGTCTTTGGTTCCGGAGGAGCAGGCGGTTAATAACAGCATGCAAGCCATCATTAAAACCAATGCCTTTCTCATCGTTTCAGCCCCTTTTCAATAATTTATCATGTTGATCTTATGGCGGTACCTGCCGCTGCAAGCGCTTACCATAAGTTCTGAATTTATCGTAGCATCGGGCCTTAAACCATCGTTAGCAATTTCTTTGCATCGTTTTGTTGTTTTTTTGCCTCCATAGATGCGCTTTTTATTTTGGAACTATAATCCATTGTCTTTTCTTTGGATTCTGGTCTTATTATTGGATTCCCACGAGCGGCAGCGTAATCCGTACCCTTGTTCCCTCGCCAAGCTCACTCTGAATCGTTACCCCGTAATCATCCCCATACAACAGTCGGATTCGATCATGGACATTGGCGATGCCAACGCCCGAGAACAACTGTCTGGAACCTTGACGCTGCTTCGACTTCGCCTCAGAAATCCGCTGTACATCCATTCCCTCTCCGTTATCAAGCACTTCACAGATCAGCTTCTGCGACTCCATGGAGACAAGTACACGAATAACCCCTTCCCCTTTCACATTAAACGCATGAAAGAAGGCATTCTCGATAAAGGGCTGAATAATCAACTTCGGTACATGGCAGCTCTCGCAATCCGGTGCAACATAGTAGTTGACCCGGATCCGCTCTCCATAACGGACATGATTAATGAAAACATAATGCTTCAGGTTCACCAGCTCCTGCTCCACCGATATCGTCTCGCTAACATTGCTTATCGTGTTCTGCAGAAGGGAGATCAAGGCGTGAATCGTCGCCTCCGCCTTTTCTTTGCTGCCTTGCTGCACCAAAAATTTGACCGAAGCGAGCGTATTGTAGAGAAAGTGCGGGTTGATCTGCTGTTGAAGAGCAGCGAGCTCGGCTGTACGCTGCTCCTTCTCCGTCTTGACCAACTGCTTCACATAATCATTCATTTCATTCAGCATGTAATTGTAAGCATGACTAAGCTGGCGGATCTCATAGCTTCCCGACACATTTACGTAGTTATGAAAATTTCTCAGATGCACCTTGGACATCTGCCTGGCCAGCAAGGTTAGGGAGCGGGTCATTTTACGCGAAATCAGGAAGACAACGATAAGTGCGGCTAGCACGATCAAGAGACATATAACAATGATCGACCGGGTATTGACCATCTGGCCTAACACATATCTCTGGTCGATCATATTCACCAGATAAAAATCGTAAGAAGGCAGGTATTCGGCTAATACAAGCTTGTCCTTTCCCCCAACACTCACCTTTTTTAAGTCGAGGCCATCCTGCTGAATTTCCCTGGCCAAAGACAACAGCTCGGCATTCTGCTGTCCGATCATTTCCGATCGGTTGCTGGAAATTACAATTCCTTCGGGATCCATGATCATGACATCATTGCCCTCGCTCGTAAAACTGCTGTAGAACGGCTTAAAATCATTTTCGTCAATCGTAATATAGAGCATTCCGTATTGTTGCCCCGTCGTCTGCTCTCTGAGCACCTTCGTAGCGACGATCGTCGGCCTGTTGCCAAGTGTACCGCCGGAGTCCTTATAGAGCTGATACATTAGCTTCTTCGGTTCGGCCTCCGCTCTCAACGTCAAGGGACTTTCCTTCAGCTCCTGTGCCAGCGGCTTGGCAAAGTTATAATTTCCGGAATAGTTCCTTCCATTGGACCCGACGATGGCAATACCAACAGAATATGCATCGACGTTCGACTGAATCTTTTTCATCTGCTGGGTCATGTTATAGTAAGCTGAAAAAGTCTTGATCGATTGCTCCGACTCTTTCTCCGTCAAAAAGGTTTTAAGTGTCCCGCTCTGCTGCGCATTGCCCGCTGCCAACACGATGGAGTAATGAAAGGACTCAAAATTGCTGCGAATTTGATCGATAACTTTGGAATTGGTGATGCTGAAAGTATCCAGGAACAGCTGCTCAGACATTCGTAAATTGACCCAAACCACTGATACCGCAATCGATATGATGCAAATGACCATAACAACGAATAATTTTATGAACAACCCATGAAATTTAAGACGCTCCAATATCGCCCTCATGTTTCCCTTGTCCCTTGCGCTTGAAAATAATGTCTTCGATATTGACTCGGTGACATACCTGTATTTCTCTTAAACACTTTGCAGAAATAACTATGGTCCCCATATCCGACTCTGCAGCCGATCTCAGAGATTGCTGTATCTCCGTATCGCAATAAATCTGCGGCTTTATGAATCCGCACCCGATTCAAATGCTCCTTGAAGCCTTCGTGATGATGCGCCGCGAAGAAGCTCGACAAATAGGACGGGTTGAAGTGGAAATGCTTAGCCATCTCCGTCAGCGTAACGGGCTCCGCATAATGCTCTTCGATATAGTCAAGCAGCAGCTTCATGCTTGGATTGCCTCCAGATCCATCCCCCATCGCATAGACACATTGCTGCGTCAAACGCTGGAATTCATCCAGAAGCCTCACGAGCTCTTCCAAATGCCGGGCTTGATCAATGATCTTGAAATAAGCGTATTTGGCCTCATCCAGCTTCTTCACTTCATAATGCATGCTTCCCAGCAAGTGGATCAAATTAAAAATGATGTTGCTGATCAATGACTTGAATTCAAACACATCGGCCGTATAATCAAGCTCCTGTGAGCGCACATATTGCCGCAGCTCCTCAAATGCCTGCTCCAGTTGAAGTCTGCGGACCAGCTCCATAAAGGAATTTAGCGGAAAGCTTCCCGCCTGCTTCTGAATCTTTGGAAGCTCACTATGAATCAGCACGATGTCAACCGGCAGGAAAAAGCGGTATTCCAGCAGCTTAAGCAGACTGTCCCGATATGCAGCCCTTAACTGATCCAACTGATCAAATCCCCTGCTTAACACCCAAATAACCTCACCCGTTTCCGAGATGGAACCAGGGTAGAGCATTTTCAACTTTTCCGGAATCATCTCGTGGTCTTCTTCCTTAACATTAAGCAGGTATACAGCCATATCCGGATACCCCGGAACCTCTGCCCCAGGAAGCTCAAACGCCACCATCTCGCAAAAGAACGCTTTCAGTTTTCCCAGTACGCTGCTCTCCGTCCGGACATAATCTGTTTCCGCTTCTGCCTGGAGGCAGGATGGTGTCCCCAGCAAATAGAAACAGGGATGCGGCAGCCAAGCCGCTCCCAGCCGAGAATCCAACTCCACTTCATAATCAGAGAGAAGTTTCTCCAACACCAAGTTGATAGTTTCGCTAGATTCCCCCTTCTTCGTCCCCTTCCTGCAACGGGACGGAAGCCTGCTCACCGTTTTGTGCAGCACATCCAGCAGAGCTCCCGTCTCAAGCTGCGGCTTCAGGATATAATCCGACACCCCGCTCTGAAACGAGGACCGGACATAATCGAACTCGCTAAAGCTGCTAAGGACGATGACTTCAATGTCCGGCCAGCTAGTCTTGATCAATCGGGTCAGCTCTTCTCCATCCATCACAGGCATCACAATATCTGTCAGCACGATTTGCGGCTGAAGCTTCTCGATCAGGTTTAAAGCCTCTTTGCCGTTCGAGGCTTCGCCTACAATTTGGAAGCCATGCTGCTCCCAGTTCAGTATGTATTTGATTCCCTGCCGAACGAGCAGCTCGTCATCTACGACCAATACGCTATACAATTCGCTCACCTGGACCTCTCCTTCAAAAAATTGTCCTCATTATAGGTCAAAGCTTATTCATCCGTCCAGCCACAGCCCATAGAAAAAAGGCCCCCATCCGCCACTGAACTGTGGAATAGAAGGCCTTACTCTTAATTCGTATGAACAGCATCTACATTACACATCAATTCTATCTCATTCCTTGTTCTCTTCTTTGATCATTTCCAGAAACTCCAAAATAATATCAGAAACGGCGTCTTCCTCCGAAGTGTAAATGTACTTGCTTACTCGCAAAATGTCACCTTTGAATAAATCGATTAATTTCAAAATAGCTTCTTCATCATTCTGCTTCGCTAGCTGCAGCAAACTCAGGAACTCATCATCCGGGACATCTCTTGGAGCATTTTGCGCTTCCATTTGCTCACCCCTTGCTGAGTCATGTTTAACTCACGGGCTACTTCTCCTTCCGTCTTGTCCTGCATAAAGAGCTTGAAAATAATCGTCCTTCCAGTACTGGAGGGAAGATCGTTGATCAACTGCTGCACTACAATTTTATCATCAGAAGATGTAGCAAAATTGGTTATGGCTGGCTCGTATACGCCTAATGAACATTCCCGTCTTTTCACGACTTTTGCCCGATATTGCACCCTCCAAGCGATTCTGTACACTTCTTTGCGATATTGCTCATAAGCGGTTTTGTGTTCTTTCAAAACTACCTCCCCCTTCCACTTTCATCTTCTACCTATAGGGCATTTTTGAGGGTAGTCTTACAACCATTAATATGTCGGATGCTTATCATTATAACATTTTTTCTAATTTATGGTTGTATTTTGAGGCTATTATTTTCTCTATATAGTGAGAGCGGTAATTTCAAAGATCAGAAAATGGTGTTTGAATAGCTCTATGAAAGGGAACTTCCATGAGAGGAGGGCGTGAACATGCAAGTTGCTGATATCGTATCTCTGGTCACTAATGTTGGATTCCCCGTCACTCTGTGCTTCATTCTGATTAAATACGTGCTGCAAAATGTGAACGACAAACTCAACAGTATGGACAGTGTACTGCAAGTTCTCTCCCAGGAGATCAAAAGCCTGGATGAGAAGGTTCATGAAGCGAGAGCCATGGAACAAGCCGACTCCAAAAAAGAATGAACGCTGATCTCCATCCGCACCTAAATCCCGCAACGTTCCGCTTATCGCCCAGTAGCCTAAATAAGGTGTCGAAGAGGAAGTAATCCGCAGCAGCCAATTCCTCACTGCCCCCGGGTTACTTCCTCGTCTTGCTGCATTCAATTCTATAACGAATGTTCATCATATCGTATATATTTAGCGTATGACCCGATCAATAATTTTAGAAGTACTGCATATACTGGTTATTTATTGTCTTTGGCGTTTTATGCATTCATTCTGTTGTAAATAGGCCTACACTATCATTGTCAAATAATGTCGAGAAAAGATATAATTACTTCAAAATTTAATGAGATAGGCAGGTCGGTATATGAATCCATTGGATATCCTTATCGAAGCGGTACCTTATATCAAGAAGCTGGTCAAAGAAGATATTATGATCGGTATAACAGACTTGGAGAAATTTCTATTCTATATGCCTTCACAAAAAATAGATTTCGGTATTACTTCAGGTACCCCGATCCCCAAGGATGATGAGAACCTGCGCAAGGCGCTGAACGGGGAGAACTCCGTCACCCATATTGCGGAGCATATCTACGGATTTCCAATCATAGCTACTGCCTCTCCGGTCTACGACGAACACGGAGCCATTATCGGCGCCATCGCGACCGCAGAATCTTATGAGAACAGACAAAGGCTAGAGGTAGGCATGCAGATGATGAACACGATCACCGGGCAGCTGGTTGACATGGTGCAAACCGTCGCGGCACATGCAGAAGAGCTCACAGCGACAAGTGAGCATATTATGACGAATACCCGGCAAGCTGTGGATAATTCGGCGGAGATTAATGAGACCGTCGGTTTCATTCAAGAGATTTCCAATCAGACAAACCTGCTCGGATTAAATGCCGCTATTGAAGCGGCGCGGGTAGGTGAAGCGGGAGCCGGATTTGGCGTGGTTGCCAAAGAGGTAAGGAAGCTGTCTGTCAGCACCAGAGACGCAAGCGCTAATATCGCTGCTACACTGCGTAGCGTTCAGGAATCCATCCTGCAATTGGAGAGAGACTTCGAGCAGATCGCCCATTCGTCTCAGGAGCAGGCCGAGCTCGTCACTGACTTCATGAATGTCATCGAACGGTTGAATGAGTCCAACAACAATATGAAGAGCTTTATCGAAGGATTGCTCCGCTTCTCCCATGAATAGAGCCAATTTCATTCAATTCCTGTTTGCGTAATACAGAAGCCGCTGGTTCGCCCCTCTTAACGGAGAGTTGAACCAACGGCTTTTTTTATACAAAATGATCCTTCCGCTTACTCAAACGGATACTTCAGCTTCCAGTCGGCCCTTAACTGATCGAGCAGGCCCATTATTGACAGAGACTCCTCTAACGAAATATGCGAGCTCTCCTTATCCCCCCGAAGCAGACATTCGCCCACCTCTTGCGCTTCAAAGGCATAGCCGATCGAAATCCGATCATCCGTAAATACTTCCTCCTCCGCGCCTTCTACTCGCAGCGAAGCTGTCCTTGCATTCAGGAAGGATGGAACATGAATCATGCCTTTCGTTCCGTAAATATGCGCATCATTGTTCATATTAAGCCGGGTGGCCCCATGCAGGGAGGCGCTTCTGCCAACACCGTAATCCAGCAGAACGGAAAATTGCTCATCCACACCGGTCTTTCCAAGCTGTACTGCACTATGTATGCGTACAGGATGAGTTCCGAAGATCATCGAAGCGAAGGAGACCGGATAAATCCCAGCGTCCAGCAGGGCTCCCCCACCTAGCTGCGGATTGAATAATCTGCCTTCCGGGTTCCAATCCGCGCAGAATCCAAACTCCGCCTTCAACAGCTTGATCTCACCGATTCGTCCATCCTTGATCCATTGTCTCGTCTTAACAATGGCTGGCAGGAAGCGGGTCCACATCGCCTCCATCAGGAACAGGCCCTTCTTGGCAGCCAGCTTGATCATCTCTTCCAGCTCGGAGCTGTTGACCGTAAACGGCTTCTCGCACAACACCGCTTTGCCCGCTCGCAGGGCTGCTATCACATTGTCATGATGCTGCGGATGCGGCGTTGCTACATAAACCACATCAATCTCCGGGTCCTTCAATACCTGTTCATAGCTGCCATAAGCACGGGGAAGTCCATGCCTCTTGGCAAAGTCATCCGCCTTCTCTTGTGTTCGTGAGCCTACGGCAAATCCTTCCCCATTCGTCACATGAACCAAATCCTTCGTGAATTGCTCGGCAATCCAGCCTGTACCCAAAATTCCCCACTTCAATTTCTTCCCTGCGAACTCTCCCATAACCTTTTACCCTTCTTCCATAGAATAATTTCCTGTTAGAGATGTTCCAAAAAGCTTAGCAGTCTCACAAAGCCTTAACCGCACGAAGCCATGCTTCAGCCATCAACGCATGACCTGCCGCAGACGGATGTACGCCATCCGGCGCCCAATAAGCAGCGTCTGCCCGGGATACGGCGGCTGCGAACAATCCGTCAAGCGGAACAAGCAAGGCGTCGAATTCCCTCGCCAATTTACGTACTACCTGGATCTTCGGGTCCAGATCAGAGCGCCAGGCCAACCGATCTTCCGGTGTCGGCAATACGAAGGGTTCCATCAAAATCAGCTTCGCTCCCAGCCGCTTCTTCGTACGCTCCAGTACTTCACGGCAACCTGCTTCATAGCTCTCGACCGGAGTCTCATCGTTATTGTCAAACCGTCGCCAGGTGTCATTGATGCCGATCAGAATCGATACCCAGGTCGGTTTTAGAGCAAGGCTATCCTCCTCCCAGCGATTCTGCAGATCTACTACCCGGTTGCCGCTAATCCCCCGATTGTAGAAAGTCAGCCGCTTCTCCGGATACAGATAGCCTAGCCGGGAAGCGACCAGATTGGCGTAACCGTTTCCAAGTGATGCCGGGTTGGAATAATCCCTACCGCAATCCGTAACGCTGTCTCCCTGAAAGAGTACGATTTCATCGTTATTCAGCAGCATTTTCTCGTCTCCTTTAGTTTCAACTACAATCCTTTAACTATAAACATTCAACCAAATTCAGAATAAAAGAGGTTGTCCAAAAAGTCCACTCTTGATCAAAAGGCTAATATTTATGAGGTCGTTCTCCACGAAAACGTGAAAACCCCGTTTCTTTAGCTACTAGCTTCACGCAAACGGAAGCGTTTCGTAAAACGCACCTCGGAAACAGCCGCTTCGGTACTGAAAATCCGCCCTTTGAGCCGACAAAAGTATATGTATTTAAGCGCAAGAAAAAAATATTTTAAAAAAGTTCAAAAAAATGTTTGAAATTTGACACAAAATGTTCAATAATTAGATTAGACACAGATCGTTCACAATTACATCAACAGCGACAAAGGGGCTGATTATGATGATGTGGGAACCAGGAAGCAGCAAAGCCAAGAGCAATGTCTTTGGACTGATTATTGGTCTGGGCATTTTCTATGCTGCATTTTATATCGCGTTTACCCTTATGGCAGTTCATCACTAATGTAAACGGGATATGTAACCGTTGTCAAAATATTTTAGCGGAAGATCGAAAAAGTTGGCCTGGAGAAGAAAGAAAGCCGACTTTTTGAACATCTGCTGTAAGTAGACATTCAACCAATACGAGCTTTCATTCAGAATAAACCTGAGGCATGACGCCTCAGGTTTATATTCTTTTTTATTTACCGCAGCATTTCTTGTATTTCAGACCACTTCCACACGGACAAGGATCATTACGGCCAATTTTCTTGGAAATGACCTGATTCTTGACTTGTGCCCGGAATGGAGGCACCGCCGCTCTGTAGCCTGACTCCAGGTCCTTCGATATCGCGCGTCTCTCTAGCGGTGTATAACCGCCGTTCGAAGCCAGACGTGTATGGTTATATGCTTCGGTCACCAGATAGACGACCATTTGCACCTGCTCCATACTATCAAATTCGATATCTCTTCGTTCAAATTCATGCATGATCTCCTGAATTGGCGCTTCCATAGAGCAGGCCAGCTGAATGTCGTCGACCAAATCATCCACAAATTCAGGATCAGGACGTAATTCCTTGATAATATAGCTTCTTAACGCCGTAAGCTGAGGAGTCATCTCATAATAGAGACCATTCGAATATTTCAACAATTCGTCCTTATCGGGCACATGGTAGCTCTTGCCCTTCATCTTCTCCAGCAGCCCCTTGAATTCAGAAGCATCATCGGAGTAGACCAGATCCTCAACAATCAGGTATCCCTTGTACATACGGAATAGCTGGTCTCTGCCGCTAAACTCTTCGTATAAAGCTTTGAGCTCCTCAACAGTAAGCTTGTCATCATTTTGCTCATTGAAAATCTCCACCAGCTTGTCCGGCTTGATCGCACCATATAAATTCGTAGCAGCAGAGATATAGCGGAATACAAGCTGATATCTGTTCAGAACCTTGCCAAATGAGCTGGCTTCCAGCTCAGCATATGCAGCCTTGACTTCATCCGGTATAAGCAAATACAGCTTATTGTCCGTAAAGTAGCTGACCACCAATCCGCGCTCCAGCCAATAGGCATAATATCCGTAAGGGACATAATTGTCCTGTAATACGGAATCTTCCGCAATCGCTTTGAGCACTTTCCATTCCTCGGCTCTGGCCAGCAGAAGCGTTGTCTTCAGAACCTCCCGATCTGTAATGCATTCCAGCAATTTGTCGGCAAGCTCGCCCTTTTTCAATTTAGAACGCCCAGGCACCTTGTACACCGACGCCAATGCAGCTAGTCTTGTCTTGGTAAGACCATGGAGAATTTCCTTCAGACTAGTCGTAACTTCGCCAATGATAGCATGCTGTATGTTCGTTGCTTCAAATTGGGCTTTGTTGTCTAACATGTATACACCTCATCCAATCCAATCCTTATGCGCAGCTCAAACACCCTAACAGAAATTAGTCAGGCCGCGCTCTATTTATCTATTATACACGATAGGCGCAAGTCCGGGCTGCAAATCACTAATAATTCCCATTGTTTTTATAAAAAGACTAACTGCTGTTTAGCACTAAATCAACCGCTGTAGCTAGTTAGCCTTAATTTTTACTATTCCCGGATACCTCTTCTATTCTACTCCGAATAAGCCGTATCAATAGCTTCCTGTGGGATAAGAATCGGTTTGATCGCCCCAAATTGAGAGCAGGACGAGTCCTGCGTCAAATGCATGGAGAAGCCCTGTCCATTCGCAGCCCTCTATTCATCTGAATCCTCCAAATGATAAGCTATATCCTAATAATTGATCATATTTCTAAATCCAGAGATAAGGACTTTATACCTAAGTATGTAGAAGAAGCGCGCTTTTTGTAAAGTTCAGCAAATAATAAGACGCATCATTCACGGCAATGACTGCCAAATGAATGATGCGTCTTCAAGTTATTGATTCTTATTGAACAATCGCGTTATCCAATGCTTCCTGTGGAACTTCAATTGCGTCGATCTCGTTGAATTTGGAGAAGGCCGAATCCATTTTCATCTCCATCGATACCTGCTGTCCTTCCGCTTCCATATCCATATTCATTTCAACAGACATCTTGGAAGGCAGATAAGTCTCCTTATTGATGGAATATACGATATTAATATTATCGATATTCATTTGATCAAGCACAGCCATTGTCTCTGCCTGGTTCTCGCCACCGTTTTGGCTTAAGAGCGATTTAGCCAGTTCCTTCATGTTGTCGCCGGACAGATTGGCTTTCAGCACGTAGTCGCCGCCTTCTTCAGTGACCTTCATTTCGCCGGCGATCGTTTTGAATTGCTCGATCTGTTGGGTAGCATCAGCGGTATCCTTTGCAGCGTCCTTCAGGGTGGCGATCATGGTCTCATCTGTCAGCTTCACCCAGGATCCGCCTGTAAGCATGTAGATCCCGTCTGCAGTAATATACTGCGTAACGTCCTGATTCCCCAGGTCTCCCATCGCCATATGCAATTCCTGCTTCATAGACAGCGGGTCCTGGATAATGTCAGACTTGATTTCCATATCGATGTTCTGCTCCTGGGTGTCCTCGCCCACCTTAACAACGAGATGCTGCTTGGAAGTCGCCGTCATTGAGAGGCTCTTCAAATCTTTCATTGCATCCGTTAGCTTCGTGAGCAGTTCATCCGCTGCTGGCGCAGCCACACCTTCGTTTGTCTTCACTGCTGCCGATGCATTTGATTCCGCACCGGAACTTGCATTATTGTCCGCCTTTTTGTCCTGGCCACATCCTGTTAATCCCAAAGCCAGAACTACCCCTAATAGCAATACCACCATCTTCTTCATACAGTTTCTCCTCCTATTTCTAAAATGGTCATCCAAAAAGTCCGCTTTTGATCCCGAAGTAACACAGAAAGTAAATTCGACACCGAATCTTGAATTCAGCAGGACCTAAGCATATGCTTACGAAGTCATGTTTCCTGCGGAAACATCCCAGATGCTCATATACTCAAAACGTACGCTCCGCTCCTCAGACCCAGGCTTCATCCAACTGAATGTAAACGCACTTGGAAGCAACAGCTTGGGTGCTGAAAACCGGCCTTTTGGGACTCGATTGAAACATAGACCCTATATTACCCAAAACAGTATGGAAAAGAAAAGGGACTTTCCTCCTAAATATAACTAATCTGTTCCCAATGAGGTGCGTAGGCTCTCTGCCGTTATAAATCGCCTTCCTGGGCCAAGACATATATAATAGACACGAATCTGCATCGCTCGGAAAGGAAGTTAAATCTTGAAAAATCTTTTGGTTACAGGTTACCGCGCACATGAACTCGGAATATATAACAATAAACATGAAGGAATCCCGTACATCCGCCAGGCGATTATCTCGCGCTTGATACCGCTGCTGGAGGAAGGGCTGGAATGGGTCATTACACCGGGACAATACGGCGTAGACCTATGGGCCTGCGAAGCCGCAATCGAGCTAAGAAGACAGTATCCGGCGCTCAAATGCTCAATACTTACTGCCTTCAGCCACCCTGAAGAGCAATGGAAAGAGGATAAAAAGGCTTATTACCAGGATTTGATCGCTAAGGTTGATTTCTATGCTCCTGTCAGTAAAGAGCCCTATAGAGGTCCATGGCAATTTGCCGCCAGGGATGAGCTGCTGTTCCGCAAGACCGATGGCATTTTGCTTGTCTATGACGAAGAGATGGGTGAAGCGAGTCCAAAATACTTGAAGCAGCGGGCCTTGAAGAAGCAAGCCACGGAGAATTATACCGTGATTATGATCGGTGCGGAGGAAATCCAGGCCATCGCTGATGATGATCGTCAGCATTTGGAGAAGGAAAGTACGGCGCAGGATGATATCCTCTGGTAACGCCCGGATGTCGGCCTCATATCATGGGATATAAGGAGGCGATTGGCAATGACTCAACAGCACCTGCCGACTGTAGCTTATTTCAGTATGGAGTTCGGACTTGAATCCAGTTTCAAAATATATGCGGGAGGTCTCGGTATTCTTGCCGGCGATTATATCAAGGGCGCCAGAGATGTCGGTGCCCCGATCATAGGCATCGGTATCAAATGGAAGCAGGGATATACCGATCAGCATATCGATCCCGATGGCAAGCCTTACGATGCTTATCATAACTACATGTATGAGTTCCTTGAGGATACAGGGGTACAAGTCAGCGTAACAATTCGCAACATTGACGTTCACTGCAAAGTGTGGAAAACGGAGAAATTCGGCAATAACCCGCTATATCTGCTCGATACCGATATTCCGCAAAATAGCGATAGCTGGATTACCGGACAATTGTACGGATGGTTTGGTGAAGAGCGCATCGCTCAGGAGATTGTGCTTGGCATCGCGGGAGTCAGGGCACTTCGGGCGCTTCAGATCCCGGTCGATGTATATCACTTCAATGAAGGACATGCGGCGTTGGCGGCGATCGAATTGATCCGTGAGAAAATGAATGCCGGCCGCTCCTTCGAGGAAGCCTGGCAAGCCACTCGGGACGAGGTTGTATTTACCACCCATACACCGATCCGGGAAGGCAATGAATCCCATCCGTTAGAGCGGCTTGAGTATATGTCCGCCTTCAACCATCTCACCCGCGAGCAAATGGAGCGCATCGGCGGCAATCCGTTCAATATGACGGTTGCCGGGCTGAGGCTGTCGCGCATTTCCAATGGCGTCGCCAAACTGCATGGCATCACGGCCAATAAAATGTGGCAGGATGTAGCCGGCCGCTCAGAGATCATCAGCATCACGAACGCCATTCATACGCCGACCTGGGTTGATCCGAGAATAACCGCCGCTTACGAAAGTAATGGGGATCTGTGGGCCGCGCATATGGAGCTCAAGCGTGAGCTGATCCGCTTCATCGAAGAGCGCTCCGGCATAAGCCTGAATGCCGATCATTTATTAATCGGCTTCTCGCGCCGAGCGGCTCCTTACAAGCGAAGCGACCTGATCTTCTCCAAGCCAGAGCTGATCGCGCCTTATCTCGAATCCGGCAAGATCCAGATCGTCTTCTCCGGCAAAGCTCATCCGCTTGATGACACCGGCAAGAGAATCGTCAGCAATCTCGTCGCCATGATGAAGAAATACCCGGGAAGCGTCGTCTTCCTGGAAAATTACGATATGACGATCGGGGCGGCGCTAACCCGCGGCTCGGACATCTGGCTCAACAATCCGCGAAGGCCGCTGGAGGCGAGCGGTACATCGGGAATGAAGGCAGCGATGAACGGCGTGCTCAACTGCTCAATTCTGGATGGCTGGTGGCCAGAAGCCTGCCTTGATGGTGAGAACGGTTGGCAGTTCGGTGACGGCTTGGAGACAGACAATACTGAAGCGCTGGATCGCCATGACAGTGAAGCATTATACGAGACGCTGCTGCAGCGAGTATTACCTACCTATTATGAGAACAGGCCGAAGTGGGTCGAGATGATGCGCAAAAGCATTGAAACCACACGCGAGCCGTTCGCCACCAAACGCATGATTGAACAATATTACAATAAAATGTACATCAAGGAGTAGCCAGGTTAACCTGGCAAGTTAAAGATCGCTATTGGGTTAAACAGGGGGCTTAAAGCTCCTGAATTTAACCTAAGTGGCGATCTTTTTAGTTATTAGGAATTAATTATTCGACAAAATTTCCCTTTTATCGCATCATTTCAGGTATAATACACTAATACACAATACCTATAAAGGAGATTCAGCTTCATGAAAAAAGTAATCCTACTTGCGGTGCTGCTGTTCGCCTGCCTGATTCCAGCCAGCTATGCCGCTCCTCCTGCCAAGAACTTCGTGCTCCTGGATGACAAAAGCAATCATTCCTTCATTCCCCTACGTTCCCTGAACGGAATGGACGGCATCAAAACCGGATGGACGCCGGCCGAGAAACGGATCGACCTCATTCGGGGCGAAACGCAGCTAACGATGCACTTGGGGAAGACCCAAGCGATCCGTAATGACAAGTCCATTAAACTGTCTGATGCTCCATTCACCGAAGGCGGCATAACCTTCGTGCCTTTGCAGACTATTAAAGATTCTTTTCCAGTATCGCTGGAATGGTCGAAGGATACGGCTTCGCTCACTATACATAGCAAGGCATCCGAGGCTTCCACAGAGAACCTGCTTACCGCCTTACTTCCTTACATAACCAAAGCCGCATATGGCAAACAGGACAAGCCGATCATCAGCGAACGGAAAACATTTAAGGTTGGCAGCAAATCCTATAACACGCAAATGGTCACCATATCGCTCCTGCATCCAAAGGTCTCGCTGGATGTTGTCCTTGCCGGAGATGAAGCAGGCAATGTCGAGGAGCTCAGCAGCATCGCCAAGCGCAGTAAAGCGACCGTAGCCATTAACGGAACCTTCTTTGATGCCTATACGACAGGAAGCTATAAAGGCCCGTACGGTTATATCATTAGTGGAGGAAGCATAGCTCATAAAAGCTCCGGCGACCGGCGTACGGTATTTACCTTTGACCACAATCTGTTGGCTGAATTAATACCCGGCGCGGACTTCCCGACCAGATTCGCTGAGGGGGACATCCAAGGCGGGCTGCAGGCCGGACCGCGACTGATCGTAAATGGCAAGGTTGCGCTTAATGTAGTCGAGGAAGGCTTCAAGGACCCGAAGATTCTGACTGGCGGTGGCGCCCGCAGCGCGCTCGGCATCACCCGCGACCATAAGCTGATCCTGCTGACAACTGGCGGAGCTACGATCCCCCAGTTGGCCGAGATGATGAAGCAGGCTGGTGCTTACCAGGCGATGAATCTGGACGGCGGAGCATCCAGCGGACTCTACTATAACGGCAAATACTTGACCACGCCCGGGCGCAAGATCAGCAATGCTCTTGTCGTTAAAGTCCAGTAGATTCCGTAGATCGGACAGGTACACATATCTCGCAGTACTCATTACGAGTCATATCACCCATGTATCTTTCCATAATCGGTCTTTGATCCATTTGATAACCGCTGTCTTGAAGAGCGGGGAATAGGTTGGACCATGCCTTTTCGATATCCTCTGCCGTATGTTTGACTTTAAAGGTCATATATTCACCACGAGGCAATATGCCTTCACAAATCGCATTATCCAGTGGATCGTCCTCGGATAGCACAATACACGCGTCAAATCGGCAGTGTTCAGGAAGCGTGGTTGCCGGATTATCCTGGGGAATTCCGAGTAAAATCGTCGATGCCGTAAGCAAATTCCGCTCCTTGGCCCATTTTTTCAGCGTCTCCATCGCCTGATGGTTGGCTGGACCATAGGGACCCGTCTGGCGAACATATGCAATTCGATATTGCGGTATCACTTCGACCTTAATATTCATGCATTTTCATCCTCTCATAGGGAATATCTGATACATTTCGAATGCTAACATGGTATAAAAAATATTCATAACTTTTTTTCTATTTCCAATTCTGAAGATCAAAAAAGTACGAGCCATTTATTATGGTCTCGTACTTTTTGTCATTTGTATTTTTGCGCCCCCTAATTCGAATCCGCAGGGAAGCGTATACCGATTTGCCGTCTTGCTTCTTCCATAATCTCCGCCACAAGCAGAGAATGGATAAGCGAGTTGACACTGCTCTCGCGCAGTCCGGTCTCGATCAGATCAATGAACTCACGAGCTTCATAGAACATCGATTCCTGCATTTGCGGCTGCCGCAAATCCTCAATCGTGCCATCGCGATAAATGATTTTCACATCATAAGGCTGATTAATCCGCTCGATTACCAGCGTTCCGTTCTCCCCTTGAATCTCCGCTGGCAGATAGGAATCAGCGATCTTCGAATACATCACCGCTGCATCCATTTCATCATAATTCATAATAATGCTGCCTTCGCCATCCGCACCGGACGGCAATAAAATTCCGTTAGCCTTAATTTGTTTGGGCTTTCCGAACAAGGTGACCATCGGGTAGATACAATAGGTTCCAAGATCCATTAGCGCTCCGTTGGAGAATTCGGGATTAAAAGCGTTTAATACCGTTCCTTGCTTAAATGCATCATAACGGGAGGAGTATTGACAATAGCTCGCAAAATACCTGCGTACTTGCCCCAGCTTATATAAATTGTTCTGAACTACCCGAAAATTTGGCATCAGCGTGGATTTCATCGCTTCCATTAACAATACATTGTTGCGTTTCGCAGCTTCGATCATGTTTCGAGTCTCTGCCGCATTGGATGCCATCGGCTTCTCACACAATACATGCTTTCCCTGATCCATACATATAATAGCCTGTTCCATATGGAGAGAATTCGGGCTGGCGATATATACAGCATCTATTTCCGGACTAGATGCCATGGCTGACACGTCTGTATATACGGTCGGATTTCCGTATTTGGCACCAAAGGCTCTCCCTTTCTCTTCTGTACGAGAATATACCGCTGTTAAGGCGAAGCGTTCCGTTTCCATTGCCGCATCAATAAAGCGCTCCGTAATCCAGTTCGTTCCGATAATTCCGAATCGCACCATACTATTCAACCCCTTTTTTCTCTAGTATTAATAAAATATCCGATTTTGAACACGCTATCAACATTCTCTCATGAGAAACATCACATGTCTACCTTTCACAAACCCTTCATCAATATAGAATGAATCAGCCGCCAACACACTTGCGTTTTGCTTGGGCACTAATCTACAATAGAATCAAGATCATGAAGCATGAAAATGAGGTGAGTACGATGAGTGAGCGCGACGTTGACTTGATGAGCGGAGACACCAAATATATGATTTCCGGTGATTCTATTTCCAAAGGAGTCATCTATGATGAAGAGCGCAACAAATATGTTATTCTGGAGGACAATTATGTCTCACTCCTGCAGCAGAAATTGAAGGGCGCGGTCCGCAACACAGCCCGGTTCGGCAATACCCTGATGAAGGGCTTCAGCAATCTGAAGCGAGATGTGGACAAGGATAAGCCCAATGTTGTCTTGATTGAATATGGCGGCAATGACTGCGACTTCAATTGGAATGAGATCGCCGATAACCCCGAAGCGGAGCATAGCCCCAAGACGGATTTCAATACATTTGAGAAAATGCTGACGGAAGCTATTGAATATTTAAAGAAGCAGCAAATTACTCCTATTCTGATGAACCTGCCGCCTCTAAATGCAGATAAATATTTTAAATGGGTCAGCAGGAGCAGTCCGGATGCCGAGAAGAACATTCTAAAATGGCTGGGCAGTGTAACGAAAATATACTGGTGGCAGGAAAGATACAACTCTACCATCCTGAAAGTCTCCGAATTGACGAAGACCAAGTATATCGACGTACGCGGCGCATTTCTGCAACACCCAGACTTCACCAAATTCCTGTGCTCGGACGGAATTCACCCTAATCAGGAAGGCCATCGCATCATCAGCGAGAAGGTGCTTGAATTCGTGAAGAGCAACTATCAATACCTTCTGCTCGACTCCAAGAACAATCTGGCCTTGGAATAAAGCTAAAGACAAAGATCCAGATCTCGATAATAACGATTCGAGAATGGGTCTTTTTTGCGGTCTGAAATGATTGGCATAGGATGTTACGTCTCTTAATCCTGACCTTTAAAAATAGCTCTATACATATCCATAATTATCCATTATAATCATATTGCACCATAGATAAGCAGCCGGGATAAAATATCCCTCGCACCATGCAGATTCCGTTTGAGCCGGATATTTTTTATCCCAATAAAGTTTAAGCGCTTAAATTTAAAGTGTGAGGAGGTCGATCATCCCAAGTATATTATTCCTTTAATTATTACAGCATTCAATGGAACATCCGGAGGTTATTCTTCATCCCAAAAGTTAAAGCGCTTTAATTATCAAATTAACATCCACGCCTGATTATCAAATTTGCCAAAATAAATGATGGAGGGAATTAGGAATGAAAATGACACCCGAAAAAGGAACTCATCCTAAGGGAAGATTTACAGCGATTATGCTCAGCTTTGCCCTGCTCAGCTCAATGGTCTCATTTTCCGGTCCTGTGCAAACAAAGGCATATGCCGAGCTTCTTGATAACAATACGGATACGGAAGCTACGCAAACTTTGACCCTTACGGAAAAACAAACTAACGCTCAAGAGATCAGCCCTATGGCTGCTGAAACCCCCGAATCCAAATTTTCACCGCAAACCCTTCAATTTTTGAAAACAAATACGGGCCTTGACGCAGAACAGTGGGATAACATCATGAAGCTTGTCAACAAGCCGGAGCAGGACGACCTTAACTGGACCAAATATTACGGTTATTGCGAAAATATTGACGACGACCGCGGCTATACGATCGGCATTTTCGGAGCCACCACAGGCGGGCCAAATGACGAAGGGCCGGATGCTCCCGAATTATTCAAAGAATACGACCGGATCAAAGGAGCCAGTAACCCAAGTGTGGAAGGCGCGCTGAAACGGCTCGGAATTAACGGAAAAATGAAAAATGGCATTCTGGTTATTTCAGACAGCAACAGCACCTTCGTTAAAAAGATCAACAGTCTGCAAAATGACTCCGCCTGGAGAGAAGCTATGTGGCGCACCTTCTATAATGTCTACATTAAATATAGTGTCGATCAGGCCAAAAAACGCGGCTTTAATTCGGCTTTGACCATCGGTTCTTTTGTCGACACGGCATTGAACCAAGGGGCAACAGGCGATTCCGGCAGTCTGCAAGGCATCCTGTCCCGCTCGGGCAGCAGCAAGGATGAAAAGACATTTATGACGAAATTTTACGCGGAGCGCACCAAAGTAGTTGATACCAATCAATACAACACACCTCCAAACGGTAAAAATCGTGTCAAACAATGGAGTACGCTCCTGAGCATGGGAGAGACCGATCTGAAAAACGCCGATGCTGCGATCAAACAAGTGACTAATTGGAAATTGAAATAAACCCGATGTCCGGGTAAATAAGCAGCTATACTAGAATAAAAAGCAGGGGGCATCGCCGAAGATGCGCCCTGCTTTTCTTCATTTACATATATATTATCACTCGTATTTCAATTGATACGCACCAGCCCCATAAACTGCAAAGAGCGTCCTATTTTACACTTTCTCGGTCTATTGCCCCTTCCGGGCCTGAAGCTCCTGCCATACTTTTTTATTGCTGTACTGCTTGTCGGAGCTGATATCCTTGCCAAACCATGCAGGTGCAGCAAAGCTCTCCGCCTCTTCCAGCGAAGCAAACTCCACCTCCAGCACCAGCAGCTGAATTTGTTCGTAATCGTCCATTTCGATCACACGGTCTCCCCATACCGCCGTAGTCCGTTTTTTAATTAGCGGCACAGCTTGATGAGTATCAATCATTTGTTCATAGATCCCTTTGGAGATGGAATACTCCACTTCCTCCCGGGCAATCCCGTGACCTTTTTTGAAGGTATGCGTATATTCGACTTCCCCGCTGGCCAGATCATGAATTTTACGGACTCTCAGCTCCTGATCTCCATGCAAAGCGAGATATGTCTGCTCGATGATCTGCTCTCTTTCAATCTGAATCTCGCCTTCTTTGATCCTATTCGCCGGATACTCCGACAATAGAAACTTACGTTCAATTTCAAGTGACATCACAATTCTCCTTAGTCCTCAATCTAAGCTCTGATCCATTCCATTTTATCTCATCTGCTCTTAAGTATAACATTGCCTTTCAAAATAAAATATCCTGTCCCACTTCGCTCCGTGAGACAGGATATCGCTGCCAAATATGCCTTGGCTAAACCGCTACTCATATCTAGCATGACAAATCTGACTAAACTCTTCAATCCATGCTACTGCATGATTTTGCAAATATTGTTGGTGAAGTCAACCGGATCTTCAATCGGCAGACCTTCGATCAACAGGGCCTGATTGTAGAGCAAGTTCGTGTAAAGATTCAGTTTATCTTTATTATCCACGGCAAAAGCATCCTTCATCGCCTCGAACACTTGATGATTCACGTTGATTTCCAGCACTTTATCAGCCTTCACTTCTTGGCCGCTTGGCATTGCATTCAGCACTTTCTCCATTTCGATCGATACTTCGCCTTCAGAGGAGAGACAGACCGGATGGGATTTAAGGCGCTTGGACGCTTTGACCTTCTTCACTTTACCGCCAAGGAAGCCGCTCATATACTCGAACAGGTCTTTATTTTCCGACTCGTCCGCTTTAGCCCCTTCATCATTGGCATCTGCTTCGATACCAAGATCGCCACTGGATACGGATTTGAATTCCTTTTCCTTGTAATTCATGATCACTTTAATCGCAAACTCATCGATATCATCGGTGAGATACAGAATTTCATAGCCTTTATCGGCTACCATTTCCGTCTGTGGCAGCTTCTCAAGCCGTTCAACCGACTCGCCGGCGGCATAATAGATATACTTCTGATCCTCTGGCATTCTCGATACGTATTCATCCAGGGTCACCAGCTTCTTCTCTTGAGAGGACGTGAACAGAAGCAGATCCTGCAGCACTTCCTTATTCATGCCATAATCATTATACACGCCGAATTTCAATTGACGGCCAAAGGACTCATAAAACTTCTCATACTTGTCGCGATCATCCTTAAGCAAGGCTTGCAATTGGCTCTTGATCTTGCTCTGAATGTTTTTGGCGATCATTTTCAGCTGACGGTCATGCTGCAGCATTTCCCGAGAAATGTTCAGCGACAAATCCTCGGAATCAACCATCCCTTTGACGAAGCTGAAATAATCCGGCAGCAGGTCGCTGCATTTGTCCATGATCAGCACGCCGTTGGAGTAGAGCTCAAGCCCCTTCTCATATTCCTTGGTGTAATAATCGAAAGGCGTCTTCTCCGGAATGAACAGGATCGCATTGTAGACGATAGCGCCGTCGGCCTTGATATGGATATGCGAGATCGGTTTGTCGAACCCGTAACGCTTCTCCATGTAGAAATTCTCGTAATCCTCGTCAGTCAGCTCGCTTTTGTTCTTGCGCCAGATCGGCACCATGCTGTTCACTGTCTGTTCTTCGACAAAATCCTCGAATTCATTCTCGCTGCCTTCCTTAGGACGACTCGATTGAATATCCATCTTGATCGGATATCTGATGAAGTCGGAATACTTCTTGATGATCGATCTTAAACGATACTCTTCAAGATACTCGTCGTAATTCTCATCTTCCGTATTCTGCTTAATCTTAAGCGTAATTTCCGTACCTACATTATCCTTCTCACAAGCCTCAATTGTATAACCATCCGCACCCGCGGAATGCCATTGATAGGCTTCGTTGCTGCCCAAAGCGCGGCTAGTTACCGTAACGTCGTCGGCTACCATAAATGCGGAATAGAAGCCTACGCCGAACTGCCCGATAATGTTATGTCCATCCTTCGCTTCATTTTCATTCTTGAAAGCAAAAGATCCGCTATTGGCGATGATCCCCAGGTTATTCTCCAGTTCTTCCTTCGTCATCCCGATACCTGTATCGGAAATAGTCAGGGTGCGGCTCTCTTTATCCACCGCGAGCTTAATATAGTAATCGTCTTTGTTAAAGACCAGATTATCATCGGTCAAAGCTTTGTAATAAATCTTGTCAATCGCATCGCTCGAATTGGAGATCAGTTCCCTCAGGAATATTTCCTTTTGTGTGTAGATGGAATTGATCATCATTTCCAGCAATCTTTTGGATTCTGCTCTGAATTCTTTCTTAGCCATGAATGAATAATCTCCCTTCAATGATATCGTTAGGATCACAGTGTTAAATTTCTACATTCCACTCTTAGCACTCATACATCCAGAGTGCTAACACATAACTTTATATTAAATATCCTAATTTTCAATGTCAATATCTCCTTGTGATATTCGTGCTTTTCTATTCGTCTCTCCAATTTGAAACCTGTTAAGAGCATTTCAACAGCAAGAACTTGTTTAGATAAGCGTGGAAATCACATAGAAATTCTAAAACCAGCCTGATCGCCTCTATCCAGCGGTCAAAATGACCGTTATAGCAAGAAAGAAACAACTTCGCTCTCCTAATGGTCACTTCTGGCCTTTAGAGGAAAAAACGCGGTGACCAAAGCGATTTTTGCCCTATCGCGAAATAAGTGTCCATGGCAAAGCGGGTATATCCAAGCTTCAAACGCTACTGGTCAATCTTGTCCGCTAGGTCGAATTGAATAATTGGGTGCAACCGCCGGTTTGAAAACACAAACGGGGCGTCCCCGGGTCGGATGATCGACCTTTGAGACGCCCCCTTGAAGAAGCCATATGCTGCCTGACCAGAGCCCGAGGCGGATAACCGTTACAGTTCTCTCTCCGACAACTTGCCGTCTTCGATGTATACGATGCGATCACACAAGTCGAGCATCCGGTGGTCATGAGTGACCATGACGGCGGCTTTGCCGCGCTGCTTCACCTCAGCCGCCAGCATCTCCACGACGGCTCGGCCCCGCTCAGAGTCCAGACTGGCCGTCGGCTCATCTGCGAGAATGATCTCCGGATCATTCATCCAAGCCCGAGCGATGGACACACGCTGACGTTCTCCACCGGACAAGCTGTCCGGATAATGCTTCAAGCGATGTCCCAGACCAAGCTCGCGCAGCAGCTTCTCTGCCTTGGCGTGTGATTCCCTGCGCGATTTGCCGGCTAATTCGCCAATCAGAATCAATTGATCGATGACGCTGAGATAAGGAATCAAATTGGCCGATTGAAAGACGAAGCCAATCTTGTCGAGCCGGATTTGGTTCAGCTTCTTCTCCGGCAATTGGCTAATCTCTTGATTACCGATCCAGATTTGTCCGCTAGTTGGCGACAATAGCGCCCCGGCAATCGAGAGGAAGGTACTCTTTCCAGCACCCGAAGGGCCTACAAGAGCGACAAATTCGCCCGCCTTCACCTCCAGTGAAATGTGATCCAGCACCTGCACAGAGGTGTCCCCATCACCGTACACCTTGCTGATATTTTGCAGCAGCAGCTTGGTATTCACAGCAGCTGTGCCTCGTGCGCCTGCAAGCTTAGCAGCATTATTTTCATCGTTGTCGATTTGCTTATTCAAGTAATCCGTCGCCTTATTCATGACTGTACTCATTTACATCGCCCTCCCAATCGCTTCAATCGCATCTACCTTAACAACGCGGAACAGGGACAACAGCGAGCCCAGTAAGGACACCGCGATGAACAATACCGCACATCCGGCAACCACCGACGTGTTCAATTGGAACGGCATGCTGTCCGGAAGCACCATTGCGACGCCATAGGTTAACAAAATACTGATAGAGAGACAGACCAGCGATAAGGTCAGTACCTGCAGCACCAGACTGCGAGCGAGATAACTATTTTTGGCGCCAATGGCTTTGAGCACGCCGAACTGGCTCATTTTTTGAATCGTAATAACATAGAAGAAAACAGCCAGTACGAAGGCAGCGATTATGAACAGGAACGCAATCATCATAAGCAGAGAACCCTGCTCCTCCTGGTAACCCGGGATTCCCTTCAGCGCTGTATCTTTATTTACGATTTCAATGCCTTGCACCTTGCTGGTGATCTGATCCGCAATCGTCTGGCTGCCGCTCAGGGCAACAGCATTATATGCCGCATTCCCCACAGTGGCTGGCCTGCCGGCCTCGGTGGCTTCCAGGCCTTTGAAGCTCATCAAAATAACAGGAGTATGGCTGTAGGATTGGCCCTCGGTGAAGCCCACAAGCTCATATTGCTGCCCCGATGCCTGATCCTCGATCATATCTCCGAGCTTAAGCCCTTTATCGGCAAAAGTCTTGTCAGCGACCGCCTCATGGTCCGCTCCGGCAGCCATCAACCGCCCTTCCTTAATCACCGGGGCCAGCGTGCCCTCCGGATCGATCCCGAAGAAGGTAGCGTCCATTTTCTTGGTGTCGTCTACTTTGGCAATTGAAGTCATTTTCACGCTTAGCGGATTTAATTCGACGCCCTGCTGATCGCTGGATGCCTGCTGGATTTGCTTCCAGGTATCTTCCGTGATCATCGAACGGTTCAAGCGGTGATCCGCATCCTGCTGCAGAATTAAATAGTCTGCCTTCATATTTTGAATGGATGACGCATTAGCGTAAGATAACCCTTGCGCCAGCCCGGTTACAAACAGAACGAGAAAAGCAATGAGAACCATAATGAGTGAAATGAGCAGGTAGCGCGTCTTGGCATGCTTCATCTCCCGGATTGCTAGAAACATTGTGTTCATCTCCTATCCTATAAGTAGAGTAGATCTCTTTATGCAGATAACTATAGGACTAGAATATGAACGCAATATGAACAACAATTACTTCATCGGCAAAATAATACGGAATACCGATCCCTTGCCAGGCTCACTCTCAACCTCAATCCGTCCCCCGTGCAGGGTGATAATTCTGTTCGTGATCGCAAGCCCCAGACCGCTGCTGCCTTCCTTGCGGCTTCTCGTCTTGTCCGCGCGATAGAATCTCTGAAAAATATTCGAAATATCCTCCGCGGCAATACCGATCCCCGTATCTTCCACTTCAACGATACATCTGTCATCCTGCTGCTTCAGACGAACGAAGATCGTCCCGCCTTCTTCAGTATATTTGATGCTGTTCGTCAGCAAATTAATCCACACTTGCTGCATAAGCCTGCTATCGGCATAGATCATGATCGAGGGAAGATCCATATCGATGGCTAATTCCTTCTCGCGCCAGCTCCATTCGGTCATGAACAGGACCTGCCGGATCTGCTCGCCGGCATCAAAGCTGCTCTTCTCCAGGATCGCCTCCTCCTTATCCAGTGAGGCCAGCATTAGCAGCTGCTTGCTTAACTGCGACAACCGCTTGCTCTCGTCCTCGATGATGGACAAGTAATGACGCCGCTGCTCTTCCGGTAAATCCGCATGCAGCAGCGTATGTGAGAAGCCCTGGATGGAGGCCAGCGGCGACTGCATCTCATGCGATACGTTGGAGACGAACTCCTGCCGCATCTCCTCCAGCTGTTCGAGACTTCGCGTCATATGGGTGAAGCGATTGGCCAGCTCGCCGATCTCATCCTTTCTTTTCAAATCCAGCTTGATATTGTACTTCCCTTGGGCCAGCATTTTGGTCGCTTCCGTTAATTTGATGATCGGATGAACGACCCAACGCGTATTAAATACGAACAATAGGATGCTCATCGCGATGGTAAGGGCCAGAATGATCGCGAAGAAATTTCGCAATTCCCCGAACTGCACCTCCACATTAGGGCGGATAAATAGCGCGAAGGAATCCTCGGCCGTCTTGAGCGGAACACCAATCGTATTTTTTAGATCATTGTCGAAAAAACCGGTTATGAACAAGCCCGGAGGAAAATTCGCAATCCCGTGATAAACTTGTCCGTCAAGTACGCTCTTGACCACCTGCTGATCCAGTTTTATCCCGCGGAAAGACCCTCCGTAGAAATAACCGCTTCCCTGCTCGTTCACAATGTATAACTGGTAGCCGAGATCGCCAACATGCTCCAGATAGTCGCTCAGATTAACCTCGCGGTTCGTCTCATAAAAAGTTTGAATTTGTTCGGCCATCTTACTGATCTTCTGGTCGTTATACGGCTTCAGCTTGTGTTGATAATAAATGTTCGAAGCGATAAAAGCCGTGATGCTGCTGACCAGAATAACAAGAATCGACGTGAACAAAATACGGATATACAGCGATCTCATGAGGTTGCCGCCTCCAGCTTATAGCCAACGCCCCGCACCGTCGTAATAACGATATCCTGATTGTCCTTGAAGCGGTCGCGCAATCTTTTGATATGGACATCGACGGTACGGTCATCCCCGTTGAAATCGATGCCCCAGATCAGCTCGATCAGCTCCTCGCGCGTAAAGATTCGTCCCGGATAGCTGGCCAACTGAAATAGCAGCTCAAACTCCTTCAAAGGCAGCATGAGCTGCTTGCCGTTGCAATGTACTTCGTATCCTTTACGGTTCATAATTGTATCTCCGAGCTTGATCGACTCCGCACTCACCATCTGATAACGTCTGAGCAGCGCTTTGATCCGAAATAACAGCTCCTGCGGTTCAAAGGGCTTTGTCAAATAATCATCGGTGCCTACCGAGAACCCGCGCTCCTTATCCGCCAGCTGATCTTTGGCTGTTAACAGAATCACTGGAAAATCATAATACCGTCTGATTTCCTCGCATAATTGAAATCCGTCCTTGCCAGGCATCATGACATCTATGATGGCGAGATCAATATGGCGGGAGAAAAGAAGCTCCGATGCCTCATTGCCATCAGCCGCCTCGACCACCCGATATCCCTCATTCTGCAAATGATAGCTCACCAGCTCGCGAATATGCCGATCATCATCAACGATTAATATATCTAACATGATTACTAGCATCCCCCTGTACAAATCATCCCTGAATACAGTCAATATATCGCACTCCATGCGATATCTCAAACACGACCATTGGGGCACCCCTTGTGACATGAAGCCCATTGGGGCACAAGGGGACAACGTCGCATAGCAATGGCAATGGCCCACAGTCACATCTCCCGCCAAAGCCTATCGAGTCCCAGCCTAACGACAGAAGGCAAACCTTTGATCTTGGCATAAAAATAGCGTCTCCCCGGTTGTGTGGTAGTACGGGGTAGGCGCTATTTGACTTGCCTGATACATCTTGATATCGATACTAGTGAAAAAAGCAATCAGGCTGAAACGGTATAAAAAAACAGGCCGCCAGTGCAGCGCTGCTGAAGAAGGCCACCTATGATGCATGGGCGCATTCTAATTCCGAGGGAGGCCCCCTACGATGTCAAGTAGGGAGAAGTTACAGCTAATAGTCGGGGGTAGTAGATAGCTATGAACGTTAGGTCCGAACAATATATTAGTTATTGTTTTGAAGGAAATAGCGTTCCATAGTTTCGTTATCGTTAGCAAGAGCCCGCTACGCCTCTGAGCCCTGCGAGGAGACTAAAGCTATGCTTGAGCTGCCAGAGCGCGCAGCACCTCGCGCTTGATCGCGGCCGCGGCGCCCCGGGCGTCGTCCGCCTGGGGGATCGCCGAGATCACGGCGACACCATCCGCCCCGGCGGACATGACCTCCGCCGCGCGCGCCGCGGTAATCCCGCCGATACCGACGATCGGCGGGGCAATGCCCTGGGCCCGCAGTGCCTCCAGCACCTGCGGGCCCTGCACAGCACGAGCATCCCCCTTGGAGCTCGTGGGGGAGATCGGGCCGATACCGAGGTAATCGGCCCCCTGCCGGATGGCGGACCTTGCCTCGCTGCCCGTAATCGCGGATACCCCCAGTATCCGCTCGCCGATACGGGCACGCACGCGGTCCGCCGCCCCGTCCTCCTGGCCGATGTGAACCCCATCGGCATCCACCGCCAGCGCCAGCTCTACATCGTCATTGACGATGAACAAAGCTCCCGCGCTGTGGCACAAGGCCCGCAGCCGCCTGGCGAGCTCCAGCCGGGCTCCCCCCGTCAGACTTCCGGGCCCTTTCTCCCGGAGCTGAACGAGTGTAACTCCGCCCTCCAGCGCCTCGCGCACGACCTTGACTGGATTTTCTTTGCAGTTCACAGTACCCACTACCAGATAGAGCTGTAAATACTCTCGCATCCGATCAGAAGAGATTCTGGCGTGTTTTCTGCCGAATTCCCCATTCCCCTTCATACCATCGTCTAACGGACCTTGATTTACCAAATCGCACTTGCCAACTTCCCATTTCCTTTTCCTCATTCCATCATTTCCCCGGGCTTCTTCCGCTGCGCTTTCCCGATCGTTTCCGCCCGCGCTTGCCTTCACAGACATCATATCCTCATTCATCAGACCTTCACCCTCCTTCGACAGTAGGCCCAATGATTGGTTGGTCCATGACCCTGCCCCAGCTCCAAGGTGTCCTCAATCGCCGCTTGGATGAAAGCGCGCGCCTCCTCAACAGCCCGCTCTACCGTCAGCCCCTTTGCCAGGCCTGCCGCGATGGCGGCCGAGAAGGTGCAGCCGGTCCCGTGCGTATGCTTGGTCTTAATGCGTCTGCCAGCGAGTCCTGTAAATGTGCTGCCATCGTACAATAGATCTATTACTCGCTCCCCATGATCATGACCGCCCTTGATGACCACGGTTCGCGCACCATATTCAGCGATACGCTTCGCAGCTTCGCGGCGGTCCTCCATCGTACGGATTTGGATGCCGGATAGCACCTCCGCCTCTGGGATATTCGGCGTAACGATCAGGGCAAGCGGGAGCAAATGCTCCTTCATCGCCTGAATCGCTTCGGTGAGCAGCAGCGACGCTCCGCCTTTGGCGATCATCACCGGATCAATAACAACATTTCGCCAACCGAAGCTGGCAATCTGTCCCGCGACCTGTTCTATAATTTCCGCGTTGAAGAGCATTCCTGTCTTGAGCGCGTCGACGCCGATATCCGAACCTACCGCCCTGATCTGCTCGGCGGATGCCTCAGGCGGCAACGGATATACCTTCTCAACACCAAGCGTATTCTGAACTGTAATCGCAGTAATCGCCGACATCCCAAACACATCCAGCTCCTGAAAGGTCTTGAGATCAGCCTGAATTCCGGCGCCGCCGCCGCTATCCGAACCGGCGATCGTCAGAGCTCTAGGAATACTCATCTTGATTCCCCCCCTGCAGCCTTGCTATTCGGCTCAGCTATAGCTGCATACCCCTTTACTGAATGTGGATGAAGCTTAGCCAGTTCATCCAGAAAAGCAACCTGGAAACTGCCAGGACCTAACGAGGCGGTCCGCTCCGCAGCACGGGCTGCCGCCGCACCGTAATAAGCCAATCCCGCTGTGCCCGCAAGCATCATATCGCGCTCGACCGCTGCGAAAGCCCCCAGCACAGATGTCAGCAAGCAGCCTGCTCCGGTCACCTGCGTCAGCAGCACATCTCCGCCGCTGATGACCCGGTAATGGACCCCATCAGCTATAACATCTTCTTTGCCAGTAATGGCTACTATTGCATTAAATTGGCGAGCCGCCCGGAGTGCGATTTCCGCATTTGCTCCCGCACTGCTCTCGGCCGCATCTACTCCTTTAATGTCTGAGACCTCACCAACCAGGTTAGCGACTTCGGAAGCATTACCGCGAATTAGAGAAATCTTCACTTCACGAAGAATTCGCTGGGCTGACTCCGTACGAAGGCGAGTCGCCCCTACACCTACTGGGTCCAAAAGTACGGGAACACCATGAAGATTGGCTGACTTCCCGGCGATGATCATTGCGTCCACCTGCTCCGTCGACAGCGTGCCGATATTCAGTACCAGCGCACCAGCCACCTTGGCCATATCTGCTACTTCTTCCCTGGCATAGGCCATCACTGGTGACGCGCCAAGCGCAAGCAGACCGTTCGCAGTGAAATTGGTAACGACCACGTTCGTCATATTATGTACGAGCGGCCTTGCCTTCTGTACTTTAGTTAATAGTGCAGCAATATCCTGTTCGAGTGTACTCATTGCAAATCAACCCCATTCTCAAATTTGTAGTCCGGTACCCTTCCCATCTGTTTATCTGATGGCGCAATAAGTTAATAGTCCATTTCACTGCTACTCGGCGAATCACGGCAGACCAGATGATTCCCAGCCAGCATACTGAAGCTCCGATCCCTTAACTGTTCCTACCTCTACGGCTGCATCATTCCCAGCTGCATACCTAATTTCAGCTTTTATATTCATTCCGTTCCAGTTCACTTACACTCCCATTTCTGCACTCATACTCATTCAGTTCCACCACACATACACTCAAATTTCAGTTCTTATACTCTTTCAGCCCCGCTTCCTAAATTCATAGCAACCGGCCATTCTTCCTCGCGGAAGGCCATGTCCCAGAACATATATTCCAGTTGGCAGCTCAGCAGAAAATGCTCTCTCATCCGCAGCCGCTCGGCTTCGGTCACGCGCTCAGCCCAATCGTCCACATAACGGCAGAATCGTTCGGTCAGATCCGACATTCCTCCCCCGTAGAAATCGATCCAATCGTAGAACGGATGCGATTCATCCGGTTTGACTTCCTCCAGCAAACGCTGGCCGATTTCGATATAGGTCCAAGGACACGGCAGCAAAGCGGATACGATCTCACCCAGGCTGCCTTCGTGCGCAACGGTTAGCATATGGCGGATATAATGATGGGCTGAGGGAGCCAGCGGGAACCCCTGGAGTTCCTCATAAGTAACGCCAGCCACGCGGCAAAAATTGTTATGCGGGTGCACTTCGCTATGCAGCACGAAGTTGATCTGCTCGTTGAACATCTCGATCTCTTCCCGCGTCCGGCTCTTGGATATGGCAATGCCATAAATCCGCATAAAGGCGTTCAAATACTCAAAATCCTGCTTCACATAATGGATCAGCTGCTCCCGCTTCAATGTTCCGTCCGCGATCCCACGTACAAATGAATGTTTATAAATAGCTTGAAAAATAGAATCTGCTTGCTGACGAAGCTGTCTCGTAAAACTCATGATCTCCACCTCCAAATTTTTTTGAAACGATAAAAGTTGAACTATCCTCCCAAATGACTAAGTTTTCATTTGTTCAACTTGCATATCTCCTGAATAAAGAAATCCGCTATGAGGGCTGATGAACCCCCTTGATTCGCATGAATATATCAAATGCAGATGCAAATCCCTGTCCGGTTTACACAGCAAAAAGGCCGCTCCGGATATGGAGCGGCCTGTCACTTAACAAATATAGCTATAGCAATTCAGTCCGACTCCACTTTCCTACGCTAGTGCTAACTAGATCAGGTTCAAAGGGTCCAGGATTTATCCTGTCTCAGTCGTTATCACGACTCCCCTAGTGGATTTCCTATTCAATTACCTATTATTTAACTATGGCAGCAGCCGTATGTCAAATAGTGACAGTCCCTGTTGCCTGTCTTATGGCTCCTCGACGAACAAAGGAACCTTCACGAAGCCCTGCTCTGTCATCTTGAACAGACCAAGATCGGAAATACGCAGTTCAGGAATAACCACCAGCGCCAGCAGTGACAAGGTCATGAAGGCATAGTTCATTGTGCAGCCTGCTTGATACAACGCCTGGCTTACCGCACGGGATTGCTCGGCCACCTGTTCGAACGGCGCATTTGACATCAATCCGGCCACCGGCAGCGGCAGCTTGACGATCTTGTCTTCGGTAACAACCGCGATACCGCCCTGCATTTCAGCAACGGTATTTGCAGCCTTGGCCATCAGAGCATCGGAATTGCCGATGATCATCACATTATGACAGTCATGAGCAACGGTCGTTGCGATTGCAGCCGGCACATTGAAGCCAACGCGCGATGCCAGGCCTACGGTCTTATTGCCCGTTCCTTTGTGACGCTCAATGACAGCCAGCTTGGAAATGCCATCCTCTACCCTAAGGGCTACCTGTCCGTTCTCGATCCGTACATACACGAGGTCTTCGGTCGTATCCACATGGTTCTCGCGAACCCCAATAGCTCGCGCCGTCAATTCACCGGACTGGATTGGCGCTTCGATCACAAAGTCCTGCTCAGTCACAGCTCGGGTAAGGTGCACCGAGTTAATAGCCTCCTGCGGATATTCGAATTCAGGCAATTCCACAGTCATCTTGCCATTCTCGGCCACAACTTGTCCAGCCGCAATCGTCATTACAACGTTCACATCGGCCAGATTTCCATCAAGGATGATAATGTCAGCGATAGAAGCTGGCGTAATGGTGCCCACGTCCCGGGCAACCCCAAAGCGTTCTGCCGTATTGATCGTCGCCATCTGGAAAGCCGTTACCGGACGTACGCCCTGCGAGATCGCATGACGAACTACAAAGTCCATATGTCCCTCATCAACAAGAGATTCCGGGCTGCGATCGTCTGTAACGAGCATCATGCGACGTGTATCAATGCCATAGTCGGTATGCGCCTTAATCGATTCGGCAACATCATGCCAAGCTGAACCGCGTCTCATTTTGGCGTACATGCCTCTTCTGACACGCTCGATAACATCCTCAGCGTTCACGCTCTCATGGCAGCCGGTAATGCCGCTGGCCGCATAAGCAGATATTCTCCAGTCATCCACCGGCCACGTATAGTGCCCGTCCGCTACTCTGCCCGCACGCAGCGTAGCCTGAATCTCTCCAATCATCTTCTCGTCACCAAATACTACGCCTGGGAAGTTCATAACTTCGCCCAAAGCGATCATATCAGGCCCCCAAGTGAAGGCTTCAGCAACCTCTGCCGGGCCGATCTCAGCGCCCGCCGTCTCCATATCCGGACCTGTAGACGGAACACAAGAAGCAACCTGCATATAAGCGGCAAGCGGGGTTTGTCTGGCTTCGTCCAGCATGAGTCTCAGGCCCGGCAATCCCAATACATTGGTAATCTCATGAGCATCAAAAAATCCGCCCGTCGTACCCTTCGGAAGCACGGCTCTGGCGAATTGGGTTGGTGTGATCTGACTGCTCTCAATATGACAATGACCGTCCAGCAAACCTGGAGCAACATAACGTCCGGCAGCATCGATGATCTTCGTATCTGCACCGATCATATGGCTGGCATCCGTCCCCACGAAGGCAATCCGGCTGCCTTGAACGCCAATCGATATACCGTCCTGAATCTCTCCGGAACATACATTGACCAGCTTCGCATTCTTGATAACCAGTGTAGCCTTCTTATCTCCCCGCGCCGTAGCAACTAGGTCAGGCACACAATCAGCAAGCTGTGGTCTGGCAAACAACTGTGATGTACTCATGATTATGAAATCCTCCCCTCAGTAATTGTGCTGCTCTAATGCCCTTAATCTCATTGGAGCCAACAGTTTCTAGATGAAACAAGCATATACAATACATTTTAGTTTTGCAATTCTTAATCCCGATTCTACTTTCCTCGGCTATTCCCAATGATAATTCAGAAAATCAAGGTTACTCGAATATAGTTGGCTTGGATTTAGGAATAAATGCATCCCGTTCCCATCCTTCCAGAATCACAATCGTATCAAGTTGAGGGTTATCCGGCCAGAAAATATACCTTTCCTGCACCAACACATCCAGAGCGGATTTGATATCCCGGTATTGACGGCCCGTTGTACGCTCTAACTCGGGCTTTGTCGGCATTCGGCGCCGCTGCGTTGAGAAGTTGTACAGAATTCGGAGCACCTTGCGTTCCAGATCATTTAACATTACTCTCACCTCTTACAGAACATATGTTTGTATTATATGCCTCTTCCAGCAGGATAATCAATATGCGGGGGTCGTTAATATGTAAAAAAAGCCCGCCAACCCATTAAAGGTTAGCAGGCTTCTCTTATTTCGGAGCTTCCACATTTGCTTACAATATGGCCTGTTTATTAGAGGGGTATGTGTGTCAAAGATTAATTAGAAACAAAAGCTTCTCGTAATAATTACCAGCAAGATAAACAGAACCAAGATCGCTCCAGTAGAAGTCCATAATCCGCCAACTCCAGGTCCACAACCTAATCCACCAACTACTTCACCCAACGTGTATCCCTCCTTGATTAAGAGTACACACCATCATATTCCGCGATTGCAACAAATGATTAGGCATCTATCTCTGTATACTTCGCCCAATTATCGGAATACCTGTCTAGGTCGGGTCCATCGTTTCTCTACTTATCTTATCCATCATCTGGACCAGCGCTGATGCCGGGTCTCGACAACCTCACCTGATAATATCGCCTTCTCGATCATCATGCCGAGATAATGATCCTGCGACGCCTCGGCCACACTGTAGAACTCCGGTCCGCCGGCAACATAATCCCCCATCTTCTGTAAGCAGTGGGCAATAGCGATCTCGTCATCATATAATCTGGCCGGGGCATAGGGATTTTCGTACAGCCATTTCTCCCCGCACAAAATCCCTTGCAGGAAGTAGCCCTCCTGATTCTCCAGCTCCCCCTTGTTGATCCGTTTCAGCTCCAATTGGAGCGGTATCGTCGATTCCTGTTGGATCAGAACGCGACCGTCGAAGATTTCTCCGCGCTCCCCTCTGACAGACAAATGGTTCGAACGCGTCCAGGAACGGTGCTGATCCTTCGTAAAATCATATATTCCAAGGCGATCTCCAAAATCGAGCCAGGCCAAATCTCTTTGCAGTGGAATCATTCGATCCTCTGTCGGGCTCCCCTCCCGAGTTGGCCCGCCAACCCACTGCGATTCGAATTGCATTCCTCGAATTTTTACATTTTCGAATGAGATCCCCAACATTTTACGGATAAGACTTACGCCGTGATACAGATGAGATACCGATACCGTTGCCTCTGTAATTCGGCCTAATCTCCCCGACTGAATCAGGGCCAGGCGTGCTTCCTGAATCGGATGGAACTGATATTGCTCAGCCACCTGAATACGGGCACGAGTAGCAAGCAGCTGATCATGCAATTGTTCCAGTCCTTCCAGATCGGGGCCAGGCGGTGTCTCTGCCAATACCGGTATCCCTTCCTCTGCCAGCCTGCACAGATAATTCAGACCTTCATTGCCGCTTACGGAGACGACGATAAAATCCGGGCTTTCGCTTTGCTGCATCTGATCCAATGTCCGATAGGTTGATACGCCCCATTTCTTTTCCATTTCCAGCGCTTTAGCCTCATTCCTGACGACCATACCGCTAACCTGGAACCGCTCGGGCATTGCCTGAGCAATTCTGAGATAATACTGCGCGCGGAAGCCGGCTCCGCCGATAATACTGAATTTCACCGGTTTCATAGTTCCCCTCCTGACATAAGCTCCTGCTTATCTCTGCTATTATTCTTCCTCACGGGAGAGGGCTGAAATCTCCTTCTTGTGAAAGCGCGGTGCGTTCGCCAGCAGACCTTCCCGTGTATAAAATAGGCTATCTGTACTCAAAGGCAGGTTAACCGACCTGCGCATCGTCGCCGCTTCATAGATCGCGGTAATCAGTTCAATCACTTTCCGGCCCTCACGGCCATCGATCAGCACCTTAAGCGAATCATGCTCAATGGCAAGCAGGATATCATTGATCTGTCCGGCATGACCGCTGTACTTCAACGGCTCATAGCCGCTTCCAAATTGCTCGATCTTCTGCTGAAGCGCCTCATTTCGCTCCGGAAATCCGTCCGGTCGTGAAGCGGAGGCAACCACCTTCCACGGGGTTGAGATACTTGCATGCTCGCCTTGAAGGACAATCTGCCTTTCCTCGCCATGATGAACGACTGAACTTGTGACCTGAGCCAGTCCGCCTTGCTCATAACTGAAAATAGCAATCGAGAGATCCTCCACCTCCGAGTTGCTATGCGCGGCATTGCTGATTACAGCCTGTATCGACTGCGGCATCCCCATCATCCATTGCAGCAGATCGATATGATGGACGCCATGATTCAGCGTGCAGCCGCCCCCTTCCTGCTCCCAGGTTCCTCTCCACCACATATCATAGTAGCTGGAGCCTCTCCACCAGTGCGCCTCTACTTGGGCATGCAGGATACGGCCTGCCAGACCGGAATCCAGTATATGTTTAAGCTTCATGATCGAATCATCGAAGCGGCTTTGCCCAATGACAGACAGGATGCGCCCTGCTTTGTCGGCGGCTTCCAGCATGCGATCGCATTCTTCCAGAGACATCGCCATGGGCTTCTCCACCAGAACATGCTTACCCGCAAGCAAACAATCGGCTGCGATCTTCGCATGCGTATGGGGAGGTGTACAGATCGAGATTAAGTCTATATCCTTATTGTGAAGCAGCTCATGATAGTCCTCAGTAACTGTGCAATCGAGCAGGAATTCTTCCTTCAGTCGGTTTGCTCTTTCCACATGTCTGTTTGCAAGCGCGACCACTTCACAACGCTGCGGAAACAGGGCATAGGCCTGAAGATGAGCTCTGGAAATAGAGCCTGTACCTATTATTGCAACGCGAATCATAAGCTCCCCCCTTACAATAAGTTCCGGCTTCATCCAACTGAGGAGCTTTGAAAAAACGCACCTCGAAGGCATTAGCTTCCTCACTGAACCTTGAACTTCTTGAACTCATTTGAATGGACTTCTCTTGAATTCCCTATGAAATTTATGGTTTCAATCTTTTTATTTGATAAGCTCTGTCGGATTCATTCCCGTAACCTTCTTGAATAACGTGCTGAAGTAAGGAACATTCTTATAGCCAACCTGCTCCGCTACCTCATAGACCAGCAGATTCCGCTCCAGCAATAGCTCACGCGCCTTCTCCATCCGTACCCGGGTTAAATAGTTATTGAAGGTCTCACCGGTAATATTTTTGAAGATGATTGATAAATGGTTTCGGGAAATATACACCTTGTCTGACAAATCAGCAAGCGTCAAATCTTCGGCATAATGCTCATGAATATACTGGGTCATAAAATCGACAACCTGTCTGTGCTTGCTGCTCCCTTTCATCTGCCTGCTGTTGCATATCAGCGAGATTTTTGCTGACAGCCATTCCGCCAGCTGCTCAGGCTGGTATAACGTTAGCAGTTCTTTGGCAATCTGGTCATTTGTAAATAGATCGTCGAGGAAAATACCTGCCTCATACAAGCAATAGGTCATGATGCCCCATAACTCGCTGCCTAACATTTGTACATAATCTTTGGAGATTCCATCCTGCTTCCCAAGCTCCTCGATATACTCGGCAACGATCTGCTGCGCCTCGGCCTCCTGAGCCGTCTTCATAGCGCTGGCCAGCTTGAAGGAGAATTTAACCGGGAACAATGCAACCTGCTCCGAATCGTCTCTCATCTGTCCCTTATAATTATATAAATCGTAGGAAGGAACCATCCTCTGTTCTCGGCGATCGATCGCTCGAAAAGCCTCCTCTGTCGATTCCGGCAGCTTCGTCCAATCCTCGCGCACCTTTCCGATCCCGACACAAATAGCCAGCCTTAAGTAGCTCTTGACGTTATCGATCAGCTTGATGCCAAGCTCCCTCAGCGCCTCCTCCAACTGCGCGCAGGAGCGGCCGCGCTCGGGATGGATAATCAACACGGCCCTTGTACTATGGAGCTCTGTATACTCGATAACAGGAAACACCTTTCGCGCGACTTCGCAGACAATATTGCTGATGGCGAAGCGGAACAAATTCCAATCGGATACAGATAGCTCGTTCGCCCGGCCGTCACGAACCAGATCGATCCCCATCGCCACATGGCTGCAATCGGCCCAATACTGATAAGCCTCCGGCAGATGGGCGCCATCTTGATAGTAACGGTTAAGCGTACCTACAGCGGCAGATCTTACCCATTCCTTCTCGATAAAAGGCTCATACATCATCAGCTTATGTTTAAGCTCCACCTGGATGTTAGCCTTCTCTTCCTCTTCAACAAGCTCTTGAATAACTTTATATAAGACGCTCTTTAATGTGGGAACACTGATCGGCTTTGACACATAATCGCTAACATTGTAGCGCAGCGCCTGTCTCGCATGCTCAAAGTCGGAGTATCCGCTCAGGATAATAATTTTCCCGCCGAAACCATCCTTTCTTAAATGCTCGATCATATCCAGCCCACCCATCACCGGCATATAGATATCCGTTATGACAATATCCGGCTGTGTCTCCCGAATCATCTCTAGTCCGTCCTGTCCGTTCAGCGCTTCCCCGGCCCACTCCGCATTCAGTTCCCCCCAGGGGATGACCCGCTTCATCCCTTGCAGTACCTGGCGTTCATCATCAATAATGGCGATCTTCCGCACGATACTTACCTCCTTAAGCTATACCAAGATTCATGTATCAGGGATATAAAGTCCGCTATATAATTCAGTTCTGGACTGAAAGATTTATAACAAGGTAAACGGTAAATAAACCGCTTTCAATTTCTATAATACTTATCGGCATCTCCCATGGGTATAAGAGAGATGCACGATTTATTTAAAAATACACCGAAGTATATGAGAGATTGCTTAACAAATCCCTTTGATAGGAATACCGATCGCAGTCATCCAAAGAGAGCGGCCGCGATCCACAAATAGGTTTTCTTACAATACAGAATTTCATCAGCTTTCGCCGATAAGGTATCAATTCTGAACTAACATGAAGCAGCAAGGGGCTTAAATCAACAGCTGGCTTAATCAACAGCATTCCTTGAATTCAGCGTTGAAATGATCTTCTCTCTAAGCCGGCGGCTTCGTTAATAGAGGGAGGAGAATCTCGACTCGGGTCCCGCCCTCTTGCCGTTCACTGAGAGTAATTCCGTATTCCTCGCCAAAATAGCCCGCGATCCGTTCTCTGACATTGCGAATGCCGTAACCTCCGGTGCGGCGCTTCTGCTGTTCATCGACCGCTCGCGTTAAGCCGCTGCCATCATCATCGATGATAATGAATAGCGAATCTTCATAGGCTGCCAGCTTGATATGGACATAGCCATGCAGCCTTTTATTAAAGCCATGAACAATCGAATTTTCTACAAAGGGCTGTAGTGTTAGCTTGGGGATGAAGAAGGGCCGAAGCTCGGCCGGCGCATCTATCGCGTATTGCAAGCCCCCGCCCCAGCGCAATTGCTGGATCTCCAGGTAACTCTTGATATGCTCCAGTTCATCGCCAATTGTAATGAAAGTATCCCCATTGGACAAGCCGATCCGGAACATGCGTCCCATCAGCTCCAGAATCCGACTGAGCTCATCCTGTCCGGCTTCGATCGCCATCCAGTTTAACTGATCCAGCATATTATAGAGAAAATGAGGGTTAATATTAGCCTGCAGCGCTTCTATCTCTGCCTTGCGCTGCTGCTCATAACGAAGCTGCACAGACTGATACAGCTCCTCGATCCGTTCATTTTGCTTACGGTAACCTGAGAACAGATAACCGAATTCATTCTCATAGTCCGCAGACAGCTCCACATTGTTGCCCTCTACTGAATACATTCTCATTGCCGCCACCAATTCTTTGATCGGCTTCGTGAACTGTTTGCTAATATAGTGTGTCAGCAGCAGGACGATCAGGATGGCAGCAATACCGATCAGCGCAATCACCTCGGCCAATCTGAAGCTGTCCTGTGTAATCTGGTTCCAGGACGTCATCTCGATTAGAGTCCAGTTGGAATTATCCAGCTTCGAATATACGAGCAGAGAATCGCCCACATTCGAATTGCCGCGAATATGGACATAACCGGACTGCTGATCCTTCAGATCAATCCATTTAGATAGTTCGTTCTGATTTAGTACATGGCCGATCTTAACAATCTGCTCGCCTGCCATGTTGGTCATCATCCGGTTCGAACCGGCTGTATTCCCTGATAACAGAGATCGAATCTCCTCGGCTTTGATATGAATGACAAGAACACCCAGAAAGTTATCATCGTACATAATTTTCCGGGCGAAGCTAAGCACGGGAACTTCCCCCTGAAAGCTGGTCACTTCATGTTCACTACTCCAGGCGAAATCATTTTTATCCAATACATGGGACCATTCCTGCCTATTCAAATCGTTAATATCCCGAAATTGAATGTAGTACTTCGTTTCCCCTTGAAAAGGGCGGTTCATATAGAGATCAATTCCCTGTATTAAAGGGATCGAGTAGGTCAAATTAGCCAGTGCATTCTCTACGCCAACATATCTGCGGTAGCGATCATACTCATCTTTTTTGTTCATCAGAAAAGTAATCAACTCATAGTCGCGGGAGGTCGATAGTGAGACTTGCTCGATCATCAGAAGCCGCGTCGTAATCTCATTGTTCAGCTCATCCAGCAGCTGCTGCTGATAATGTGAGGTAGTCCGCACCAGCGCTTTCGATGAGATGCTATAGCTTGTCCAGGCAATCAAAGCGATGACGATCACGATCACACCCGAGAACAGATAGAAGAAAAGCCGGTCGATCCTGAATTTTTTGAAAGGGTTAGTCATGCTAGTCTGCTTCCTCCAATCGCGAAATGAGAAAGAGCGGTAAAGCCGCGAACAAAACAGTTCATCGCTTTACCGCATATAAGCATAGGGATGTTGCCCTTCATTTTATCCTTTAATGCCAGTCGTAGCAATACCTTCTACAAAGTGTTTTTGCAGGAACATGAACACGAGTGTAGCAGGTACGATAGAGACTAACGACATAGCCAGCAATTGTCCCCATTCCTGAGCGGATTGGGAATCGTTAATCATCCGCAAAGCCAGACCTACTGTATATTTATCAACCGAGTTAATATAGAGCAAATGCCCCAGGAAGTCATCCCAGTTCCACAGGAAGCAGAAGATCATCACAGTTACGATCGCCGGCTTCGTCAACGGCATAACGATTCGCCAGTAGATGCCAAACCAGCTGCAGCCGTCGATTTTGGCCGATTCATCCAGCTCTCTCGGAATCCCCCGTACGAACTGGATCAGCAGGAAGACGAAGAAGGTTCCGCCGGCACCCGTTGCCAGCAGGTGAGGTACGATGAACGGAAGGTACGTATTTACCCAGCCCAATTTATGGAACAAAGCATATTGCGGGATAATCAGTACTTGTCCAGGCATCATAATCGTCAACATCAGCAGAGAAAACCAGAAATTTTTAAGTGGAAAATCCAATCTGCCGAATCCGAATGCCACAAGCGTACAAGAGAGCAACGTAACGATTAACACGGCAATTTCAAGCCCGAAGGTGTTGAGATAGAAATCGGTAAAGGAATGACCCGGCACTGAATTCCAGCCTTTTGTGAAGTTGCTCCACTGAGGCACGGACGGAAATATATTGGGAGAGCTCATCTCTGTGTTGTCTTTTAATGCTGCCCCAATCCACCAGAGGACTGGGTATACCATCAATAAGCTGAACAGGATCATAAAAATATGACGGGAGGTTGCTTTCCATTGTTTGGTCATTTTCTCTTCTTCCCTCCTGTTTCTTCGTAGAATACCCAGTATTTCGAAGTACCTGCGATAATAAGCGTAGCCGCGACGATCATAATAAGCATGATCCAGGCCAGAGCAGAAGAGTAGCCTAATTGATAACGGCTAAATGCACGTTCATATAAGTAGAGAGCATAGACATATGTCGAGTTCATCGGTCCTCCATTCGTAATAACGAACGCGGAGGTAAACATTTGGAACGAGTTAATGACCGCCATGATCAGGTTGAAATACATAATAGGCGAGAGCATCGGCAACGTAATCTTGAAAAATTGTACGAACTTGTTCGCGCCATCCACTCCGGAGGCCTCATACAGGTCGGATGGAATCTGCTTCAGCCCCGCCAGGAAAATAACCATCGTCGAACCGAACTGCCATACGCTCAGCAGGACCAGCGTTCCGAGCGCCGTATCGGGGTTCGTGATCCAGCCCTTCCCCGCAATACCGAATACGGCGATAATCTTATTGAACACACCGTCTACGCCGAAGATATTCCGCCACAAGAGCGAAACCGCGATACTGCCGCCGATCAGCGAAGGGAAATAAATCGCTGTACGGTAGAAGGTAATCCCCTTGATCGCCCGGTTAAGCACCATCGCCACCAATAAGGCGAAGATCAGCTTAAGCGGAACGGAAGCCAGCACATACATAAAAGTGACTTTAACGGATTGTACGAATTTGGCATCGGCAGTGAAAATTTGATCGTAATTCTTAAGCCCAATCCAGTTGATAGGTTCCATTAAGGTATAGTCTGTAAAGGAATAATACAAGGATAGAAATAACGGATATGCCGTAAGACAGAAGAAGCCGATCAGCCAAGGCGAAATGAATAAATAGCCTGCGATGGGGGCGTTCCATCTGCTTAGAAAAGGACGGCGTTTCTTAGGAGTCTTGACCGCAGTCGCGGAGACGGCCGTAGAACTTTTCATATGTGCTCACCTCTTGTAGTCAGTTTATATATTAAGTATATAGGCGGCCCAATGGGGACTAAAGGAGAGGAATCCTCGAAATCTTTCAAAATATAACGAAAAAAAGAAGAAGCATTCCGCCTCTCCTTCTTATTGGAAACCATGCAAAATTAATAAATCTCTCTACCTTGCTCATCAGCAATACCGCATCTGCGATAGAAATACGTATTAATCCGGTCGCGCCACTCTTTGGCGTGCTCGGCTTGCTCAGCCAGACGCTCCGCCACCTGCTGATACAGCCCTTTGTCCATATGATCCGCAAGCTGCGCCCATCTGTCCGTAAGCTCGGCAGCTCGCTCCGCGCCTTCAAAGTGGGTATCATAGATATGCTGAATGACAGTCTTGCCGGAGTGCAGCACATGCGTATAAGGCACGTGATGGAAGAAGAGCAGCAGATGGTCAGGACAAGTGTCCAGCGACTCATAGACCTCGAAGTTTCCCCCCACATATTGCGTGGTATATCCCGTACCCGTCGCTTGAGTCCGGTCTACACCGACCCCTTGCCAATCCGCAAAATGATAGGTTCCCCACATCGAATACTCATACCCCTCGACGTCCGGGCCGTAATGATGATTTGGACTTACCATAAAGCCTACGCCAAGCGGAGCGGTATATGCCTCGTAAATGCCCCAGGAATCCATCAATAACCGCAGGATAACGTCAACTAGGCCAGCCTCTCCGCCGAAGGTCATACGAATCCATTCCTCCGCGATTTGCTCTGAGGACAGCTCCGGGTTCCAGGCCAGGCGGCCGTATCCGTACAGGTTCGCCTGCGCCAGCAGATGACCGGTCCAGTTGGCATCATTACCGATATTCGATACCGCGGCAAAACCGCTGTAACGGCTGCCATGCAGGCTGCCGTCAACGATGCGCTTCACGGCCGAGCCCTCGCCTTTGATATGGGTGTCGAATTCAAGCACTTCTTTCCACTGCGGAACCAAATAACATACGTGACGCTGCTGGCCTGTGTATTCCTGCGTGATCTGGAATTCAATTACCTGGTTCGTCGCAGGCATTGCCCCAATCAGTGGGGATACAGGCTCGCGCACCTGAAAATCAATCGGACCATTCTTCACTTGCAGAATGACATTCTCTTTGAACTGCCCATCCAGCGGCTTGAAATGATCGTAAGCGGCCCGCGCCCGATCCGTCTTCCGGTCGCGCCAGTCCTGCTTGCAGTTATAGACGAAGCAGCGCCAGATCACAATGCCGCCATAGGGTTCAAGCGCTTCGGCAAGCATATTCGCTCCTTCAGCATGATTACGACCGTATGTGAACGGTCCCGGACGGTTCTCCGAGTCAGCCTTCACCAGGAAGCCACCGAAATCCGGAATCGCTGCATATACATCAGCTGCCGCCTTGCGCCACCAATCGCGGACAGCAGGCTCAAGCGGATCGGCAGTAGCAAGTCCGCCAATCTCCAACGGGCTGGCATAGTTCACACTTAGGAACAGCTTGATGCCATAGGCGCGGAAAATATCAGCCACTCCAGCTACATCAGGCAGATATTCCGGTGTAACCAGCATCGTCTCATATTTATGAACATTCACGTTATTAATGGAGATTGCATTTATTCCGGAAGATGCCAGCAGCCTCGCATAATCACGGATGCGCTCCAAGTCGCTCGTAATCTTGTTGTCTGCATAGAAGATCGATTTGCCGGCGTAGCCACGCTCGATGCTGCCGTCGATATTATCCCATTGATTGACCATTCGCAATTGATTAACCGGATTCTCCAGAATGTCCAGACCGGCAAGAGGAGTGCCCGTGCCAAGCAGTCGCAACAGATGGAAGACTCCGTATAGAATACCGACGGAGGATACCGCGCCGATCGTGATGCAGCCAGTCAAGTTGTCTGTTCGAATGACATAACCTTCCTCGCCAACCCTCAAGGAGGTTCCTTCCTGAAATGCTCCATCAATCACAGCACTGCTGCCCAAGATCCCAAGCGCAATACCTGGAGATGGTTCTTGGCTGCTTAATACTGCAGGTGCTTGACCAAGCATCCCTTCAAGACCCCCGGTCAACTCAGCGATGGCAGCCTGGATGATCACGTCACGCTCCGCATGTTCCTCTATCATGATGCGATTATATGGCAAGTACTGCTCGCGCAAATTACCGGATGGTATTCTGCGATACCCGAGCCAGGCCTGATAGCCGTCCCCTGGATGTGGAAATGCAGGTGTATTCATAAGGTAGTCCTCCTAATGCTAAGACCCGGGACGAATCGTCCCGGGCTTCAGCTCTATATTATTTTTCATATGCCTTAGAAGCTTCCTTCAATTGGTCAAAAGCTTGCTCTGGAGTAATCTTGTTGAAGCTGAGCTGATCGCGGACAAGCAGCCAGTCTTTATCGATGAAGTTCGTCCAGCCACCAGCACCCGCAGACCAGGTTTGTCCGTCTGGCTCAGTTGCACGCAACAATTCCAGACCTACTTTATCGACATCGCTCATGCCAGCTTCAAGCGCGTTCGCATTGTCTTTGTTCGCAGGCAATCCACGCTGCGTACCCAGAATTTTTGCTGCTTCTGGATCATTCAGGAACCAGTTAACGAATTCCTTTGCTTCCGCTTCATGCTTAGTGCCTTCCGTTACAGCCAAATACATGGATGGCTTCAGCCAACCGCCAGCTTCTTCCGAACGAGGCATCGTCACCAAGGCGTAGGCTGCTGGATGCAAGCTGTCCCAAGAACCGTAGTTATTGGAGAAGCTCAGACGAAGCAGGATTTTGCCTGCGGCCATCAGGTCCATTTGCGGGTCAAATTCTTTGTCTGAAGAGTTCACATCCGCTGGAGGCACGATCCCTTCCTTGCGCAGCTCTTCGAACTTTCTTGTCCACTCCAGGAAAGTATCCTGATCAATGTTGAATTTGCCGTCATCTGTTATAACCTGGCCTTTGCCTTTGCTGTACTGGAATGCAGAGTAAGCAAAGTAATCGCCTGCAAAGTCCTTGGTGAAGTATTGACCGCTTGGAAGCTTAGACTTGGAGTCCTTAGCCAAAGCGAAGAAGTCGTCCCAAGTCCAGCCGTTCTGAGGATTGCTGATGCCCAGCTTATCCATCGCGGCTTTATCATAGATCATTCCATAAGCTACCGATCCGAGGGGAACCGCATATTGTTTGCCATCGGATTGTCCACCGGCCAGCAACTTCGGATCAATCTTGCTTACATCAACTTCCGAGGTCAGCTCGACAAGCTGGTTGCGTGCCGCCCAGTCCGGAGTCCAGCCTGGATCCAATTGAACGACATCCGGTGCGTTCTTGGCCGCTGCCTGTGTAGACAGCTTATCCAAGTAACCGTCCATACCGGAATATTCAGGTTCAAATGTAATGTTAGGATGATTCTTGGTGTATAGTTCTAATGCTGCCAATGTCGCTTCATGACGTGGTTGTGAGCCCCACCACATAATGCGAAGTTTTACTTGCTGATCCCCTGCCGCCGCTGTCGAATTGCCAGCTTTGTCTGATGGCGTGTTGTTCTTTGCTTCTCCTCCGCCACCACAGGCAACCAGCGATCCCAGCAGAGTTGTAGCTGCCAAAACTGTCAGGAAACGCTTCCATTTAAACATCCTTAAACCCCTCCTGTTTTGAATCAATAATTTCTTGCTGTGTTTTTATATTATCAATTCAATATGAAGGTTCATATAAGAATGATCCACGATTTATTTTAAAATAGCCCGAAAATAACCCTTAATAATAAGAAATTTTGCAATTAAAAGGAATTAAATTAAAATATATACCAATAAATGACTCCCGACATCTATCCTGATTGAAGCTTTCGATCTGTTTCTGTCGGGAGACGGGAAATTTGACCTACCGATTCTTCTCTCGTTCCAGGGAATCCCACACTCCCCATAAGTACATAATGCCTAGCGCGCGATCATACAGCCCATACCCTGGGCGGCACTTCTCTCCCCATAAATGACGGCCATGATCAGGACGGGCATAACCGGTGAATCCGTTCTCATGATACGCCTTAACGACATCCGTAATGTCCACGGAGCCGTCCTTGGCCCGATGCGAGGTCTCGATGAAGTCTCCATTATCGTACACACGAACATTGCGAATATGAGCAAAAGGAATGCGGTCTGCATAGGTACGGATAATATCAGCGACATCATTATCACGGCTTGAGCCCAGGGAACCCGTACACATCGTCAAGCCATTGGAAGGACTGTCGACGAGCTTCAGCAGACGGCCGATATTCTCTTTATTCGTAATAATACGTGGCAAGCCAAAGATTGAGTATGGAGGATCATCGGGATGAATTGCCATTTTAATGCCACTGGCTTCGGCCACCGGGACAATCTCCTGTAGGAAATACTGCAGGTTCGCCCACAGATCCTCTTCCGACACTTGCTTGTAGGCTTCAAACAGCTCGCCTAGATGCTGCAGGCGCTCCGGCTCCCAGCCTGGCATCGTTATTTCCGAAGTGTAGCTCTCCATTCTGCGCACAAGTTCGAACGGGTCGATGTCGTCTACAATCGCTTTCTCAAAGAACAGCGCCGTAGAGCCATCCTCCAATTCCTTGAACATATCCGTACGCGTCCAGTCAAAGACCGGCATAAAATTGTAGCAGATTACTTTAACGCCGGCCTGTCCGAGCTTCTCAATCGTGCGCTTATAATTCTCTATATATTTGTCGCGGGACGGACGTCCAAGCTTGATATCCTCATGTACATTCACACTCTCTACGACATCGATGTGAAAGCCATGCTTCTCAATATAAGCTTTCTCAGCCATGATGCGTTCCATCGGCCATTCTTCTCCAGCAGCTAAATCATGCAGCGACCATACGATACCTTCTACACCCGGGATTTGCCGTACCTGATCCAGCGTCACCGAGTCATTGCCTTGCCCATACCACCGGAATGTCATCTTCAAGATTGCTTCCTCCTTAACAATGTTAACGTGTGCAAAAATGATAATACATATTGTTGCTTAAGCCTATTATTGTTCCCTGAGGCGTGTAAGTCAACAGAATTTACAACAAGACAGGGATCATCCCGCACCCAATAGGAGGCGCTTTGAGATAATCCCTGTTTCCAATAGACGCAAGTAAGATCAACGTCTTAAACCGTATTATTTTCCTTTGTACATTTGAACGTAGTCAAGCTGTTTATATCCTTTGTTCTTATAGATGTTGATTGCGCGTTCGTTCGCTTCCTCCACCTCAAGGCGGATTCGGGCTGCCTTTCCTTTATAAGCTTCTTCGATAAAGTCCATATATTCCTTACCGATGCCTCTGCCCTGGAATTTCGGAAGAATATAAATTTCCTCTACCCAAACCACCAGGCCCCCGGCTTCGTTCGAATAAGTTATCGAGAGCAGGGAATATCCCGCCGCCTCGTCATCGCATTCAAAGATATAGCCGTCGATATAAGGACTGCCGGCCATTAACTCATCGAAGGTCTTTCGAATGAAGCTCTCGGGAATGCTGTGTAGAACCGCATCTGAGTGATAGAACTCATTGGACATTTCCACAAAAGCTTCCCTGTCTTTTTGTTCCATTTTTCTAATCATCATTCTGTACCTCTTCGTTAGTATTTGACGGACATCTGCCCGTTCATCTATTATATTCTACCGATTTACTGGAATCAAATGGATGCTTCTCCGTTTTAACGCAGGAAACGAATGTCTCCTTATATTGGAAATAACTCTTCCTTATCGCCGACCTCTTTTCTGCATGATTGGCACAAGCCTCTGACCACCCCAAAGTTGTTTGCATAAAATATCAGCTTTTTCTCCTGCTTGCATCGGGAACATTTCTGGACTAGCTTGTCCTCCTTTTTGACGAACCACTTTCTCATGCATAGGTCCTCCTTCATTTCGGAATCTGCTTCCATATTAACATGAATCTGCCTTAGCTATATTCCTGGCATACGCTCTGTTATATAATGTGTTATAACTCAGGGCAGGATTGTCCATTACATCATAATTTAAGCAGGCGGGATGAGGCATTGAAATCCATTATCAAAAGAGGAATTACCCTTCGGTTCACCATTTCACTACTGGTTATTGCGGCTATTTTGCTCACGATGCTGACTAGCATTACATCTGCTTTACAGGTTAACCGTACCTCCTTGATCGACAATTATTTGAATAAGAATGAATCCTATTCCAAAAAGCTGGCTTTTAACACAAATGAGCTATTAACAACAATGCAAGAGAATATTGCAGCGATCGCCTCCATATCCGTACGGGGGAATGAACTCAATCCTCAAATGATTGATGATCTCTATCAAGCGAACCGCGAATATTTCAACTCTATCGTCATTGCGGATGCTGATCGGGTCGTGCAGGCTTATAGCCCTCAGGATATTGGAATATCTATTGGAGATAAGCTGAACTCCAAGCAGAGTAAAGAAGCAGTAATTTTGAAAAACTCCTTCATCTCCGAGCCCTACCGTACGACGAATACAGATCGGCTAATCATCCTGGTATCAGCACCCATCGTAGATCATGAAGGAAACTATAAAGGGTTTGTCGGGGGAACGATTTATCTGGAGGAAGATAATGTGCTGAGTACGATGCTCAGGAAGCATTTTTTCGGCGACGGCTCTTATGTGTATGTTGTAGATAAAAATGGAGATCTGATCTTTCATTCGGAGCAAGCGCGGGTAGGACAGCATATTAAGAATGAAGCCGTAGAGACGGTTATCTCGGGGCAAAGCGGTTCCCGGAAGATCACCAATACTCCAGGCAAAATCTTCTTAGTAGGCTATGCATACGAGCCCAAAAGTTCCTGGGGAATCGTATCGCAGACTCCTTACGAGGTGATCAATCAACCGCTGCGGCAGCTGGTTCAGAGAATGCTGTTACATGCCATGCCGTTCCTGTTGTTGATTCTGGTTCTGGCCTGGTGGATCGCAAGCCGGATCGCCAAGCCGCTCAATACATTGGCACAATTCTCGGACGAAGCTATGCTGAACCCCGTGTCTGCCCCAAACGTGCCGGACATTCACTCTTACTACTATGAGGTTAGTTTATTGTCGCGAAGCGTCAAAATTGCATTGCAGAGCATGAATCGGGATCTGACAAATTTAAGACATAAAGTGAACATCGACGGGTTGACCGGTCTTGTCAACCGCAGAGGTTTCGACAGCCTGATCGCTGAATGGATCGAGAGCAAGCCTTCTTTTATTCTGATTCTGTTCGATATCGACCATTTCAAACAGGTGAATGATACCTACGGGCATGTCGTCGGCGATGCTGTGCTTCGCTATTTGGCGCAGCTGATGCAACAGCTTCTCTCCAACGAAGATATAGCTTTCCGTTATGGCGGCGAGGAGTTTGGCATTTTAGTCAGGCATGGAGAGCTGGACAGAGCCAAAGCCCTGGCAGATCGGCTGCGCGCGCAGCTTGCCTCAACGATCAGTCCGACCGGCCAACCGATTACGGTCTCTGCAGGCATCTCATCGTTTCCGGCCCACGGCCAAACCGCCGAAGAGCTGGTGATGCGGGCGGATGAAGCACTATATGATTCCAAAGAGAACGGCAGGAACAAGACTACTGTATTTATGGTCAAGGAATTGCAAAAATTGGACCGCTAGCATGATATATCAATCTATTAAGCCTAAAAACCAGGTGCAGCGCCAAAATTGGCGCTGCACCTGGTTTTCTATGAGGTCATCCTTTAATGTAATTACCTCCACCCGAACCAAACCGCTACTGAACCGCTCCCGGCTCCTCCCCCCGGATATTAGCCGTGCGGCAACAATCACCAATTATTGCCTGATACTCTGTTCACCGTAAAGTTCGGACTCTTGTCTTCGCCATAAATCGCGCGAACGCCCGGGTTATTTACTTTCACATTCGTGAAGCTGGCTTGGCCAACGACCGGACCTTGCCCTTGCTCCGCACTAACCACAAGCTTGATACCGTAACGGCTCGGATTGTTGATATTGACATTCTCAATGCGGACATTTTGCATCGCCAGATTCTCCGGCGATTTCGTCTGGAACATCAGCCCGAAGTATACCGGGTTATTAATATCAACGTTCTTAACCAGAATGTTCTTGAAGGCTCTGTCTGCTCCAAACAACCAAATCGCCCCGAAGTTCTGGTATTCGTTAATCTTGTCGTCTGCACCTGCACTGGTCCAGAAATCTCCGCCTGTTCTATCCAAGGTTACTCCGTCAATCACCGTATCCTTGTCCCCAAAGCCTAAGGTGTTGTACCCAAAGCTCAAGCTGCTGATCGTAATTCCCGGGTAAGTCAGCGTATCCGCGCCATAGAGGTTCTGGAACAGGTTATCGGAACCGCCGTATACCGCAAATGCCGCTGCGCGCCGGACGCAGGTTGCCGTCAGGTTGGTATACTTGTTGCCGACATTATAAGAACCTCCCGCATCAATCGCACTGAATAAGGCGAAGGAATCGTCGCCAGTTCCCCGGGCATAGTTGTTGTCGATCACATTATAGGAGGAACCGTTCGTCATGTTGATCCCGTCTGCGAACATATTTTTGATCCGATTGTCCTTAAAGGTGTTGTTGGAAGAGTTAACTCCCCAATACAGACAGATAAAGTGCTCAACCCAAAGATTCTGAAGGGTCACATTCTTCATTCCGTTGCCGTCTATAAATTTGCCGGGGCCGTCCACTCTGTAGACGTAGTTCCCCCAGGCGGATAAATCGCGGATCGTAGATCCGTCCGCCGTAGAGCTAATATTAAAGCCGACATCGGTATTGGTCTGATTTTTCGGAGCTACCAGCTTCGTATGCCAAGGACCTGCGCCAATAATCTCCGTCGCTCTTCCATACAGGAATATCTTGCTATTAATTGTCCATTCGCCTGCAGGAATGAAGATTCCCTTCTTCGTCTGATCCTGTCTGAATTCATTCAAAGCCTGCTCAATGGACTTGCTGGCAGACACTTCGACATATTTGCCAGGATCAGGATTGGAAGCCGGCGGTGCGACATTTTCCGTCTCCAATAGATCGACATAAATCCATGGTACGTCCCCGCTATCCTTCTGGATCTTGATCTTCGTTCCGGCCGGGAACACTTCATTCAGCAGCAGCTGGGAATCCTCATAGAGCCAGTAGGCTGTCAGCCCTGACCCTGGTTGATTGTCATATCCCAATTGCCCCAGCGTGCTTGGAGTCGCATACACATGAGAGTACTTGGAAGTTACCGTAAAGGTGCCTTTCTTCACGTCATTCGCATAAATACTAACGGTTCCTGTCGTATTTTCGGCCACGGAACTCCGAAGCACAAATGCGTTAGCCGATGAGGTTAATGTGAACTCTACATATTTCCCCGTATTATCGAGGTAGACCGCCGAACGTCCTGAAGCTTCACCTGCATAATCGCCAGGCTTGAAGTTTGGAGCGAGAATCGTCCCGTTCGTCTTGTTCGCAGGCGATTCCGCCTCGATGATGGTAAACGGCATATTCGCGCCGCGTCCAATATACATCCCGCTGGAACTGGAATTATTATCCTGCTTTGCCGGAATCTCATTGGCATCTGCGGCAACCGTAGCGGTCACAGCATAATTGCCGTTGGCAGCGGTCCAAGTACCCAGCGATACATTAGCCGATCCTCCTGCGGATAGGCTGCCATTATATGTCCCGTTTAAAGAGCGTACGGTATTCCCTGAGCTGTCCTTCAGCACAAGGGTAACGGCATGCGCACCGCCAGAGCTGGCGATATTGCCCTGATTCTTCAAATTCACAGAGAAGGTTACCGTATCTCCGGCGCTGGGATTACCCGGCGACCAGAGCGCTGTCGCAATAAGGTCGGAGCTTGGAACCTCGCTTACAACCAGAGGCGTTGGGCTCACCAAGCTGTTGTTCGTCTTGTCCCACTCCACAATCGTGTTGCTCTCATCAACAACGGCGCTAACCGTATAGGAAGCAGCAGTCTTGGCACCTATATTCACAGATACGTTTTGGGAAGCCCCTTGCGCCAAGGCACCGACGGCAGCGGTTCCGGCCAAATTGTTATTAAGATAAAACTTCACCGTAGTTGCCGGAGAGGATGCTGTCCCGATATTCTTGATGAGCGCTGTTAAAGTAATCGGTGCGGTCTCATTCGGGGTAGCTGGGCTCCATGATACACTGGAGACCGTAAGATCCGGACTTGGAGCCGGGGTACCCAGGATCTGCAATTCTGCTACTTGCCCGGCCGAAGAGCCTGTATTGCTTGTGAAGACAAGACGTACATCTGCGGCGGTTGCTGTGACCGGAATCGTTACCGTATTGCCTGTAGCCGGGTTAAATGTGTACGGTGCTGCGGAGACCAGGTTGACGAAGCCGGAAGCATTCTGCTCCCGCCCGAGCACTTGGATCGTCTGTGTCCGGGTTCCCCATGCCGAGGACGGATTCAGCTTCAGTACAATTGAGGTAATATTGGCATTCGCGCCCAGACTGGCGGTTAATTGGTTCGGATAAGAGTTCGGCGCTCCTTCCCAATAGGTATCCGTGTCCCCGTCATTCGCATTGGTCGCAATAAATGTATGAACTGTTGAAGAGGCGGTGATCGGTTTATTCAGAGCCAGATTGCTGCCGGAAACCCCTTCACCGACACGTGTAACGGTATTGCTCCGCGGTGAGGAATTGCCCGCAGCATCCTTAGCGATGACATAATATGTGACAGTGGCACCGGAAGGCTGGTTGTCAGTATAAGCAAGGGTTGAACCGTTCACTGTACCTCTAAGCTGATCGTTTGCGTATATTTCATAGCTCTGGACACCTGTACTTCCTGTAGTGGCATTCCAGGTTAACAATATCGTTCCGGGCGCAGGTTGTGAATAGGCTAAATTGCCAGGTGCCGTTAACGGTTGCGTGACCGTATCGCCTAGCTTGAAATTAATCCAGTTCAAATTGAAATCAGGTCCGCCGGCATATACGCGCAGCGTCTGCAAGCCTTGGGTTAGGGGCACCGTTGCCGTGACGGTCTGCCAATTTTGCCAACCCCCCGTATTCGGAACCGAGGTCGTAGCCAGTGTCGTCTGCCCGGAGCGCAGCTGAATTTCTCCCGCATTCGTATTGCTGGCAATACGATACTCAACCGTATAGGTTCCCGACTCCGCCACATTAACGAAATAATCCATCCAATCTCCGGTATTGATCCAGCCAACATTCAAGCCGCCGCCAGTATCGGAGGTGGACTCCGTTTGTACGCCAGACATGGCATCCCAGGCTTCGGCTTCAATCTTGCCCGGGATCGGTTTGGCCGTCGGTGCAGAAGCACCATACACCTCGACCTCTGACAATTGAGCCGCTGACCAGCCTGTATTTGCCGTAAAATGAACTCTCACATACTGCGTATTTGTTGAAGGAAAATCAATCGTGACCGTATTGCCTGTAGCGGGATTAAATGTGTAGTCTGCTGAATTGACGATATTGAAGAAATCCGTCCCGTTCGCGCTGCCTTGAATGGATAAGGTTTGTGTTCTTGTCTCCCAGCCAGCCGGAAGCTTAAGCACGACCTCTTCAACATCCACTGAACCACCAAGAGGAATCTGAATCCATTGCGGAAATGCATGATTCGTACTCTCCCAGTAGGTTCCTTGATTCTCATCCACAGCGTTACTGGCCACGTATACATCTGCATAACCACTGGAGGTTACGCTTTTGCCCGCCGCAAGGTTCGGACCTGTTGCAGCAGAAGCTTCGATATGAAGTCCGATACTGGAAAAGAAGGCCGAGAAAATAATAGACGCTATCAACGACCAAGCGACAAACCTATTTCGCATCTTGTTCCTTCCTCCTAACCGAGTCATATTGCAAATCACTCACTCCGGAAACTACGATAAATCCGACAAAATGATAGCGCTTTCCAAATTATTATTTATTACTGTATCACCCCTTCACATTCCGTAAGAATAATTGGCGCAATTTTATTTTAATTCTACATTTTGGAAATTTTAAGGTCTGATTCAACACTTGTTATGTCTGATTCTATGGAATGCTTAATAAAAGAAGCGAAAAATAGAACTTAATAAACAATAGCGTCGATGCCAATTCAAATTTGCATCGACGCTATTGTTTATCGCTTGTTATCTACCGTTGAGCCCCATCACCCGAACCAGCATGACTACACCTTCTACCCGGGGTCGCAGTGCCATATGGAACGAATTGGCCGGCATCCCGTCCGTTAATGATGCCAAGCTTGCGGAGCACTTCCGCCGCTGCCCTCGCCCATCCGGCGATCTTCGCCTCCATCGGTAAAGCCTTGTGAAGTCCGCTTCTCTCCAGCTTCAGCACATTCGCCAGCAATACCACAAATTCGGCCCGGGTGACCGTATTATTCGGCTGAAGCTGGCGTCTGGATACCCCATGGTGATATTCGGAAATTGATCCAGATCATAGGATACTTCCATTCACCTTGCTCTATCGCTTCATTCAGAAATGAAGCCCCGCATTATGCATCCAGCGAGGCTTCAATCAACGATGTGAAATTATTGTAATGTGCTATAAATAAAGTCCAATGGAATATCTGCAAAAGCCATTACTTCATCGGCAGCACCATAATATATACGAACGGTATCCCCGATCAGGAGTGCACCGCAGGAGAAAACTACGCCGCCGAAAAACCCATTCACTTCATATTCTGCTTCCGGCTCCAGAATCGGGCGAGTTGACCGGGCAACGACTTTGGCAGGGTCTTCAAGATCAAGCAACACGGCGCCCATGCAATAACGATGCTTGGAATCCGCCCCGTGATACAGCATGACCCAGCCGCGCTCCGTTCGGATCGGAACCGCGCCTCCTCCCATTCTGGCTGAATCCCAGCCTTGCTCACTAAGGCCCATCAGAAACCGATGGTTGCCCCAGTGTTCTAGATCAGGCGACTCGGCAATCCATATCTCGGGCTCGCCGAATGAATTCGGTACCGGACGATGCAGAGTGTAGTAACGTCCATTTATTTTCTCCGGAAATAGCATGACGTCCTTATTCTCGGGAGCCAGCATAAGTCCGAGACGTCTGAATGTGCGGAAATCCTTCGTTTCTGCCAGACCCGCGCCAACACCCCGAATTGAAACGGAGCTGTAGGTAATGTAGTACGTATCCCCGATCCGGGTAATCCGCGGATCCTCGATTCCCCAGGCTTCGAGAGAGTTCTCGGGAAACATAGCAGGCTGCTCCTCAATATCGAAATGAATCCCGTCTTGGCTTCGCGCTACACGAAGATGAGATAGCGAGGTCAGCATAACCGTCTTCCCGCCCTTGACCACAACACGTGAATCCGAGAAATCGTATCGCGTATCTAATTTGTCATAACGTTCCACGAGTAATTCAGTTCCTGCTGCATTTAAACGTGGGACGAGAACTTCGTCCATCCGGTCTGAAATCGGCGCCTCTGCAACGCGGAGCAATAAAATTGTCTCTCCCTCATATGTGGCAACACCCGCATTAAAAACACCCAGCACTTTAAAATCGGGACGTGAGGGCTTAACGTCCTTGGTTCGGATTACAGGGTTGTGTACACAGCGCTTAACGTGCATAAGTTATATACCTCTTTCTGCTCTGATTTGTTATTTGGCAGATATAACAGCATCAATTTGGCTTTGAATTTCATCGATGACCTTTTGACCGCCTACCCCCATGATTTTATCTTCCAGCATCTCCTTGCCTTTGTCCGCCGGCAGCACGCCCTGGCAAAGCGGCAGGAATACAGAATCGTGGAAAGGTGTCATTTTGGCGTATTCGGTTTTGACATTCTCGGCGTTAAAGGCAAAGCCTGCCGTTGGGCTCAATGTAAAGTTAGCCGGGTCGGCGGCAAAATCGAACCAGTGCTTATCGTCAGGCATCATCGTATCCGGGGTGCGGTTCAGTGCCGGGCGCCAGGTTAGCGCGTAGCCCGGGAATGAGTAATCGGACAGAGCCTTATAGCTCGTGTCGCCAACCGGCTCCCAGTCCTTGCCGGGAATCCCGTATTCCATCAAATCATGATTTTCCTTGACCGAAAGCCAGTTGACCACGTCCATTGTCAGATCCGCATGTGTGGAAGAAGCCGGAATGCAGAGGAAGTTCCATTGCTGAAATGCCGTATACGGCTTGGCTGTATCTCCGTTAGGCATGAAGACCTCCAATTTGTCGCTGCCGTCTTTCAACATTTCTGCATATTTGAGTCCTTCCACGCCATCAGCCGCGTAATAGGTTGCTGCATACTTGCCTTGTTTGAACAGTGTTTCGGCATTTTGCTCCTGGGCGATGTTTTTAGACAAGATGCCGTCATTATAATACTTGGTAACCCGGTCGAAAGCATCGGCAATCATCAGACTTTCCCATTGACCGACCACTTTCTTGTCCTTGGTTGAATAAGCAAACATATTGACGCCGATTTCGAGTACTTCGTCCTGGGCCAAATTAGCGGAATTACTCAGTATAAACGGCAGTTTATCCGCTTTGAGCCCGTTGAAAACTAACGGTTTGATGTCTTGCTCCTTTTCTTTAACCGTATACAAAAATTTCTCCAAATCATCGATCGTTTTCAGCTCAGGCAATCCGTATTTCTCACGCAAATCCTTGCGAATCAGGAGACCGTAAACGGGTCCTTGCGTCGTACCCAGCGGAATCCCCATTATTTTGCCGTCGAATTTGTTGTATGCCCACATTTCATCGGGGATAGAAGCCTTCAATTCTGATCGTTCCGCTACCATATCGTCCAACTGCTTCAGCGATTTGCTGGCGATCATCTGGTTCATGGACAGCCAAGGCGCATCCAGATACATGTCGAAGTCTTCGCCGGCGGACATTTTGACCGCAACCGTGTTCCCGTAATCCGACCATGGGAGGAAGTTGATGTTCAGCGAGGCACCAATTTGGTCCGTTTTGAGTTTCTCATTGACGGCCTTCATCACCTCATCGAACCCTACCGGCTTATCCCCAGGCAAATAAGCCTTTAATTCTACGATTTCCTTAGGATTGCTTGCCGTAGAATTACCCGCAGCATTCCCTGGATTGGCGCCTCCCGGCTCGATATTCCCACCTCTGCTATTACTACCGCCACCGCAGCCGACCAGCAGCAATGACGATGCCAGAACCACGGCCATCGCCGTGCCAAACATTTTTTTGATCTTCATTTACTCAACCTCCCTTGTATTGATTAAACTTGCATCTATGCTTAACCGGAAGATTCCGGTTAATGCCGGAATCTTCGGCTATCCTTTGACAGCCCCTACTGTAAGGCCTTTGACAAAATATTTCTGCAGCATCGGATATAATAGGATGATCGGACCGATCGTAAGTACGGTCGTCGCCATCCGCACACCATAAGTCGGCGGAGTAACTGCGATCGCCGCGCTGGAAGGGATCAGGTTTTTGGCCGCCTCCATATTAGACACCATCCGTCGCAGGATTAGCTGCAGAGGGAACAGTTTTTCATTGTCCACGAACATAAGTCCCATAAACCAGTCGTTCCAATAGTTCAAAGCGTAGAACAAACCGACGGAAGCCAGAATCGGCTTGGAAATCGGCAGAATGATTTGAAAGAAAATTCTGACTTCGTTGGCTCCGTCCATTCGAGCGGCCTCCTCCAATTCCTCAGGAACAGTCCGGAAAAAGCTAACCAGCAGAAAGACAAGAAAGGGTTGGCATAGTAATGTTAGAATAAGCACCCAAACGGTATTCTGTAAATGCAGCCACTGGCTGACTACGATGTAGAACGGAATGATGCCTCCTGAAAACAGCATGGGCAGGTAGCAAAACAACAGGAAAGGCGTCTGCAGTACATTTCGCTTGTTCGCTAGAGAATAGGCCAGCATGGCGGAGATACAAAGAGCACTTAACGCCCCGGCGGCAGTGACCAGAATCGTTACTTTATAACCGCTGAACAGTACATCCGACTGGAGCACCGCTTTGTAGGCCGATAAGGAAAATTTTTGCGGAAATAACGTATACCCGTGTGCGATCAGTTCTCCTTCATCGGTGAAGGAACCGATGACCATCAGCAGGAAAGGGAACAGACAAAATAGGGTAAACAGTAAAATGATAATGTAAGCGGACGCTGTAAACACCCGGTCCGAAACACTCTGTCTCATCGTGCTACCTCCTAAAATAATGCGGATTCTTTAGACACCTTGCGGGTAATCCCATTAGCGATGACTACGAAAATCAAGCCCATAACCGATTGGAACAGCCCGACCGCCGATGACATGCCAAAGTCGTGCAGTTGTCTCATCGAGCGGAAAACGAAGGTATCAATGACATCGGTTGTAGGATACAGCAGCGAGTTATCTCCGATAATTGCATAGATCATAGCGAAGTCCCCGTTAAAAATTCGTCCTACGGCAAGCAGCGTCATAATCATAATCGTTGGAACCAGCAGCGGTAGAGTAATGCGGAGCATAATTTGCGGCTTGGAGGCGCCATCGATCCGCGCAGCTTCGTACAAATCCTCAGAAATGCCGGTAATTGCCGCGAGGAAAATAATCGAAAGATACCCCGCTCCCTGCCATACACGGATCAAAGTAAGAATAAAGGGCCAAAGCTTGGCCTCGAACATCCAGTTGATAGGCTCCAGGTCGAGTCCTTGAAGCCAGGCATTAATCATAGGTTCCTCCCCGCCAAACATCGACTGGACGATCATCCCAACCACGATCCAGGACATGAAATAAGGTAGAAAAATGAGCGATTGCGAGATTCTTTTAAAATATTTGTTGCGAATTTCATTAAACATAAGTGCAATAAGAACGGCAGCCATGGTCGTAAACAAAATAAATAACGTGTTCAGTACGAGCGTGTTGCGCAGGACGGTCCAAAAGTCGTCCGAGGTAAAGAAATAATCGAAATTTTTAAAGCCGACCCATTTGCTGCCCGTGATCCCTTTGGAGAAGTCATAATCCTTGAATGCAATCATGATCCCGTAAATAGGAAAATAACTGAATACGAGGAAAAACAGCAGGCCCGGCACGGCCATAACGTATAGGAAGGGATTCTTAGCAATATGCTTCAGCTTGGAGCCTCTCCCCTTGTCTCGTTTGAACTGCATAGTTTCGTGTACCCCCTTATGTCAAAAAAGTCCGTTTGGCGTGATGCGGACATCCGCAACCCGATGTCGTCACCATATCAGGCCCATTGTGGCGAGGCAATTCCGACAAGCTCGGATTTTTACCGCATGCATAGATTTCGCATCTTCCCAAAAACATCACTTTTCCAGAAATGAACGATTCTGCTGACGGAAACCTGCATTATGCTACAATAAATCTGCATTTATCAAAGAGAGACCTATATAACGGGGGTTCCGGTATGAAGAAATTCAGCTTTCCGCTTCATTCCTCATTCAAGAAGCATCCGACTTATATGAAGATCATTTTTTATTTTGTCAGCGCAAACGTACTTGTATTGGCTCTCTCCTTTCTGCTTCTATACTGGCAGTCCTCAAAAACGCTGCTGAAGGAAATCGGAGATCATTCCGAATCGCTTCTGCTGGGCAGCGCCCGAAATACAGCCGGGCTGATGGAGTGGTCGCTGGAATACACCTACGCTTCAAGCAATGACAGCAAGCTGAAAGTATACGCGCTTTCCGATCATTACACGGACTTTGAGACCTATAACGTATGGAGCCGGCTTGGGGAGATCAAAAATGCGAATCCTGCGATTGATTCGGTTTACCTGATCAACGACTACACGGGTACGGTAGTGGATTCCCGGCTTGGCATCAATGACGCTGCCTCTTTTTATGATCAAGATATTATGAACCGGCTGCACGATCCGAATTTTGCGGAGCGAACCGTCCCTATACCGAGAACTCTGACGCTCCCCCTGAACAAGGGAGCTACCAAGGATGTCATCACCATTGTCAGACTATATGAAAAGGACAGTTCGATTTCAGCATTCATCATGAATATCGACACAGATAAGCTAATGAATCTGCTTCAGGACAATTCCAATTATCCCAATCGCCAAGTGACCGTACTAAATGATCGGAATGAACAGGTGTTCAGTACTGCCCTGCTTAGCGGGAATCAAATCCTAGAGCTTGGTCGTCAAGGAGAACAAAAAAATAGCGGCTGGGAGCTATTCAAGCCCCATGGACAGGAAGAGCAGCTAATGGTTTACTCAACCACATCAATAAAGGGGATCCAGGACTGGACATTTATTGAGAGCATTCCGAAGTCAGTCATTCTTGGCAGAATCTCCATGCTCCGGAACATAAGCCTGTTCTTGTTCTTAGGCCTATTTCTGGCCTCGCTAACTGTAATCGTGCTGATCTCCAAACGGGTGTATTCCCCCATTCAGGAATTAGTCAGCAGCGTCATGCGGCAGTATCATTCAGAGCAGCTTGGGGAGCACAAGTCAAGGAATGAACTTGATTATTTATCCAATGTATTTGCCGCCCAAAAAGAACAGATCGATGAATTGACTGAACAGTGGCGCCATAGCAAGATTCTCAGCAAAGAGCGATTTCTTCGTGAATTTCTGGGTGCTGAAGCCCATTCATCGGATGAAATACGCCACCAGTTTAAAGAATGCGAGATCGATCTTCCGGAAGAGAACTTATCTGTAGCGATCTTTCGGATTGACCACTTTCCGGAATTTACGAAGATATATTCGGAGAAGGACCGCCGTCTGCTTCGCTTTGCTATGGCAAACATTATTCAGGAATCGCTGCAAGGGGCAAATTGCCGGGTGCAAACGGTTGATATGGGGAACGATCATGTCGCCGTTGTTCTGTGTGTCCATGCCTCTACCGACGATATCGCGGCAAAGCTGCGAGATTCGCAAAAGCTGCTAAGACAGTACTTATCCATTGAAACGACCGTAGCTTGGGGGAGAGAAGCGCAGAGTCTGACGGATATGCATGAAACATACATGGAGACGTATGAATTGACACAGGAGCGATTTCGCTTTGGACACGGGGCGATTATTTTGAAGGAGGAGTCCAGCGCTCCCGGTACGCTGTTCCACCTTTCGTTGGAGAAGGAACGTCAGCTTGCTCAAGCGATTCAAAAAGGGAACCGGGATACTGTGCTGGGGATCATGACTTTTTCCGTGGAGATGCTGAAGGAATTACCCTATTTCGAGTGTAAAATGTCCCTGATTACTTTGTTCAGCGATTTTCGCCGGCTCATGCAGGACCAGTTCAGTCCGCCGCTTCCCAGCCCATGGGGTCTTACTTCGCTTGAAAATCAAATCATTCAGCAGGAGACGCTTGCAAGTGTGGTGCATTGGATGGAAATGCTGGTGGACAAGACGCTGAGTGATATCATCACTGCGCGCGGCCTGTCCAGAAATGCGAAGCTAATCGAGCAGGTAGAGTATCTGATCGAAGAGCGGCTCAGCGATCCCAACCTCTCCACTAAAATGCTGGCGGATAATCTGGGGTTATCTGTGAACTATCTGCGCAGCCTATACAAAGCAGAAACGAACCGCTCAATTACGGATACGATTTCGGAGAAGCGTCTGGAACTCGTTTGCCGGGAACTGCTAGCTACCGATTCGCCAATCGAGCCTATCATCCAAAATTACGGTTTTTCCTCCGTGAATACCTTTTACTCTGTCTTTAAAAAAACATACGGAATCACACCGGCTCAATACAGAAAAGCTAACAAGAAAGAGAGGAACTAATGCAATATTGACTGATTACATATCTTGCAGGATCAACTTCTTAACAATTTCTTTCTTTCAATAAGTCAATAAAATTCTGTGCCGCCTTGGACAAATAATGATGTTTGTTCCAGATCAACCCGACAGAAGTGGACAAGCCATTGCCCGTGATCTCATAGGCATGTATCGGATAACCGGGATGACGCCGCAACACCGTTTCGGGAACGATCGAATCCGCGAACTCAGAGGTTACCAGATCGAGCAGCAAGGGGATATCCGAACATTCCCCAATGAGATTCGGCTGCAGCTGATGCCGGGAGAAGGACTCCAGAATGGAATAATGCACACCCAGGCCTTCAGTGCTGGGAAGAACAAGCGGGCTGGCCTGAATATCTGCGAGCGAGACCACTTCCTGTTCATAGGGAGGCCGCTGCGCAGAGGTTATGTAATAGAACGGTTCGGTATGAAGATGCAGCACGGAGAAATGCTCCAGCTCCAGCGGTAAACGGATAATCGCCAGCTCAACGATGCGCTCCTCCACTAATTTGCATAGATGAGACGACTCATTTTGCTGGATTTTATAGGTGACCCTGGGATATAGCTCTTTAAAACGATGCAAAATATCAGGCAAGTTATCGACCGAGAAGGTGTTGATGCCGATCGTCAGCCTTCCGTTTACGCCATTGCCTACCTCCTTCACCTCCAGCTTGGCCTCTTCCATCAGCTGGGTCATTTGCAGCGCATATTTGTATAGCGCCTTGCCCGCCTCCGTCATCTCCAGGACCTTACCGCCTCTCTCCACTAACCGCGAGCCAAGCTCCTCCTCCATCGCTCTCAGCTGCTGACTTAACGGCGGTTGAGACATATGAAGCCGGTTCGCTGCGGCGGAGATTTTCCCCTCTTCTACGATCGCTATAAAGTAACGAAGCTGCCGGATATCCATTCTTTTTACCTCCCTTAAACCAATTTGAGTATATGATAAACCTTCAGAAAACTAATTTTATTAATATTATCCATATAGTTATCTCTATGTTAGCATATGGGTATACAAAAACCAGAGGAGGCCGATAAGAATGACCGATCAAGCCTACTGGCTGAGGAACGTGCGCCTGGAAACGGGTTATCGTTACGAAGGCGGCACAGTGACAGGCACAGAGACCGATATTTTTCATATTCAAATTTGCGATGGAATCATATCGGCAATGGTGCCGGCCAATACTCCGCTGGAAACTCACTTGCCTATGCGGGAGGCCCATCAGCATCTGCTGCTCCCCGCGTTTAGGGATATGCATATCCACCTGGATAAGACGTACTATGGCGGACCGTGGAAAGCGCCGACGATGCCTGCCAAAGGGATCCTGACCAGGCTGGAGGAAGAGCAGGAGCTGCTCCCGCGTTTGCTGCCGGTGACAGAGGAGCGAGCCGGCAAGCTGCTTGACTTGCTGCTTCAAGCGGGTACAACGCATATTCGTTCCCATTGCAATATAGATCCGGTCATCGGCCTAAAAAATCTGGAGGCCATGCTTAGAGTAGCCGAGGCTTACAAAGATAAAGCATCCATCAAATTTGTCGCATTTCCACAGCATGGCTTGCTGCGCAGCGGCTCGGTACCGCTCGTAAGGGAAGCGCTGCGCCATGGAGCCTCTCTCGTAGGCGCCGTAGATCCGGCAACTCTCGATGAGAATATAGAGAAGTCGCTGCAGACGGTTATGGAATTGGCCGTCGAAGCCGATGTGGACATCGATCTGCATCTGCATGATCCAGGGCATCTCGCTATCTTTACTTATAAACGCCTGGCCGCACTAACCGAAGAAGCGGGTTGGCAGGGAAGAGTGACGCTCAGCCATGCTTTGGCTCTGGCCCACATCCCGTATGAAGAAGCCGCAGAAGTTGCGGAACTGCTTGCGCATCAAGGAATATCGATCACCTCTTCAGTCCCGTTAGGAAGGACGATTCCGATTCCTCTTTTACATGAAAAGAGGGTACAGGTGTCGCTTGGTGACGACAGCATTACCGACCACTGGTCCCCGTTCGGAAGGGGCGATGTGCTGGAGAAAGCCGGAATATTGGCGGAGCGCTTCAATCTGAGCGATGAACGGTCGCTGGGGCAAGCGCTGAAGTTTATTACCGGGGGCATTACCCCACTTAACGAGGCGGGACAACAAGTCTGGCCGCAAGTCGGCGACGCGGCCAATCTCGTTCTGGCAGAGGCCAGCTGTTCCGCAGAAGCAGTTGCACGACGAGCGAGAAGAGTAGCTGTAATCCATCAGGGATATCCGGTGATCGGTTCACTATAATCAATCCACGTATTCGGATAGTGGGAATGACTAAGAGAGGATGAATAAAGATGAGTTCAACATTTTGGCTGATGAATGCCCGATTGGAGAGCGGCTTTGAGGTGGAGCAGGGGGTTGTCATCGGTACACGAACAGAGCTGGCCCACTTGCTGATTCAAGACGGAGCCATCGCGAAGATGATCCCTTCCAGCGAGATCATCTATGACGAGCTGCCGCAAAAGGATGCCAAGCAGATGCTGATTTTGCCATCCTTTATCGAGAAGCACTGTCATTTGGACAAAACGCTGCTGGGTGATCGGTGGAGAGCCGTTACTCCGGTAAGAAGTATATTTGAACGACTTGCTATCGAAAAGAATACCCTTCCTGCAGTGGAGACGCCTACAAAACAGCGCGCAGAGAAGCTGCTTGATATTTATCAGAAATCCGGGGTTACTCATGTGCGCACCCATGTCGATATTTATCCGGAAATAGGTCTTACAAATCTGGAGGCGGTGAAGGAAGCTCTGCATACCTTCGAAGGCAAGCTGTCGCATGAGATCGTCGCCTTCCCGCAGCATGGACTATTTGCGTCTAAGGATCTGCTTAGAGAAGCGCTGCGCCAGGGGGCGGGCTTCATCGGCGGGGTGGACCCGGCAACGGTGGACGGAGATATCGAAGCCTCACTTCAGCTCATGGTTGAACTGGCCGTTGAGGGCGATGCCGGAATTGATCTTCATCTGCATGATCCTGATCACTTGGGCGTGTTCACCATGAAGAGACTCGCTCAGCTAACAAAGGAAGCGGGTCTGCAGGGCAAAGTTTCCGTAAGCCATGCTTATGCGCTTGGAGATATCCCCCTTGCTCAAGCCGAAGCGCTGGCTGAAGTTCTGGCGGACGCAGGAATCTCGATTATAACAAGTGTACCTATCGATCGGAAATTCCCGCCTGTTGGCCTATTGGATCAGAAGGGCGTACCGGTGTCCGTCGCCTGCGATAACATCTTTGATGTCTGGTCGCCTTTCGGTAACGGGGACCTGCTGGAACGGGCCAGCCGCTTGGCTGAGGTGTCCGGTTGGGTGGATGAACGCGCCTTGGCCAAGACGCTCTCGTATATTACAGGCGGACGGACTCCGCTTAACTATCAAGGTGAACAAATCTGGCCGCGAGTTGGGGATGTGGCGAACCTCGTCGTAGTTGAAGCTTCCTGCTCCGCCGAAGCGGTAGCGAGAAGATCGAAACGGATTGCTACGATGTACCAGGGAGAAGTTGTAGCTGGCGAGCTGTAAATAACAACAAAGGAACTGCCGGAGGTTTGCGCCCCCGGCAGTTCCTTTGTTGTTGTACAATTTTATTTCGTGTACCCTTTAAAAATACGATAGACTACTACCGCGGCTTCCGCGCGAGTCGTATTCTCCTGCGCAGCGAAGCGGGTCTCGCCTCTACCTTGCATAATCCCGAGTGCCGCTACCTGGGCAACCGCAGCCTTGGCCCAATCCTGGATCTCGGCTTGGTCGGCGTAATCCGGAAGGGAGGATTCCGCCCCCTCAGTCACCTCCAAATACTTCAGTACCCTGGACAGAATGACGGCCATTTCAGCGCGGGTAATGCTCTGATCCGGAGCAAAGGTATGATTCGCATACCCATTGATCCATCCGGCAGATACTGCGGCCTGAACTGCGTCATAATACCAGCTTCCGGACAGGACATCGCTGAACTGAGTTGCGCTGCTCTCACTCTGGCCAAGCTCCAGCGTCCTTACTAATAAGGAGACGAATTCAGCGCGGGTTACTTGCTTGCCTGGTGTGTAACGATCCGCACTCGTTCCTGTAACGATGTCCTTGGAAGCAAGCACTTCAATTTCATTAACCGCCCACGGATAATTTGTGTCGTTGACATCGGTGAAGGCGATATTTTTAGCCATAAACATATAGCGGCTGAAGCTGTTCAAATGGGCGATTACCTTGCCGTCAACCAGGCGGGCTGTACGTCCACTAAGTTGACCGCTCTCGCCGATCTTGAACAGATTGATCTTCTCACCGTTAGAGCCGCCAATCTGGAGTGCCTCCAGCGGTATGGAAACCTCTGCCGGCTTGCTGAAGGTGACATTCTCGATCGCTTTTCCATCCTTATCAAGGATAGCAAAGTCGTAGTATACACCAAATGCCTTCATGGTCGAGCCCAGTTGCAGGCCCTTCAATAAAGCCTCTGTATCCTCCTTCGTGGCGACACTTCCTTGCACAAAGGCGGCATCTGGCGAGGTGATCGCACCCGCCGGAATCGTTACTGTCAAACCGCCTTCAAGCTTCAGAACCGTAGGTTCTCCAGCCTTGACCGCTTCTTTGACAGTTCCCGTTGATGGAGGCGTGGCTGGTTGAGTTGGAGCGGTTGGTGTTCCACCGCCGCCGCTGCTGCCGCTGCTTCCACCGCCAGGATTTTCATTGCCTGACCCCGACTCAGTGACGGTAACATCCACGGATGCCTTCAATCCCTCATACGAAACTTCAATAGCTGTATTGCCTTTCTTGTTGCCTTTCACAATACCTTGTTGCACCGTGGCAATATCAGAATTATTTACTGTATATGCCGCTTTGTCGGTCACATCGGTTATTGAACCGTCCGAAGCTTTATAAGAGACGGATAAATTCCCCGTGCTGCCTGCCTTGATGGATAGAGATTGCGGTGTTACTGACAGCTCCGGCTGTTGGACCGACTTAACCGTCAGTTCAATCGCCTCGTTCACATCAACCGGAATTTCATTGCCGTACCGATCCAGCAGTTCCAGATTCGCTATTTTGAATGAATATTGTCCAGCAGGCGCACCAGCAAAGCCGAATGAAGCCAATGAACCTGTACCGATATATCCATCAACATCATGCAAACTGATCGAGAACTCATGTCTGCTTGAAACAGCATCATATTCGTAGACGGCATCCGTAACCGTCAGCGCAGCATCCGGGTTATGTTGAGCCTGATGCTCTGTCAGCTCCGGACTTGGTGTTGCCTTCACATTTTCAAATGCATTGCTGTACAGCAGATCAAATTTAGCCGAATAGACAGCATCGGTTACGCCGAATACGACATCTAACGAGAAGGGCTCATTCGGCTGTACTTGTGCCGGACTAATTGTCGGAGCCGCAAAGTTAGTCAGTTTATAATCAACGATATGGGCCGGATCAATCAACCCGTTGCCTGCAGCGTCATATACGTAAACCTCAAAGGAGTTGTCTCCTAAAGAAATCGGTACTTGAATCGTAAAGTGGCCCGAATCATCGATTGCTCCATCAACGACTTGCCCTTTATTGCCATCATCATACCAAGCCGCAACCCCGACCACGTCATTCATTTCAAGACCAACGGTATCCTTGAGTTGAATTAACAAATCATCTGTAACCTGGCCAGAAATTACGGCAGTCTGATTTCCTGTATCAGCGACAATTCCCGGATCATCCAGCTTAGATACAGGAGCTTCCGTATCGATGATAAATGGAGTAACTTGGGACTCAACAGGAACAGGATCATCCAATAAGCTGCCTGCAAAGGGTACTAGTAAATACAAATCATCCGAAGGCTTCACAAGTTGACCCGATGGTGCATAGAAGGATCCGTTCCAATTTTTCACACTATAAGTTCCAGGATCGATTCCATCCACATCGGTTTCAATGATTGTACCCAGCCAATCACCTTCTGCCGAAAATACATCCAACGAGAAATATTCAATAAACTCGGTAATCGTAAATTTTATATTGCTTGTATCATATAGCGTATCGCCATTCGGCGAGAAAATATTCGGATTCAGCTCCAAGTCAGTGACAACCTCGGCTGCTGGAGCTTCACCAACATAGACCGCTATCGGCAGTTGAATAACGTGGCCGCCTGCTTCTGTCAGAATCAGTTCACCTTCATAACGCTGATCCGCTGCATTAGCGGGAACGGTAGCTGTAACTGTAAAGGATTCCTTGCCCCCTGCAGATACGTCAACTGCATTTTTCGATGTTGTTAATGTAACTGGAGAAGATCCATACCACTCAGTTCTGATCGAGTAAGATGAATCCGCATTGGAAATATCCTTGACTTCCACCTTGCGTTGGGCACTCTCGCCATAATTAATGTAACCGAAGGAGAGGCTGCCTGTATGATGGATATATTCTCCTCCATCTTTTATCGCAGTGGTCTTCGCTTCTACCTCGGCAACTGCCTTCGCTTTCAATACGTTATTCAGGTCGACTCTTCCCGCGCCTTGATCCATATGAGTATAGCGATTGCCATCGCGATCGATAAGCTTGACGGCATTATTCATTAACAGGGACTTAATATCATACTGATCCAAATTAGTATACTTCGCTCTTAGCAATGCAGCCGCCCCGGCAATATGCGGAGCTGCCATACTCGTTCCGTTCTCCGCTTTATACCAGCCTTCATAATCGGTCACACTGGAACGAATGCCAATGCCCGGTGCAGAAATATCCGGTTTAACCGCATAGGAAGGTTTGGCTGGTCCACGTGAGCTGAAGCCTGCGACGATATCCTTTTCGATGGTTGTTGTGAAATTAACCTGTATACTCGGATCCGCATCAAGCTTGGCCTTTATCTGATTGCCATACGTGCCGGAAAGCGCATATACCGGAATTGATATAGTAGCATCGCCTAAGGTGCCGCTCTCCAGCGCTTCTGGCGCATTGTTATAGATAATCGCTGCTGCGGCCCCTGAATTAATGGCATTTGCAGCTTTTTCGCTAAATGCAATTTCCCCGCGTTTGATAAATGCAATTTTTCCGCTTAAATCTTTTCCTGTGTAGTCCTCAGGCTTGCCCAAGCCTACATCAACAAGCTGATAAGAACCCGTAAGATTCTCGATACCTTCCGATTTATCAAAAGAATCCACTTTGAATTCTTCAGCTGAGCCAACGATCTTTAGGATCGGAGTGACTAACGGAGGCTTGGAGGCTCCTACGGAAATCACCAGTTCGGCCGTTCCCGGATCGGTTACTGTAGCGTCGGCCGGGCCGCTGTTACCGTTGGATACAACAGTAATTGTACCTGCGGCCATGGCATTATTCACAGCTACTGAATCGGCAGATCTCTCATTATTTGTCTCCGAGCCAAGTGACAGGTTAATGACATCCATTTTTTCCTTTACTGCTCGCTCAATGCCTGCGATTACATTTGCTGTAGAACCGCTGCCGTAGGGTCCCAGCACCTTATAAGCATGGATTTCGGCTTCCGGGGCTACGCCTGTAATCCCTGGTTGTCCATCCTTGCCTACGCCACGGCCTGCAATAACACCGGAGACATGACTGCCATGCGCAGTCCAGTATGGTTTACCCGTTACTGGATGCAATTCAGGTAAACTTGGATCTAACGAATGCGCATCATCATAATCCTTTCTCGTGGTCTCATAGGGAATGTTATCATTATTCACGAAGTCATAACCCAGATCATTAGGGTCCACTGCGCCGGCAAGATCAGGATGATCATAAGCAATCCCCGTATCAATTACCCCTACCTTGATTCCGGCTCCTTTAACCCCCTGGCTCCAGAAGGCTTCACTGCCGATGAACGGCACGCTTCCTTCCGGTGCTGAAGTAGCACCACTACTTGGCTCCTCCAAAGCATATACTGTGTTGTTTGGATAAATCGCTTTTACACCGGGAATATTGAGCAAATCTTCGACTTGATCAGCGGCAATCTCAAGCGAGAATCCATTGAATACTTCGGAATACTCACGATCAATATCCACATTAAGCCGTTTGGTCGCTGATTTCTTGAAAGTATCCTGCTCTGTCTTCACTTGCAGCTGATGTGAAATAGCAGCCGCACCGATCCGCAGATTCTTATGGCTCGCTTCAAACACCTTCACCGGCTCGGATTGCAGTTCCACAATGACGGAAATGCGTGCTGTACTATCTGAGAGGGGAACATAGTTCTGGGGTTGAATCGCTGCCTTGTCAAGACTGTCTATCTTCTCAATTTGCAGTCCATTGGCCTGCCGCTTTGCTGACTTCAACGCATCTGTCTTAGATGGCTTCTCCAGCGTTACGTTCTGATCCAGACTGCTCACATCAAGCGATATAGCCTTCGGATCTAGCTTCGAAATGATCTTCTGGGTTCCGCCCGTATCCGGCGAAATACCTTCCTGCGCTCCTACTGCTGGCAGTATTAGCGTGAAGGCTAATAAGAAGCTTAGTAAACTACCGACAATTCTCCTCTTCAAGCACTCTCATCTCCTTCAAAATATTTTTGTATGCGCTGGCAAGGTTGTATTTTATAGTAACTTCTATATTTCCTACAATTTTCCTTCTATTATTACAACTATATTTATCGGGATAATAGACTAAAATCCGACGATTATCTTCCTTTCTCCTTGCCAAATGGATTGGTTCTTGTCTAAATATGCCATTGGGAGCTTTGCCGGACTATATTTAGACAAAAAAAGTCAAGTAAAATTACAGGAATCTACTTCCTTGTCTTACTTGACTTGTAGGCAATTGTGTCATTAATAGTAGATTTTGTTCTTATTTTTTGTTATCAATTTCCCCATTCCATTCTAGTTATCTAGTCGCCAAAAACCTTCCAACAAATAAAAAAAGGAGCCTGGGCCCCTCTTACCGTAAATCTACTTATTTCTTGTCTACTTGCAACAACGTAATATTTTTCAGCGAAAAAGTATCTCGTATGCTCTCTTCGGAGATAACCTTCAGCTTGATCAAGCTGGTGACCTTGGACGGGTCTGCTTTAGACAGCATACGCCATACTTCCGGGTCTGGCAGCGCCTCATACAGCTTCTGATCGTCGAACTCTTTACGCTCCTGCTGAACCAGCTTCACTTTGTAATGCCCGATCTCCAGCGCAGACGCTCCTTGCTCATTACAGTGGTGAATGATCACCCCCCGCAATTCCGACAATTGCTGCTCAATTTCCTTCTGCTGCTGTTTTAGCTGGTAGTATTGCTTCACCATTTTATCCATTTTCGCCTCACTCTCCTCCACACATATATATGTAGAGACCGTGAATTTAGGACAAACGTGAACTCTGCTCACACCCCATCCCGTTTCCAATCCCGTAAATATCGCCTCAAGTATTGACCCGTGTGCGATGCTTCGCAATGAGTGATATGCTGCGGCTCTCCTGTATAGACGATCGCTCCGCCCTCTTGCCCTGCCCCAGGACCCAGATCAATGATCCAATCCGCCTGCGTCATCCAGTCCAGGTTATGCTCAATCACTATAACGGTGCTGCCTTGGTCCACCAGCCCCTCTACCGTTGCCAGCAGCTGCCGGATATCCGACATATGAAGCCCTGTCGTGGGCTCGTCAAGCACATAGACCTCACTGCGGCGCTCCATTTCCTTGGCCAGCTTAACCCGCTGCAGTTCTCCCCCGGATAATGTACTTAAGGGCTGGCCCAGCGACATATAACCAACGCCAGCCGATTGCAGGCGCGCCAGTATTTGCAGAATATGCTTCTCCGTAAAAAATTCGCCAGCTTCGTCCACCGATAGCTCCAGCACATCGCTCATATTTTTATTGCGCCAAAGAAACGATAGGACCTCCTTGCTAAATCTACGTCCATCACAGGCTTCACATACGATTTCAATAGAGTCCATAAAAGCCAAATCAGTGCTTACCCTTCCCGTTCCTTTGCACTCCGGGCACGCCCCGCGCGAATTGAAGCTGAACATGGACGGCTCTGCCTGATTATTAGCCGCGAATAGATTCCGAATCAGATCGAACATGCCGGTAAAAGTAGCGATATTGGAACGATTCGAAGCGTGGACGGGCTCCTGGTCGATATAAACCGCATTCGGGACGATACTTCTGAGCACCTGATTCACTAGCGTGCTTTTGCCTGATCCGGCTACTCCCGTGATCACGGTCATCACTCCCTTAGGAATATCTACAGACACGTTCTTCAAGTTGTGCAGGCTGGCATTGCGGACGGGCAACCAGCCGACAGGACTCCTTAAAATCTGTTTAAAGGCAGGCCTATCATTTAAAAAAGTTCCTGTTAACGTGCCCGACCTCAGCAAACCTGGAAGATCACCTTCATATACCACCTGCCCACCTTGTGCTCCCGCCTTTGGCCCCATTTCGATCACATGCTCAGCGATTGCAATGACATTTGGATCATGCTCGACGATGACAAGGGTATTGCCCTTGTCTCTTAATCGCTTAAGCAGCGTATTGATCCGATCGATGTCATGAGGATGCAAGCCGATGCTCGGCTCATCGAAAATATACACCAGGTCGCTTAAGCTGCTCCCCAGCTGCCGTACCATTTTGATCCGCTGCGATTCGCCGCCCGATAAAGTGGCGGTTTCCCGGTTCAAGGTCAAATATCCAAGGCCGATGGACAGCATCTGCTGCAGCCGAAGTGTAATGGCTTCGACCATAGTCGCCGCTGCCGGAGCTTGAATCGTAGGCATAAACTCAATCAGCTCGCTAACCTGCATCCCCGTACACTTGGCGATGTTCTTCCCGTTGATTCGGCTGGCAAGAACCTCGGCATTCAGCCTTGTTCCTTGGCATTCCGGACATACAGCTTGTCTCTCCACACGCTTAATCTCTTCTTTATACAGCTTGGAGTCCCTGGAGTCCTTGCTCAAAAAGCTGCGGGTAATACGGGGAATCACTCCCTCATACAACGAGGTTGTCGGCCAGCCTTCTGTCGGATGAGGAGGTTTAAAGCCTGATTTATACAGCAGTGTATCCCACTCTTCTTCTGTAAAATCCTTCAGCTTCTTATCATTGTCGAAAAGACCCGTACAGACGTACCGCTTCCAGCGGAAATCACCGGGCCGGAAGGTTGGAAAACAGATCGCTCCTTCGTTTAATGATTTTTCCCGGTCGATCAGCTGCTGCGTATCAATTTCCTTTGCGATGCCCAGCCCCTCACATCTCGGGCACATCCCCCGCGGATTGTTAAAGGAGAAAACCTCAGCTTCCCCGATATAAGGCTGGCCAATCCGAGAGAATAGTAGGCGAAGCAAGGAGTAAATATCCGTGATGGTGCCTACCGTTGATCTTGAGTTTCCGCCAATGCGCTTCTGGTTGATGATGATGGCAACCGGGAGGTTCTCAATCGCATCTGCATTCGGTTGTCCGTAATGAGGCAGCCGATGGCGAATAAAGCTCGAATAAGTCTCATTTAGCTGACGCTGCGATTCCGCGGCAATGGTATCGAATACGAGCGCTGACTTCCCTGAGCCGGAGACGCCGGCAAATACGGTGATCTGCTTCTTAGGAATGTCTACACTGATATGCTTCAAATTTTTCTCACGTGCTCCAATAACTTTGATCTTGTCATTCATCCTTGTCTTTGGCATGTGGTATTGCCCTCCTTTTGCAAGCTTTTTGTCTGTCTGTAAGGAATAGCATATACTCTTAACATGACAACTCTTGTCTTGTTTAAGCAAATTACTAATTGGGGGAAATCATGTCTAAGACTAAGCTGCTGTTTGACCTGATTATGTACGTAAATTCCCGACGAAGCTTTACGGCCCAGGAGGTCGCCGATGAGTTTGGCGTTTCCGTCCGTACCGCGCATCGCTATTTAATGGAGATCAGCGAAATGGGCGTACCCATATACACGGAACAAGGGCGCAACGGAGGGTATCGTACCCTTAAAACCCGAGTGCTTCCGCCGGTTTTATTCGATGAGAACGAAGCCCTGTCCATCTTTTTCGCCTTCCGTTCGCTGGCGTTCTATGAGTCGCTGCCCTTTGACACAGATATCGAATCGGCTTCAAGAAAGCTGCTTGCAGCGCTGCCGGAAGATACGGGGAAGAAGATCAACCAACTGGAGACGGTACTATCCTTTTGGAATCCGAAGCGAGGCCTGACCGCCCCTTATTTAAAAGAGCTGATCGAAGCCGCTGCGGAGAACCGGATCATCACGATAACGTACCAGTCCAAGAGCGGCGATAAAGAGAGAAATGTGGCGCCCATCGGGGTTTATACGAATGACGGATTATGGTATATGCCTGCTTATGATATGGACAGCGCTAGAATTCAGCTGTTTCGAGTGGATCGTATTTTGTCATTAACAGTTAAGGAGGACAAGTATAAGGTGGGAACGGAACTAAGGGAATGGCTGCAAAGTTATGCCATCTCCTCCCCCGTCCGTCTGGTGGTGGAATTAACCCGGGAGGGACTACGGAGAAGCCGCAGCAAACCCTGGTATGAGCCTATCTTGCTCGAAGAGGAACGCGAGGATGGAATCCTCGGACTGATCGACACGGTGATCGACCACAACGAAATCCCATTCACCGCTGAATTTTTTGCCCAGTTGGGGAAGGAAGCACGGGTCATCGAACCGCAGGAAATCATCGGCCATATTCGTTGCCATGCGGAGGCGCTGTTGGCGCATTATCAGAAGGGATGAAGTTTCGGTCTGCCCCGCAGGTGGGTGCTGCACATCCCCGGTTCGATAGATTGTTTAGCCCAAATACTCGCTGCTGCTTTTAGGGCATTTGCATAGGATGCTAAAACATAGGATTCCTGCATATAGATTCCCTTCACGATTCGAACAGCTCTGAGCAACTCTAAAATCCCTAGTTCCATACTTTCTGCAAATACTTCCGATACAGCCCGTCCAGAAGCTCCGTTGGATCTTCGTGATCAACTTGCACGGATTGCGCGAATTCTGACATATGCTCAATCTCTCGTGCAACAAATTCGTTGATGACATCAACACGCTGCTCCAGATTGAGTTCTTCTCCAGCAAGTTTCCTACTCAATAAATCCTCAATAGCTGCCCTTAGCTCCGGCTCCGTCACCAGGTCTCGAATCAGCTCCTGGAACAGGATCGGCGGACTGGTATTATATTTCTCAATCCATTGGCAAGCAAGAATCGGTCTAAGCACGTAGAAATATTTCTTAATCTTCACCTGTTCTCCCTGCAAATATTCCCGGAAGTTCCCCTTCGCCATATGCAAGTAGTGATAGACCGAAGCCTGAGGGGAGAAGATACGCTCTCTTAACGCAAGCATCTCTTCTTTGAATCCATAGGCCTCATAGTATTGAATATCCGATACAAGCCATTCCAGAAGGGCCGGGTTCGATTTGCGAAACAGCTTCAACGCTTTTCTGATGTCCCAGCCATTGATGTCCAGCTGCTCATTAATCGGAAGCTCAATGACATCCCGTTTCTCATCAATGGACAAATACCACTCCGGCCGATGAATATAGACGAACCGCACATCATAGTCACTATCCTGTGACGGAAATCCCCAAGCCCGGCTGCCCGATTCCACGGCAAACAAAATCTTGACTTGGTGCTCCTGCTCGATTTTCAAAATTTCTTCCACAATGATCTGCCTCAAGCAACCGCCTCCTCTGTACACCTACGAATATAGGAATTTCTAACTTCATCGGGAATGAATCTCCAGTAATTAGCTGCCATCGACAACAGCTGAGCCGGTTTAATACTCGATTTCATCCATCAGACTTAAATTTCGGTTTGATTCGCGCAGCAAACCTGTAAAGGAATCGGCAACATAATAGACAAAATCGGGGTCATGCACATAACTGATAATCTGCCCGTATGTGCCTTGATCGGAAGGATCCAGGTCAAGCATTAAATATAGAGAGCCGCCGGCCATCGTGGCAAACGGAAACCATTTTCTATAAAATAAATAAGGCTTAATTTCCGGGGCCAGCTCCCGAATCTCTTCTTCGGAATAATACTGCGTGAGCAGCTCATCCCGTTCGCAGAAATAGCCCTTGGTCTTTTCCATTTCAGCCAGGGACATGATGTAGTAGGGGACACACTCTTCCGCCTCGGCATCCCCTGGATACAAAATGTGAAAGGCATATCCGCTGCCGTCCTTGCGGCGATAGAAGCTGCGGAAGTCCTCAGGCAGAAGCACATTGAATTCCCTCTCGAACGCAGCCAAACTCTCTTCGCTGGCTCCTGCCAGCTCTTTATACTCGCCATGCAGCTCTTGGATTTCAGCGTCTGCCACTTTCTCCTGAAGCAAATGATCCAGCTCTGCTATCAGCGGTTCAAGCTGCTCTGAGACATATTCGCGATAACCCCAAAACGCTTCTTCCTCGCCCCCGTTATCCAGCAAAATCATAACGGCATAGGAGATCATATCCAGCCAATTCTCCATACGTTCAACTTGCTCTTCTGTCATCAAACCATTCGAACGCAGCATCCCATTCGGTTCTACCGCCCAGGCGCGCCCGAGCTTGCACAGGGTCCACAAGCATGATACGACCTCACGGTCCAACGCAGGCTCCCCCAGCTTGGCGGCGAGCGCGCGAATAACAGCCATTATTTCATGCAGATTTTCTTCCTTCAGCTCACCCTGGAACGGTCGAAGACTGCCCAGAAACCCATGCTCTGCTTGCGGCAAATGCACATCCTCATGCGCATAAGCGTGGCATTTCAGCAGATGAATGGCCTTTGAGATATCCATGTTTATTCCCTCCAGTCTTATACAACAGGACTTTAATTCCCCGCATAATTCACAATAACGGCTTCACGCGAACGTTCGTCATAGGCGATCCATAGCTCATCCCCAACTTCGACCCCATGCACGGGTTCAATCGATTGTTCGATCCGATATTCCTCATCTCCTCGTTGGACCGTAATGCGTGCTAAAGGACGGTCTCCGGTCGTACCGGCAAATTCAACGGAGGTCACCTTCCCGCCTCCTTGTCTGCCTTGAAGCAGACGCGCTTCTCGATCAAGCTCCTCTTTTCTCGCAGATACCTGGATGATAGAGCCAACCTGTACACTAAGCCCGCGAGGTACGAACTCGCTGTTCACCTTGCGAATCCGCTCCTGTCCATGACTGATCAGCACCTCAAGCACCATTAGCTGCCGATCCTGGATCGTAACCCCGCATGGCTGTATACGTGTAATCTCTCCTTGAAGTGTAAGCCTCTCCGCCATGCTCTGAGCCCGTGCCGATAAGCTTCCATATTCGAGCAGACGGGTCTGCCCTCCGATCTGGACAAGCGTTGCTCTCTCCCCAATCCGGTATTCGAACCCTATCGCCTGTACGACAGGAATGGAATAGGCATGGCCTGCAGCTTCAAAATGAAGCATCAGCGCACTTCCCCGCTGCGCTTTTCCCATAAAATCGATCTTAGTCAGCACTGCTCCTTCAATCGTCTTCGGCTTCACATGTTCCGCTACATCCGACGTATTAACAATCATAGCCTTGTTCTTGCTGCGATTATAACTAATCAGGATCTGGTCTCCAACCTGTATACGGTCCAGATGTGAAATAACCTTCTTAATCGCAATTTCCTTCGTCTGGCCTTCATCCAGGAAACGTACCATGAAGCGAACTTGTGGTTGATTATTAATATATGTCCCTGTCTCCGCCATTTGCGTAATCGTTCCCGTAAGGGTAATCCCCTGCTCCAGCCCTCGTCTCAGCTTTGCTTGAAATATCACCGGTATAATGATCATTAACCCGTACATAACTATCGGAATGATGATCCAGAGGATCCAATTAATAATTAGGCCGTCTCCTTGCTTGACATACTCTATAAAGGTTTGGAAGGATCTATGGTTTTCTTCCTTATGAAGCTGCCATTGCTGAACCTTCTCTTGGGAGAGAAGCCCAAACGTTCCCTCTCGCACATTCATCCATGCGGTAGAAGCCGACGCGTTGGAGTAATATAGCGTGTCATCCCCGGCGTCCTTATAGAAATGCAGCTTCGTTTCGCTCAGATTGTCATAAGTCAGCATGGACACGATCGCCGATACATCTGTAAATTGCTTCGTTTTTTCATTGTATAAGTATCCGAGCATATGCCCTTCTGCCTCATCCTTCGTGTTGGAGCCAGCAATCAAAGTCTCCTCATCGTTCAGCAGATACAGCTTCACCTGGTACACCGGCATCGGAGTTGGCAGTACAGTGCCCTCTTTTTTTGCTGCCGCATTATAATACCGGACTTGTTCGGGATATTCGGAATCCACTTTAAGCAGACTAGTCTGGTCCCGGTTCACCTGCTTTGCAAATTGGTAAGCGGCATGGTCCTCTGCTTCAAACGAGCCCTCTTCATCCTTTCTGATATAGGTAAGCGGAAGCCCCTGATCATTCAGCACCCCGCTTACATATGCCGTCCGGTCATCATGAAGATCCACCTCGAATATTGGCATAACGGCACCGCTCTCGAAGCTCCCGTGAACCGGCCGTATATATGTAGGTCTGGAGGGCAGCAGCTGGTTACTGTTCAATTCAACCTTCTGCAACTTCCCCTGGTTAACCTCAGCAATATAGGGAGCACTACCCCCATCTGTCCCCAGGACTATGACTTTGCCCCGCCAGGAGAACACATTATTGCTTACAAATCCAGTGTACTCCAGCGTTCCTTGCGCCAGTTCCTGCACGCCGCCTTCTGAATCGATCATATTTACTTCTAGCCGGTCTTCCGGATTATTCGTCACCAGAATCAAGCGGCCATTTTGATAGGCGGACAGGATCTGACTATGTATATTAGAATAGAGGGGCATCTCCTTAATAAGCTTCTCTGTCTTCACATCGTAAAGCTCACCTTTCAGTCCGCTGTCTTCATCTCGCGCAATCCCCAGAACTTTATTGCCACGGTCTAAAAAGAACAACTCCCGTTCGGATATTAGCTCCCTATTCAAGTTAGCCTCAAGTTGATCCGTGTAATCCCTCCAGACCATAATACTTAAAATAATGGCCGGAATAAAAAACACCAGATTAAACAACAGCGAAATTCTTCTCTTCATTCAATCCCTCCTATCTCTCTATATAGAAACCTTCCTTTTATAGGCATATTTATTATATCATAGCAGAATAACCTCACCCCTGTTATGGGGCGCAGGTAGTAAAATGCTAACAGGGGGGGATCAATTGGATAAGACATATTCCATCGGGGAAGCCGCAAAAATGACCGGAACCACTATCAAAACCGTCCGTTACTATGACAAGGTCGGACTGCTTAGACCCACAGAATATACGGAGGGCGGACATCGGTTGTACACGTCTTCCGATCTATGGCGGTTGGAGCTAATTACAACCCTGCGCTACCTGGATTTCGGGATCGATGAGATTAAAGAGATGCTTTCTGGCGAAATACCGCTGGACAAAGCACTCGACTGGCAGATTGAATCTATAGAGACACAAATGAGTACACTTTCAAATATGTTATCCATTCTGCGACAGGCGAAGGAGCAGGAAGAGGCTTCCTTGCAATATATTTATGATCTGGTGACCACGCGAGCCGTCAACACAGAGAAACGCCAGCAATTTATCCTTGAAAAAGTAGAAGAGTCCCAATTTTTAGAGGGCATTCCGGCGGAATGGAGAGACTCATTTCTGTATAACTTTAACAAACACATTATCAATCAAACGAAAATATCGGCCAAACAAACGATTGCTTGGCATGAATTGCAGGAGCTCCTGAACGATCCTCAGTTTATAGCCGACCTTAAAAACGATGAATTTCTATTCTTCAACATGGTCCATCGGCCTCATTATGATGCAGCAAGATGGGTCAAAAAACTTGAGGAAATTCACAACCGGTTAAATACGGCTTTGATGCAAAAGCAATCTGCCGAAAGTCCTTACGTTCAAAAGATTGTCGAGGACACGGCCATGCTGTATGCGAGCTCTGGACAATCCGTGAGCCAGGAGGATTTTTTTCGCTACTTTGCCGAATATTCGCAGCATCCGAGAACAGAACGAATCGAACGGTTCAACACGCTATGTTCTACTTTGAGCCCCAAATACCGCTTGTTCGCTAAAGGAAATGAGTTATTGCTGCAAGGCATACAATGGAAACTCAAGCAGCTGTAATCAACAAAGAAAGCTGAGGGCAAATTGCCCTCAGCCTTTCTGCAATGAAAACTCCGGATGGTCGCCGATATTCTGATCCAATAATTTTAGCGGCTGTTGCTTCAAATAATGGTCAAAGAAATCCAGCGTGTAATCGTTAATCAGCTGATGTACGCTTGTTACATCGACACCCTCCATCTTCTCAAATAAGGGTGAAATCAAATACATATCTGAAAACCCCATATGCTTCATGTTTTTGATGGTCATCCAATAGTTGCCGCCTTTGGATACGGACGCTTGCCGAGCAAATGTATCTGCAAAAAACTTGTCCAGTTCCTTCCGTGTTGTGCCTTGAGAAGCGATTTCCTCGTCGCTCATATGCGTAGTGCCAGCCAGAGTACCGTCCGCACTCATCATCAGGAATGGCTTCTTCAATCCATCGTCCGGAATTCGAAGCTTGCCGTAGAGTCCGCCGTCCATATTGATCGCTGCTTTGATTCGTGAATCCGTCATGAGCATTTGCGTGGTTGTTGCCCCGCCGAAGGAATGACCAAACATGCCGATGCGCTCCAAATCCATCCGATCCGTAAAACGATGGTCTGGATCACTCTTGGCGAGTTTCTCAACTTGATCGAGCACAAACTTGGCATCGTCCACCCATTCCTCGTTGATTTCATCGAGATAGTCAATGGTATTGCTCTCTTGGGGAACAAATGGTACAACACGGCCATCAGGGAACACCGATATTGTACTGCGGTACGTATGATCAATGCCCACCACAATATAACCATGGCTAACTAATTGTTCAATCTCGAATGTGTTTTGGTTCTTTGTCCCATTCAACGAATGCGAAAAAATGAGCACTGGATAGTCTGGTTCCTGATCAGATAATTTTGCCGCTTCGATTGCATGCGTTTTGGCATAGCCAATGCTCGTAAACAGTAGTTTTGGCATATGCAAAGCTGCGCCGTATCCCTCTGCAAAAATATCCGGGTGAGAAACATAAGGTGCTTTTTTTCCCTTCGCACCTTCACTTGCTGGATACCAAATTTGTATCATCAGCTCTCGTTTATCACCTGGCTCGGGTGTATGGAGTTCCTCCCGTTTATCATCTTTCCAAGCATAGGATACGGTTCCGATTTTGTATGGACCTGTCGGTTTCTCGAAGGAAAATACCGGAAGCAAGAGTGGCAAAGCCACAGCAATGAAGGAATAAAGTACAGCCAATGCCGTAATTAGAGTCAACCGGATCCGGGATGTTTTCTTTTCTGCTTTCTTTGATTTGGAGAAATATCTTACAGCCAGGACTACGATCGGGATAAGCGTGATCAGATAGACCGGAATCATTTGCCAACGCATGCCTTCGATCATCCCGTGCAGCAGCACGAATAGTGCTGAAATGCCCGCGCCCAGGATTAATCCTCGCTGTGACCGATTCCTGGTAAATATAAACCACCCCAGCAATAAAATATTCAAGATTGCGGACAACATTTCTAAAGTCCTCATAACGAATAAAACCTCCTCTTTTTCTGTTCCCTCTACTTGCTGAATCCAAGCATAAAACCTCCCCTAAGGGGACATTCAACACTCATTTTTCGCACAGCAAAGATCCGTGTATATGGAACGAATTAAGGAGCTTACCGTAAAAGACTAGAGGTCATTGGACCGACGTACATCATCTCATCAAACAAGGAGCTGTATTTTTTGGACAAGAAGTATCCTATCGGCGAGGTCGCCAAACTGACTGGGTCTACCGTCAAAACGATTCGCTATTATGACGAAATCGGACTGCTTAAACCTACCGCGTATACGGAAGGCGGGCACCGGTTGTATTCATCAGATGATATCTGGCGGTTAGAGCTTATTGCCACCTTGCGTTATTTGGATTTTGGCATCGATGAAATTCATCAGTTGATGGCAGGCGAGTTGACTGTCGAGAAAGCGCTGGCATGGCAGATCGAGTCCCTGGAAATCCAGGCGAACACGCTGGTAAATATGATAGCTATCTTGCGTCAGGCAGAGGCGCACGGGGAAGATTCACTGCGATACATCCACGATCTGGTGAACGCTCGAACCGTTAATGCCGAGAATCGCAGACAGTTCATCACGGATAAAGTGGAAGAGGCCCATTTATTCGAGGGCATCCTCAGCGAGTGGCGGGACCCTCTTTTATACTATTTCAACAAGTTCGTCGTCGATCACCCCAAGACATCGGCCAAGCAGGCCGCCGCCTGGAAGGAGCTGCAGGAGCTTCTGAACGATCCTGAATTTATCGCTGATCTCAAGCGGGTCGAGCTGCTCTTCTTACGAATTGTACAACGGCCCCGCTATAACGCCGCCACCTGGGGAAACAAGCTGAAGCATATTCAGGAGCGGTTGGATTCTGCATGGAGGAATAAATGCGCTGCGGACAGCAAGACGGTGCAGTCCATTGTCGAAGATATGGCCCTGCTGTATACGAATTCAGATCAGCTTAACCCTAATGAAGACTTTATCCAACATTATGTCGAATATTTCGAGAGCACCCAGACCAAACCTCTGGAACGATGCAACACATTATGTGCCATCATCAGCCCGCAATACCACCAATTGTATAAAGGAAATCTCCTTTTATATCAAGGCATCCAATGGCGGCTTGGGCAAAATAAACGCTTCATGTGAATCATCGAGGGCCCATCGCCCTCAACGATTCCAATGTCCAATATCACCTAATCTTTTTGCAGCGTGAAATCCGGATATTCACCGATGTTCTGCTCTAACAGCTGAAGTGGCTGGCGCTTCAAATAATGGTTGAAGAAATCCAGGGAGTACGCATTAATAAGGCGGTGGGCCTGCCGTACATCCACGCCCTCCATCCGCTCAAACAGCGGCGAGAGCAGGTACAAATCTGTGAAGCCCATATGCGTCATATGATTGACCTTCATCCAATAGTTGCCGCCTTCGGCTACATGCTCATACCGCGCAAGCAGTCCTTCCATCATCTGTCTGAGTTCGGGTTCCTGTATTTGCTGTACGCTATTAAGCGATCCATCCGCACTCATCATAAGGAACGGCTTCGCCAATCCTCCGGCCGGAATCCGCTGCTTGCCATACAAGACGCCATCCAGATTCATGGCTGCTTTGATCCTCTCATCCTCCATAAGCATCTGCGTGCTTGTCGCTCCGCCAAAGGAATGACCAAACATCCCCACGTTCTGCAGATCCAGTCGTCCTGTAAAACGGTTGTCAGGATCATCGTTCGCCAACCTCTCCACTTGGTCGAGCACAAATTTTGCATCTTCCACCCATCCGGCATTGGCTTGATCCAGATACGAAGGCGAGTTCAAATCCTGCTGCACATAAGGAGCCACTCGCCCATCTGCAAAGACAGATGCCGTGCTGCTGTAGGTATGGTCGATCCCAACCACGATATAACCATGGCTGGCTAACTCCTCGACCTGGAAAGTGTTCTGATTCTTGTGTCCGCTAAATCCATGGGAGAACAAAAGCACTGGATAGGTCGATTCCACCTGAGACAGCTCAGCAGACTCGATCGCATGTGTCTTCACATAGCCAAACGTTGTGAACAAAACCTTTGGCAAATTCAGAATCGTGCTGTATCCTTCGGCGAAAACATCAGCATTCGTAATGTAAGAAGCAGTGTGGCCTTTTGCCTGTGAATCGGCAGGGTACCAGATCTGCACCATCAACTCACGTGGATCACCGGGCTCCGAGGTAAAAGTCTCTTCCCGTTGTTCATCCTTCCAATCATAAGTCACCGTACCAACCTTGTACGGCCCTGTCGGCTGCTCGAAGGTAAAGATCGGCAACAGGATTGGCAGCGCGATGGCAATAGCTGAATACAGAGTGGCCAGAACTATCGTAGATATCCATCGAATAAGGGGTCTTTTCTTATAGCCATCCTTCTCTTTCCGCGGTTTGAATAACCGCCTGCCTGCCAACACCAGAATCGGGAGCAAAGTCAGGGCATAGACCGGAATCATCTGCCAACGCATCCCTTCAATGAACGCATGCGCCAGTACGACAATAGCGGAAGCGCCAAATCCTATGAGCAATCCCCGCTGTGTCTTGTTTCTCGCAAATAGGATCCAACCGAGCAATAAAACATTTAAAATCGTTGATGCCATTTCAATAGATCTCATAAACCTAAAACCTCCTTGTATACTGTTCTTGCTGTTTGCTCCAACCAAGCATACAACCTCCAGTAGCTGGAGCTTCAACCCCTGGAAAGCAAAAAAATCGCCGATGCTCTTAATCCCAGCACCAGCGATTTTACAATTTATGAATAAATCGAATATTCCGGATGACTCCGAACCATATTAGATGTTCCGGTCAAATCAGCTTGCGGCTGTACCATTTCTCGCCTTTGAACCTCCACATAAATATCGAGCCCCGGATGACCCATTCAGTTACCATAGCGATCCATACGCCCATGATGCCGAAGCCTAAAGTAATTCCGAGCAAATACCCTAGTATGACACGAAGCAGCCACATCGAGAGCAGCGAGGAGATCGAGGTAAAATTGGAATCTCCGGCAGCGCGCAGGGCCGATGGTGTTATGAAGCTGAACGACCAGAACAATGGCTGTGCGATCGCAATCAGCACGGTTAATTGGAAGATCGTCGGTATGATCTCCGCAGGTGGCGAGAACAGTCTGACAATGAACGGGAACAACGGCAGCAAAATGATATCCCCTATAATGAAGAACACGGTAGACAGCCCGAGGAATGACTTGACGTACTTCCTGGCGTCAGCGATATTTCTGCGCCCGATACACTGGCCAACTACGGTTACGATGGCGATACTCAAAGCGTTGGCTCCAATTTGGAACAGCAACGAAATGGAGCCGCCAATTGCATTCACAGTGATAGCCAGCGTCCCCAGCTGTACGATAAATGTCTGCGTCAACAGCTTGCCGCCATTGAAGAACATCTGCTCCGCAGCGAACGGAATGCCAATGAACATAATCTTCCTCAGGATGGAGAAGTTGAGCCGCAGGGCATTTTTAATTTTGAAACGCAAGGTCTGGTTATACTTCAGCAAATAGATCAACGAAGTGACCATACCTAATATCCGCGCCGTCAGCATGGATACAATTAGACCCATAACTCCAAAGTCCAGTACTGTGATAAAAAGAATGTTCAAACATAAGAAGGTGACGTTCATGATCAGCGACAGCCCTAGGCAGGCTTTGGTCTCGGCCACGCCGCGAAGCGCTCCGTTAACCGCTTGGAATATAGCAATGAACGGATAGGAGATGCAGCTGCCGATCAGGTATATTTTTGCGTTCTGAAGCACGTCTCCCTCTGCCCGCCCGAACAATAAATTCAAAGTCGGCATATGAAAAATGATGACAAACACACTGATGAATACAGATATAATTGCAACAGCGGATATCGCCTGAGCGGCGGACTTCGAGACCATTTTATCGTTCCCGCTGCCCTTATATTGCGCCACGATAACAGTACCACCGGTAGCTACAGCAACGAATACGTTAATAAGAAAAATATTCAGCGAATCGACCATACTCACGGCACTCACCGCAGCGACCCCGGAGGAACTGATCATCGCCGTATTTAATAAGCTCATTAAAATAATAAAAGCCTGGTCAACCAGGATTGGAATAATAATCGCTATAATTTGTTTATAATCGAGGACTTCCCCCGTAAAATACTTATTGAGCAGAAACACCGATTTCTGCTTGAAGCTAGACATGGCAGTACTCATCGCATCATCACTTCTTTGGCATTATTTCTGTCTTATGGCTTCATTTCTTTTTTGAAAAAAGGTTATGCCGTCCTATTATACCACTCTTGTTGAAAGAATGAAGTGATATACAATAACTAGCAAAAAATGAACACTTTTACGCAAAAAGGAGGCCGAAAAGGCCTCTCTTTAGTGAAATAAGTCATAGTGATTATGCCGATCCGGGGCTGTCGGCTCCGCGTGGATAAAGTACTCGTACGCGCCAAATCGAGCCAATGCTTCATGGTCGGGACGCCATACCCATTCGTCGATCTCCGATTGACAGCGATGCGCCCGAAATGCAGCCAGCTTCGCTTCCAAATGAGCGGATACATCGATTTTTACAATATCGCCTCGGGTATATCCGTAGCGCTCCGGCTGCTCCATCATATTGCCGAACGAAATATAGTATAAGGAATCCTGCTTGCCGGCTCGGCGGCATGCCGCTGTGGTCACTTTGCCAATAGCGCAATGGTCGGGATGACCTCCAAGCGTCTCATGAAAGGTAAGCACGACGTCGGGAGCGGTCTTTTGTATAATCCCTTCAACCCGGGATATCAATGACTCCTCATCGATGAATTCCACTGTTTTGTCGCGAATGTCCAGAAATTGCAGCTGCTGAACGCCCAGACATTCGCAGGCATTGCGCAGTTCCCGCTCGCGGGCTGCGGCAATCGTCTCCCGATTCAGATAAGGCGGATTCCCCATACGGCGTCCCATCTCGCCTCTTGTAGCACTGACGAGTGTGATCTGAACTCCTTCACTGGCGTATTTAGCAAGAGTACCTCCACAGATGAAACTCTCATCATCCGGGTGCGCAAGCACAAGCAGCAGCTTACGTGAGGATATGTTTGGGTTTAGAGGGTTGTTCATTCCGGGAAAGCCTCCTTTCCCAAATGAAGAGCGACATCCATTCGCCCCTTGTTATCAAACCCAGCCAATAGCAGGCGCCCTTGATCATCTACCTCATAATCCGTCAGCGCCTCCATCCGAAGCCAACCGTCACCGTTGAAGCGAAGCGCCACACGATACGGCCCCTCCCCGGCAATATGAGCCTCCGTTAACTGCACCGTAAAATTACGGACAAACACATACGACGTCGCCTCACTATGCACATAAACGTTCGCCCCAACAAATCTGCGAAGCTCCTGCTCAACCGCTGATCTCTCAATTTTCTTCATGCTGAACGACCTTCTTTATATATTTACTAGTAACTTTATATATTATAGCAGGGTTTGAATGGGCGCAGCTACTGGGGGATGTGACAAAAACGGTCAAAACATATTTGAAACTATAGATCCATCAATATATGTGTCAGGTCTGACGAGAAGTGCCCGCTTCTCGTTTTCTCCCTCACAGACTGTCAATCCACACATCCGTGTAGGATGTGACAAGAAAGCGATTGAGGATCTCAGCTTAGGTATCCTTTCAATCCACACATCCGTGTAGGATGTGACGATTTTGAACATATGTCCAAGGAAGGGCTAGGATTCTTTCAACCCACACATCCGTGTAGGATGTGACGATTTTGAACATATGTCCAAGGAAGGGCTAGGATTCTTTCAACCCACACATCCGTGTAGGATGTGACAACTTCAATTGTTCGATCATTTCCTTATGTCCGGACTTTCAATCCACACATCCGTGTAGGATGTGACTGAAGAGATGGATCAAATGATAAAACACCTTAAACTTTCAATCCACACATCCGTGTAGGATGTGACTTGGCGGACAGTCAATCAGTATGTACTCGTAATCCTTTCAATCCACACATCCGTGTAGGATGTGACCATTCCTGGTGAAGCAAAACGGGCAGGAGTATGTACTTTCAATCCACACATCCGTGTAGGATGTGACTCCGATTTTGATACAAATTCGGTGTTTTCTTATTGATTAAAAACTTTACAGCGTTTGAAAATTGATTTTAATTCCAATGGATGGGTACAAAAAAATATTTGGTGCGAATTCCCCAAGGATTTCATGTTCGCTTAGGGTTCGCACCATATTGTTATGCGAAAATCATTGAAATGCCTAGAGCTATATTCAACTTTCTATCATTCTTCTCTATTCTACCATAATGAATAATGCCACTAGCCAACTCAATGTTTGACTCTTAATTAAAGACTGTCTGGTTTTAGTTGGTTTCTATGGAAATTCAGCAGCGAATAGTTCAGTGGGTAGTAATCACCGCAAATTATTTACCTGCGAAGAGCTCGTACCTTCTATAGAGCAAGCTCTTCCATACTAAGAGAAGCTGGTGTGTTGACCACCTGCAGATCCTTTTCAATCCACGCATCCACGAGGGATGCGACAACTACTGTATTACTCATGTTTCGTCATCCCAGCATCCTTTCAATCCACGCATCCACGAGGGATGCGACATTTCAGACGATCGTTAATCTGAACACTTTGAGTCTTTCAATCCACGCATCCACGAGGGATGCGACACCAAGGCTACGATATTCTCCCATATGTCCGTTCCGCTTTCAATCCACGCATCCACGAGGGATGCGACAACAGAAATGAAGTCAAGATTCAGCGAGATTAACTTTCAATCCACGCATCCACGAGGGAGGCGACGGATAATACAAGGCCTTTGCATGATGACAACTTGACTTTCAATCCACGCATCCACGAGGGATGCGACTATTTGACCGATGTAACTAAACATTTGGATATCAGCTTTCAATCCACGCATCCACGAGGGATGCGACACAGCGCGCGATCCACCGCAGACCATGCACCATCTTTCAATCCACGCATCCACGAGGGATGCGACGCGAGCGCCGGACGATATCATGTTGATTTCATACTTTCAATCCACGCATCCACGAGGGATGCGACTATAATCCTCGCAACTATTGTCCAGATTTTGTATACTTTCAATCCACGCATCCACGAGGGATGCGACTTGTGATTTGCCGAGACGAATCGCGCATTCAATGAACTTTCAATCCACGCATCCACGAGGGATGCGACTTGAGCGTTGTATCTAGCGAAGTTTGATCAATTTTTGCCTTTCAATCCACGCATCCACGAGGGATGCGACGTATATCACTATTACTCGCAGTTGCTCTTGACAATAACTTTCAATCCACGCATCCACGAGGGATGCGACTGGGAAAAAGCCACTCCTCCACCTGATGACATCTTCTTTCAATCCACGCATCCACGAGGGATGCGACGAGAGCATGTTCACGAAGTGGACTGGGAAACCGGACTTTCAATCCACGCATCCACGAGGGATGCGACCATAATACCGGACGGCTCAGTAGGTGCCTTTGGGGCTTTCAATCCACGCATCCACGAGGGATGCGACTCCGATTTTCGAGTAAAAAGAGCTCGAAAATCGCATTTTCTATACAAAAACTAACTTCACAGGGGCGATAAAATTACATTTTATTACTTTAATGGATAAATCCAAAGATTTTCATGGTGCGAATCCCCCAGGGAAATCATGTTCACTTGGGGTTCGCACTACAGGATTAAGGGGCCCTCAAGATCGAGGGACTCCTTAATCCCAATATGTTCGACCTTATTCTTATAGTTGTTTCCAAGCTGATAGAAGCGTAGGCTGTCCTGCTCTTCGTCGATGATATCGATCAGCTTCATTTTCAGGACTTCAAACTCGGTGGCATCTACTACACACTCAAAGACGGAGTTCTGCACACGTTGTCCATAATTCTGGCATAACTTGGACACTTGCCGCAGCCTTCTCTGTCCAGTGCTATGCGTCGTACCTACATCATATGTGACCAATACTAGCATCGTCTACACCTACTTCCATAGAAAGGGCGGATATTCATCCAGATCGCCGCGCAGATATCGGGCTAGCAGTAGAGCTTGAGCATGGGGAACCAGCCCCCAGGAAATTTTCTCACCCAGAAAAGGATGCACAATGTTCTCCTGTTTCTTACTCTGCCAGGCAGTTAAGAATTTTTTTCTAGCTTCATCGGTCATCAACACGGCCCCATTCTCTTTACGGACAAAATCCTCCGAACTGATCACTCTTTTATTGATTAAGGACAGTACGAACCGATCAGCATAAATCCCGCGCAATTCTTCCATCATATCGAGTGCCAAAGAGGCTCGTCCAGGACGATCGCGGTGCAGGAAACCAACATACGCGTCCAACCCAACGGCTTCGAGAGCTGAGGTCATATCATGAGCCAACAAGGTATAAGCTAACGATAACATCGCATTTACGGGGTCCAGAGGAGGTCTGCGCGAGCGAGTCCGGAAGGAAAATTCCTCCTTCTGCTGCAAGATCATATGGTCAAACAGCTTATTGTAACTAAGCGCAGCTTGCCCTTCCAAGCCCCGTAACTGCTCTAGATCCTCGCACTCTCTTATCGCCGTCATTATAGAGGACATATGATCTGACGCATTCTTAAATTCTGCAACATCAATCCGCAGTGGATAATCCCGGGTCATTCTCTCAATCATCCATTTATGGTTGTAGATTTTTCCAATGATGAAATTACGGGCGATCACCGCAGATTCCCTTTCGTTGTACGAGAGAAGACTTTGTCTCTTCCTTAGCACAACATTCCCTTTGCTCGCTCCAATAACTCTGGCCAGAAATTCACCATTCATTTTTAAAAAAGCAATAGAAATATTTCGTTCCGCACAATACCCCATTAAGGCAGGACTAGCCCCAGTATAACCAAAGGTAACTATAGATTCTAGATTATGAAGTGGTACTCTGCCTAACTTCTCCTGATCCTTGAGCAGTACGATATTATCGCCATCCAGAGATAAATATACCTCCGGTTGTGTGACAAATAGCGTATTCAGCAGCTTCCTCATTCTCGGATCCTCCCTTCGATATAACTTTTCACGCTGCGCTTAGTCATTAGTTCTGGCAGACAAATTGATCGAAGGGAGCAACTTTTACAATAAGTTCCAGGCTTGACCTTAGGTGTGAACCTCCGCCGGTAATAATCCTGCATTTCACCAACGACGGATCTTACTCTGCTCTTCATCTCTGGAGTTAAAACCACTTCAACACGGCGTTTAATTTCGTTATAAAACATATAACCCTTGTCGATCTCACAGAGAAGCATTTCTTCCAGACACAGCGCCTGTGCGGTTAACTGTAGAATGTCCGCATCATCCCTCTTTGGCTTTCCCCGTTTATATTCCACTGGATAAGCCATATATTTGCCTTCTGCTCCGCTAATCTCAACGCCCCGATCATCCTTGATGAATTCGACTACATCGCAAATTCCCGTCATTCTCAAGTCATCGGATTTCACAGGCATCGCGCGTACGACAAGCTTATCTCCCAAATGGCTGGTCCGCCTTGCGGTGGATATACTGTCCCTGAACAGTTCTTATATTTTCCTCCCATTGCTGCTCAATGTGGATTAATGCCCACTGTCTTCGACAAAATTGAAAATGCTGTATCCCCGACAACATAAGATAATCATCTTCAGGATTAACGGCCATCTATGATCTCAGCCTGGAGTCCGTCCAATTCGGTTAATTCAACAGCATAGTCCTCAAAAGATTTAGGCTCGTCCTTACGTGGTTTAACAGACAATGAGCGATGTACCTTAGCCGAGGAATACTGACCTAGCTTAGAGGAATGCTCCCACCAATAAACCTGATGAACTTCCATACTACCTTCCGGTCTAGCTGAAGAGGAATCATTCTCGAACAGACTGACAAGCGCTTCCTTGATCTTCTCCGCATCCTCGTTCGTGAAGCCGGTCTTCTCAGCTAATTGGGTATTGATACTACCTTTGAAAACATATACACCGAAGTCTACTCTATGCTTCATGCCCATCGTATCCGAACCTTTCTTCTCCCCTGGCTCCGAGTTCACACTTTTTGTAATTTGCATACTCGTAATATCAATCGGGCTTACGCTAGTCGCAGTATGAATAGAGACTGGACCTCTTACGCCTACAGATACCCCTTTTTCCCCACCGCCTTTAAAGGCAAACACTTGTCCAAAACTACGTACATCGACCCATTCTTGACAGGCAACACTGGCGAACTCTTCGCTGGAGACAGATTTGGACTTCATAATTTTGGTTAAAGCTTCATTCGCGTCTGCACGTTCTCTCAGACTTTTAAGAGAATCTGTCGTTCTATCATTTGATTGTACAAAAATAGATGCCCCCATATCCTGAAGACGATTTCTAATTTTGCGTTTCAGCGCTACGTCCGAAACCTCACCGTATCCGTCATAGTTCTGCCGCGGTCTGTTTCCATTCAGCGGATCTCCGTTGGGATTGGCCTTTGTTACCGAGAAAATCACAGCAAAATCAATTTTATAATTCAGAATTGACATTTATTACATCTCCTCTTTATTGGATTGTTCAACGGTATCTATACCTATCAGGTCACTTTTCTCTTTCTTCTGGAATAGATCATGTCTTTGACTATAGAAACCCAAAAGATATTTTCCAGATAATGGCTTATTATTAAAATCCTCAAACTTGAACTTAGAAGCGATCTCATCGATCAGACCTGACAAATAATAACCCTTCGCACCCAAACGTGATTGGTACGGTTGTAAACTCGCTTGAATGGTTGTCCACGTCCGGGCCGGATGCTGGGCAAAAGAATTCATATATCGAATAGCATTACTAGCCCGATTCTCCTCATTGCCAAGAGCTCGCCTCTCCAGCACATCCGCAACCGCCAGCAGCCGTCCAAACAGATAATCCCGGTCCTGGTTCTCTTTATCTAGCGCCACCTCGTATCCCTCCTTCTTCTGAATCAATCCATAGTTTATTAAGGCACATGTTATGCTAAGCGTCTTCTCCCACTCCCATTTCTCCATCGATACAGGATTGGAAGCTCGCTGGAATGCACTTCTGACAATATCTATCGGTATATGCCGCCCATCGATTATGGTAGGAAGCATTCGTTCCATTAAGCCCTTTATGACTTTGTCACCCGCTTTAGATCCGTATGCCGCGAAGGCGATATCCCGCGTCGCTGGTGCTCCGTAGAAGATCACATACTCCCCCTGATGATTCTTCTGATAACGGTGCAGCCATACACAAGTTGAATGCCATTCTACCAAGCGCTCAAAATAATCCTGCTGGGCCATATGTCGATAGTACAATACAGCCATTCGTCCCGTTGTTGCTGAATCCAACATCAGTAGACTGACCTTCGCCTTAGAATCAGCATATTTGTTCTTATATCCATCCAATGCCTTCGATAACTCCTCAGCTAACAGATCATTCGTGAAGGATTTCCCTTGAGCTAACGTAGTTGCCACTCCTGGATTAAAGGTATATGTATCGTTTTCTGGCGGAACGACATCTAAATCGTCACCATTGGACCAGACCAGGAACACCCGCTGATCAATGATCTTTCCTTGCCGATGAATTAGCCATTTGAGTGCATTATGCGCCTTCTGTGACACCTCATAACTGATACTAGCCACTTCTTCACTATCACTGTAACGTCCCCGAAAAGTAAATCCGGTCTTGTCATTCGCTGAGATTAATTTTGCCTTATCCGCCGGATTTCTGATTTTATTAGCATGCTTGCTTGTACCGGGCATGATCTCACCAGTCACATAGCAGAGCTTCTCACCGCCCAATTTATGGTTATAATACTGCACAAAGGACTCGTACATTTCCGGGTCGTCCCAGGTCTTCTTCATAGCCCGTCGAGTGGAATGTACAGTAAATCGAATAAAGGAGTCTGACTGCTCTCCAGCCAGAGAAGAGAAAATCGCTGGTTTCTCTTCATATAGGAGTGTATATTTCTTATCCCATTTGCCGATCAAATGTCCCTGTTCATCCACAGCCAGCTTCCGATCCGCAACCAGGTCCTCGATTAACCTTCCTTTTTTCAAATAAGTATAGATGCTCTTCACATTCTCGTGTGCATACGGAGAGCCCGCCCAATCTGCCAGCTGCTCAATATAAGCTCTGAAGGGGTCTTCCTTCTTGACTTCACCACCATAGCCGGTATAATCCCCTGCTACATAGCTAAGCTTGTCATGTAGTGGGTAGGGGGCTACCTTGGAGCCTGCCCGGCTCGCAGAATCTTCCGTACAAGGAATAAGCGTATTGGCATCATTCTTGTCGATGATCTCCGCGGAATGGAAGTCCCCGCTCTCTGTAACTCTTACCTCAATATGCGCAGTCTGCGTCGTATGTGAGATAGGCAGCAAGGTGTATTCAATGAACTTCTGCTGCTCCCTGTCTATAAATCGCTTCTCCTTAACGCCAACCCTACCCAAATTAGCTTTATAGGTCTCATATAAATCCAGGAGCCAGCTCACAGGCGCTCACCCTCTTCCATCTGCGCCAACACATCATGGACAGATTCTACATTGGATGTATTGAAAATCTTCGGCTGCATATCCGAAATTTTGCGCACCTGGTTGCAATCCTCGGGTGGATCAAATTTGATATATCCTTTTACCATTTTGGGTTTCCAGAGCCTAGTCTCCATTTCATTTCGCCCCGTCTCATCCGGATAGTTAATCCCGTGGATCATCGTTCCGAAATGAATCTCGCCCTCGTAGTTGTCGTAGAATCCTTCTCCCTCACCAAATACACATGGTTCAACATAAGCTTGACATTCCCGGGCTCCGAGGAAAATATCCCTTCTTCCCCCAGCTTTGATCGATCGCTTTAAGATATTGTGATGCTTATGCTCGTTACGATCGAACTCCATATCAGGCCGGTTCAGATTAAACACAAAGTGAGCACGGCATTGATAACGAACATCCCGCAAGTAAGTATAATTTGCAAGCGTATTGCCTCCGCTATAGTCAATCGGTCTAATTCCCTTGGATTCCATACGGATCGGGTTCATCACACGAATCTCATCAATGACATACATGATGGTCGGCTTCCAGTAAACGCTTTCAACAATTCCTTTAATAGCTTGGTAAGTTGGAATTTGATAGCTTAGCTTCTCTCCACCCATTTTTGTTAAAGGGTCGGTAAATAGAGCATATTCCCCATACACTTCGAACTCCACACTATTTCTAAACACGTTTTACCCCCTTCCTATATTTTCCTCACATGTTTATTGTATCCCCTCCAAATATTAGAGTCAATATAAATCTAATAAAATGTTATATGAAATAATTATGTATATTAGATTCAATTTTATGCCTACCAATTTTATGTTATAATAAAGCGTCGCTAGCGATTAGCGCGGATTGAAAGATATAGCATTTTATTAGGGAACCTATCTTGCCATTTAACAGCGAAGATAGGTTTTTCCCAGATTAATAGCCTAGGAAGGCCATGGAGCTATCATTTTCAAGGTCACAGCCAAATTCTTTGCTATAGGCCCGCTCACGCAAAACCAACACTTGCCCTTCAAAGTAGCTATCGATTCCATCATTCTCATTCAACTGTTCAAACTCGTGACAGTACAAATTAACTGTAAACTGTTGCGCAGAACGTAATATTGTGGTTAGATCCTCAACAGAAGGAGTTCCGTTCAAATCAGCGATGACCTGTTCCCCCTCACCATAAGGGACAATCACCGATGTTGTTGCTTGCTTAATGACTTCGAAATACTTAGCAGCAGTTCCGTAGCTATTGGCCAGCATTAGGGGCAGATTTATACCTTTATTGCGTCTATAAGCCGAGTAATAAGAGTCAGAGTCGCCTTTGGGACCAAATAGCAGTTCCGTCATCTTCCTTCTATTTAATTCTTTTATGTCATAATCAAGATCTGCCGCCTGTTCCATATAGAAACTTTCAAAATACAGTTCCATTGCCGATCGGGACAGAAAATGCCCCCCGTAGGCACTTGAATCGCGTCTTAAATCTATAAGCAGGTTCCGAGCAATACGCTTCCCGGCCTCAATCTCGGGCAGTTTACTTAGATTCTCCTCTATATGATCGATGACATACACCTGACGCAATGGATCTTTTCCATGACGGTTGCATCTTCCCGCTGCTTGCGCAATGGAATCCAAACCAGCCAAAGAACGAATAACACAGTCGAAGCTGATATCCACCCCGGCCTCAATTAACTGCGTACTGACACAAATGACCTTCTCTTCCTTTGCTAAATGCTCCTTAACCTTGTCTAATATATCGCTCCGATGCTTCGAGCACATGGATGTGCTAAGATGATAGATCGGGATCGAAGTCCCCCATTTTTTCATTCGGTTATACAGCTTCTTAACAACCGTCTTCGTATTTAAAATGATCAATACATTATTGATGTCATTCGGGTCATCAATGCGTTCAAGGACAAGTTCGGCTAGTTGTTCCGTATTAAAAGGCTCCGTCGTACGATCCACAATTTCCACACGCCTGAAAGCCTCGATTACATCATCAATAGAGGTGATCATTTCAGGTTCTTGATTCAGGTGTAGTTCCTTCTCTACATAATGGAGTGCAGGCTGGGTTGCCGTACAGAGCACAATACTTGACCCAGCAGACTCTTTTAAAAAATTAAGCGCCAAATTAAAGAGGGAGACACATTTCGTAGGCACTTTCTGAACCTCATCGAAAATAATAACAGCGTTAGATAGATTATGAAGTCTGCGGATATTGCGGCTGCCCTTTGAATAAAACACATTTAGAAATTGTACCATCGTCGTAAAAATAATAGGTGCATCCCAGTTGTCTTTAGCCAGTTTCAACCGTTGCCCGGCTGTTACGTAACCATCCTGCAACTCATCGTCCTCATCTTGAATATCATCTTCTACCACATTTGAATGATGCTCCAGAATATGGTCCCGATCATCCAGAATCCTGCGGATTTCTTCAGCATTTTGTTCAATAATCGTTGTGTATGGCAACACATAAATGATTCTTCGCTTTTCGAACTCCTGGGTATGTCTTAGTGCGTAACGCAAACTAGCCAGCGTCTTCCCTCCTCCGGTAGGAATGGACAATGTGTATATCCCCGATGGATTCAAGGCAAAACGCTCACATAGATCAGACATTCTGCTTCTTAACTGATTAATGTTTGAATCTGCGTCCTCCCGATCTTTCAATTCGGATATGTGATTCATCAATCTGGTGTAATAAAGGGTAAAAAGCTTATTAGTGTCCAGTTCTTCTTCATCGGGCTGATTCGCTTCAAATAACCTCGTATTCGTGCGATCTGCATCGATCAGAATACTGAATATAAACTTAGTTAGAAACATGCAATTTAATTCAAAGTTCTGGGGATTATTCTGTTGAAGGAATTGTTCAAGCTCAGCCGCCGCACGATCTACATAATCATTAAACTCGCGCTCGCTCATCACATTTTCGAAAAAAATCTCTTTACTTAGCTCGTATTCCTCTAACCCTGCCACTTTTTCCTTAACCCGCTTCAAATATTCCGACTCCCAGTCTGGACCACAGAAATCCTTCAAATAGGAGTGATGCGAGATGATTGCATTGCCAACGATCTCTGCAAGAATGATCTTATAAGAATCGTGATTCTTATTGTGGAAAAAATCGAATAACAGCTTACCTCCGGCTGTTGAATGATCGACCTCGCCTCTTCTCGGCTTATCCGTAGAGTTAAGATCGGTCGCAGCTAGTATGTATTCCACAAACCGATGGGTGTACTTACCTAAATCATGCAGCAAACCTGCCAGTCCGGTGATATGCTTAATTTGCATTTTCACTCCATAACTCTCCGCCAATTTCATGACCTCAAGTAAATGCTCCTCGACCGTTTGAATGTGACCATCGCTTTCGCGAATATGGGCTATAAACTGCACTAACTATTCCTCCCGACAACAGAAGTATGCTAACCCAAAAAATACAATATTCCCCTTATATAAGGATGATTCGACATTCTATGAGGAACCCCTGCCATTCTAACGAAACTGGCAATCGCTATTCGGGCAAAATTGGCCACTTAAAAATTCTAACGAAACAGGGTAACGTTATTTCGTGAATTTGCCGGGTTTTGGCCTGTTTTGGAGGCAAATAACGATATGATGTTTCGTTAGATTTGAAACTGCCCCGATTTCGCGGCAATAGCGTGTCGTAGTTTCGTTAGCGACCGGGGCCGTTGCGGATGAGGCGGTTAGTTCGCGGGACAGATAGCGACAGCTCCGTTTGCGATGGGGGCTGCTGCGATAGGGTGGTTAGTTGACGGGACAGATAGCGATAGCTCCAATTAGCGACCGGGGCCGCTGCGGATAAGGCGGTTAGTTGGCGGGACAGACTGCGATAGCTCCGTTTGCGTGGGGAGTTGCTGCGATAGGGTGGTTAGTTTGGGGAGGTCAGACTGCGATAGCTCCGTTTGCGATGGGGGCTGCTGCGATAGGGCAGTTAGTTGACGGGACAGATAGCGATAGCTCCAATTAGCGACCGGGGCCGCTGCGGATGAGGCGGTTAGTTGGCGAGTCAGACAGCCATAGTTCCGTTAGCGATAGGAGCAGCTGGGATGGAGCAGCTGCGGTGGTGCATCAATAGTTCTTTTAGCGACAGGGCAACCCCAGGGCCAGCTGACAAGCCAATAGTAGGCCGACGGCTTCATGCGGCCAAACATCAAGCGCCGCGAGCTGGCGCACAAAAAACGAGCAGAATCCCAGGCATCTGCCCGGATTCTGCTCGCGTGATTGGCGCTCGCGCGTCATTATGTTCCCAGGTTACTAATTACCAGCTTCCCGCCAATCATTTACTCCGTCACGATTTCGTGCACCAGCACCGGAGCTTCGGCATGATTAGCGATGCGGATATTGGCGTAGATTTTTTCGATCACATCGTCCACCTTCTCGCGATTCGCATGAATCGTTACCAGGGATTCGCCCGCCTTCACGGCGTCGCCGATCTTCTTGTTCAGCATCAGACCTACAGCAAGGTCGATCTCGGATTCTTTGGTTGCGCGGCCTGCGCCAAGCAGCATAGCTGCCGTTCCGATCTCATCGGCCACAATCTCCGCTACGACACCGTCTTCCCGGGCCGGAACTTCGATCCGGTATGCGGCTTGTGGCAATTTCTCCGGATGATCTACAACCTCCGAATTCCCGCCTTGGTTCGCGATAAATTCCTTGAATTTATCCAACGCTTTGCCGTTGCGAATAACTTCCTTCAGCTGCTCCTCTGCATCCTCTAACGAAGAGGCTTTGCCGGCAAGGTATACCATTTGTCTACCGAGGGCGAGGCACAATTCCTCAAGATCCTCCGGCCCATGTCCGCGAAGCGTATCAATCGCTTCCTGTACCTCTAACGAGTTGCCGATCGCGCGACCGAGCGGCTGGCTCATATCGGAGATTACAGCCATCGTCTTGCGCCCGACATTGTTGCCGATGCTAACCATGGCATGAGCCAACTCCTTCGCATCCTCCGGTGTCTTCATAAAGGCGCCGGCGCCGGTTTTCACGTCCAGGACAATCGCATCTGAACCGGCAGCGATCTTCTTACTCATAATCGAGCTGGCAATCAATGGAATGGAATTAACAGTTGCCGTAACGTCACGCAGCGCATATAGCTTCTTATCTGCCGGAGTAAGGTTACCGGTCTGACCGATAACCGCAATCTTGTGATTGTTAACCAGACTTACGAATTCGTCCTTGCTGATCTCCACATGGAATCCTTCGATCGATTCCAGCTTGTCGATGGTGCCCCCTGTATGTCCAAGTCCGCGACCGGACATCTTCGCAACCGGAATATCCAGCGCAGCTACAAGAGGTGCCAGAACAAGGGTGGTCGTATCACCTACGCCGCCGGTGGAGTGCTTATCTACCTTAACACCTTCAATCGCCGACAAATCGATGGTATCTCCGGAATTCACCATTGCCATAGTCAGATCGGCCCGCTCCCGTTCTGTCATGTCGCGGAAATATATCGCCATAGCAAAGGCGCTCATTTGATAGTCCGGAATGTCTCCGTTCGTGTAACCTTCAATAACAAAGTTGATCTCCTCTGTCGTCAGCTCTTTGCCGTCCCGTTTCTTCGCAATCAAATCAACCATTCTCATTATCGATTTCCTCGCTCTCCAAGAGTATTGTTGTATGCCCTGATGTATGTCCCAAGCTCTTACTGTTGTAAAGACGATCTTGCAGTGCGTATTCACAAAGCGCAGTTTTCAGCACCGGGAAGAAGATGGGGGGAAGCTACCTCAAAATCAAAATCGAACTTGCTCAACCAACCTCTTACAGAGAAATAGCTGTTTCCAGCGCAACCTCCATCATATCGTGGAAAGTCGTCTGACGCTCTTGTGACGTTGTCTCTTCCCCTGTCAGCAGATGGTCGCTGACGGTCAGAATTGTTAACGCCCTAACCCCGAATTTGGCAGCCAGAGAATACAGAGCCGTTGTCTCCATCTCTACCGCAAGTACGCCATAGTCCATCAGCTTCTGCACAATGGATTTGTCATCGCGATAGAACATATCCGAGCTGAAGATGTTGCCGACATGCAGGGTCAAGCCTTTAGCAACACCGTTGTCATAAGCAGCCTTCAGCAATGGGAAGCTGGCGATTGGGGAGAAGTCATATCCCCCAAACACATGACGGTTCATGCTGGAGTCCGTGCAAGATGCCTGCGCAAGCACAACATCACGCACATGCACATGCTCCTGCATTGCGCCGCAGGTGCCTACCCGGAACAAATTTTTTACGCCATATTCACTGATAAGCTCATTCACATAAATGCTTGTAGTCGGAATTCCCATGCCTGTGCCCTGCACCGAGATGCGTTTGCCTTTATAGGTTCCGGTAAATCCCAACATTCCACGTACCTCGTTATAGCAGGAAATGTCCTCGAAATACGTCTCCGCGATAAACTTCGCCCGGAGCGGGTCCCCCGGCAGCAATATTGTCTCTGCTATCTCGCCTTGCTTCGCACCAATGTGTACACTCATTTCTCGTTCCTCCAATGATCAATTATTTCAAATCAGCCAAGAAGCTCTCGCCATACTTGGGAAGCGTCACGCCGAAATTATCGGCAACAGTAGCGCCAATATCGGCGAATGTACGACGCAGCGGAAGCTCGCGTCCGCCATTGGTAAAGCGTGGCGAGTAAGCCAAGAGCGGCACATATTCACGCGTATGGTCGGTTCCCTTGTAAGTTGGATCATTGCCGTGGTCGGCTGTAATCAGCAGCAAGTCGTCCTCACCGAGCTTAGCGAATACCTCAGGCAGGCGAGCATCGTACTCCTCCAACGCTTGACCGTATCCTTGCGGATCGCGGCGATGGCCAAACAGGGCATCAAAGTCAACCAGATTAATGAAACTAAGGCCTGTGAATGATTCATCTAGAGTGGCGATAAATTTATCCATACCGTCCATATTGGACTTGGTTCTGATCGCCTTCGTAATGCCTTCGCCATCATAGATATCGGAGATCTTGCCCAAAGAAATCACGTCATAACCCTGATCCTTCAATTCGTTCATCGTCGTGCGGCCAAAAGGCTTGAGCGCATAATCATGGCGGTTCGCCGTACGTGTGAAGTTGCCGGGCTCACCCACGAACGGACGAGCGATAATTCTTCCCAGCATGTAAGGATCATCTCTCGTGATTTCCCGACAGAACTCGCAAATCTCATACAGTTCCTTAAGCGGAACAACCTCTTCATGCGCCGCAATTTGCAGCACTGAATCAGCGGAAGTGTATACGATCAACGCCCCGGTCTTCACATGCTCTTCCCCTAGCTCTTTAATAATCTCTGTACCGCTGGCTGGCTTGTTGCCAATCACCTTGCGGCCTGTCTTCTCTTCAATCCGCTGGATCAGTTCATCGGGAAATCCATCCGAGAACACGCGGAACGGAGTATCGATGTATAGACCCATGATCTCCCAGTGGCCTGTCATCGTGTCCTTCCCGCGGGATGTCTCCTGCATTTTACAGTAATAAGCCATAGGCTTGTCCGCTGCTTTTACCCCTGGTATCTGGCGAATATTAGACAATCCAAGCTTCGCCATATTAGGCATGTTCAGTCCACCGCATTGCTCCGCGATGTGTCCGAATGTATCCGCGCCTACGTCATCGAATTGCGCTGCATCCGGCGCTTCTCCTATACCTACCGAGTCCATCACAATCAGGTGAATTCGTTTGAAAGATTTCATGTGGTATTCCCCTTCCCTTTTTTAAAGAGGTCGTTCAAGAATTCTGCCCGCTGCTGATTACATATCAGGAAACATCCCTGTAGGGTTGTTCAGCGGGTTTTCGCTGCTTACACATCGATCTCCTTGAACTCGCACTTAAATATAAGCAATTCGCAGGCGTCCACATCTGTTTGATACGGACTTCCGGGAACGCTCTTTACAATTAAAAGGTAAACTAATTCGCTCTTGAATACAAACCTTCTGGACTGTTGCTTACAGGAAGATGCCCGCCACGATCGCAGACAAAACGCTTACCATCGTTGCGCCATATAATAGACGCAGGCCGAACCGGGCCACCACATTCCCCTGCTTCTCATGCAGCCCTTTGACAGCGCCGGCGATGATACCAATCGATGAAAAGTTCGCGAAGGAGACAAGGAAGATCGAGACGATCCCGACCGTCTTCGGAGACAGCGTCGTCATATTGCTTAAGTCCAGCATCGCTACGAATTCGTTAGCTACCATCTTCGTCGCCATAATGCTTCCGGCATCGACTGTTTCTTTCCAAGGCACTCCCATCAGGAAGGCAAACGGTGCAAACACGTATCCAAGCAGCTCCTGGAACGTAATCCCGAACACGCTGCCGAAAATGCCGTTTACGAGGGCAATCAGGGCCACAAAGCCGATCAGCATGGCGGCAACAACAATCGCCACTTTGAATCCGTCCATAATATACTCGCCGAGCATTTCGAAGAACGATTGCTTGCCTTCTTCCTGCACTTCAAGGATGTCCTCTTCCTTGGACACTCTGTACGGATTCAGAATCGATGCGATGATAAATCCGCCAAACAGATTCAGGACAAGCGCTGTCACCACATATCTCGGCTCAATCATTGTCATATATGCGCCGACAATAGACATGGATACCGTTGACATCGCGGAGGCGCACAATGTATACAAGCGCCGTTCCGGCAGCAAGCCAATTTGCTTCTTCACCGATATAAATACCTCGGATTGGCCCAGAATCGCGGAGGCAACCGCGTTGTAGGACTCCAATTTACCCATACCGTTAACTTTGCTTAACACCAGACCAATGTACTTAATCACGAAAGGCAATATTTTCGTATATTGCAAAATACCGATTAAAGCGGAGATCACCACGATGGGCAGCAATACAGTCAGGAAGAACGGTGCTTGTCCTTCATTAGCAATACCGCCAAATACAAAGTTGATCCCTTCCGCCGCATAGGCCAGCAAAGATTCAAAGATCGAGGCAAAACCTCTGATCAGAAACTCGCCGATACTGGTATTAAGCAACAAAAATGCAAGAATGACCTGTAGAACGATCATTTGCACAAGCGGTCGATAGCGTATGTTACGCCGATCTTTACTCGTGATGTAAGTGAGTCCAAAGACTGCAAGCAGACCGATAATCGCAATAACATATTTCATGATGTTCCCCCTACGCTTGAGCATGTTATTTAGTTGTATATTAGATAGTTGGTCAAAAAGTCTACTTTTGATAAGAAACCAATCGAAGTCATTCAAGGATCAGCGACCGCGATTCAAAGGCAGGTTTTCTTGCGATATAGAATTTCATCAGCCTGGCTGACAACCATAAATTCTATATTTAACACGAAGTAACACCGAATGCTTATTGGACAATGGAGCTTGAATTTCAGCCGGGCCCTCCGATGCTCACGCAGTTTTTGCCCACGCCTGTGGTACATAATATTTACTACAGCTGTAACGCAGATAAGGCCTGCGGGAACTCCTTTCTTCCCCAGCTCTATTCAACCTCCCCGATGCTGAAAAGCATCCTTTTTGAACATGTAAAATTAGTATTTTTCTGTTACCGCTTACAAAATACATATAGGAGATGAATTAATCATTCTCCTTATCCATATCCGCAGCCGAGAAAGCTCCAGGCAGCAAGCGGGACATCGACCATTCCTCCGTATGCCCCTTAAGATTTGTCAAATAGATCTTGGTATCGCTATCACAAAATTCAGCAAGTACTTGCCGACAGGCTCCGCATGGAGATACCGGACCTTCCGTATCTGCAACCACCGCAACAGCCTCAATCTTCTTCTTGCCTTCCGAGACAGCCTTGAAAATGGCGGTCCGTTCAGCACAGTTGGTCAAACCATAGGATGCATTCTCGATATTACAGCCGCGATAGATAACGCCATCTGCTAATACCGCTGCCCCGACTTGAAAATGAGAGTATGGCGTATATGCCGTCTTACGCGCCTCTAATGCCTCTTGAATCAATTTATCTTTCATAAGCCATTCCTCCTCTTTGAGAGGTGCTTCATCGAAATACCTCTGGCCTCCAATGAAGCACGCCGCTATTTTAATAAGAAGATGATGAAGTTAATCCATTCACAATACTTACACCAGAGCTGGCACCGATACGAGATGCGCCCGCTTCGATCATCTTGTTCACATCTTCGAGATTACGAACACCGCCAGAGGCCTTCACGCCTACTTCTTGACCAACTGTTTTGCGCATCAATGAAACATCCGCAGGTGTCGCCCCGCCTGTAGAGAAACCAGTCGAAGTCTTCACGAAATCAGCGCCTGCCTTCACGGACAATTCACAGGCACGCACTTTCTCTTCATCCGTTAACAAGCAAGTTTCAATGATGACCTTCACTAGCGCTTTGCCCGAAGCCGCTTGCACAACCGATTCAATATCTTGCTGTACAAAAGCATCGTTGCCAGCCTTCAGTTGGCCGATATTAATGACCATGTCAATTTCCTTCGCACCATTGTCGATCGCATTCTTCGACTCGAATGCTTTCACTTCGGAGGTTGTTGCGCCAAGCGGGAACCCGATAACAGTACATACCTTTACTTCTGTGTCGGCAAGCTGCTCAGCACAATAAGATACCCATGTCGGATTTACACATACAGACGCAAACTGATATTGCTTCGCCTCTTCTACCAATTTAGAAATCTCTGCTTGTGTCGCATCTGCACGCAACAGCGTATGGTCAATCATACGTGCTATGTTCATGCTGTAACACCCCTTCTATTCTTAATTCATGTATTACTGAATTGCCTTAATTAACTACATGGGTATCATAACATGCAGCTTGAACAAATGTAAATATGCTATTGAAATTATGTTCATCTCAATATTGTGAACACAGCCCTGCCCCAGTATTTTGTACAAAACCCATACAAAAAATCCCCGTTAGACAAGGTATTGAGCAAAAGAAAAAGCTCCATCTCCTTCATCCAACGAGGATCGTTCTATTGTAACAAAGCCTGGGCAGTAAATTGATCCGTCACCAGAATATTGGCGTATTTGCCGACAAGTGCGCCGCGAATCGCGTCGATCTTGCGCTGTCCCCCGGCAACAAGGATCGATTTCTCTTTATTTTTCAAGTCCGACAAATCAATACCTACTGTTCGATTGTTAATCTCTTCGCTGCACAGATGGCCTTCGGCATCAAAGAAGCGCGAGCAAATATCGCCAATTCCCTTGGTCTGCAGCAGTTGCTTCTCTTCCTCACTGAAATACCCCAACTGGAACAAAAGCGCGTCATCATTCACGGTCCCGACTGTAAATACAGCTATATTTGCCTGCTTGCCAAGCTCAATAATACGGTGAATATGGCGATCCTTCTCCACCATCTCCTTCAGCGCTACGCTATCGAAAATAACCGGGAGCGGCAAATACCGCGCAATCGTATGGTAAGCCGCAGCGAACAGGTTCATCGTCTCCGCTGCATACGTATTGACATGGGAATGACTGATGCCCCCCTTAAGCTGCACAACCTCGACGCCACGGACCTGCTTCTGCTGGAGCTGAAGCGCGACAACATGCATCGTTCTTCCCCAGGAGACCCCGATAATATCCGTATTCTGAACCGTCTCGTGCAGATAATCGGCCGCAGCCTTGCTGATATATTTCTGGATCTCCTTGTACTCATTCACTGGCGAATAACAGACTAGCACCGTTTCCAGTTCGTACTTCTGTTTAAGACGAGCGCCAAGATCGTTCAAATCCTCCAAAGGGTCAGAGATATCGATCCGCACATAGCCCTGCTCCTTCGCATATTGCAGCAGCCGGGACACCGTCGGACGGGAGACCCCCAGCTTGGCGGCTATATCGATCTGGCTATAATCCGATAAATAATATAATCTTGCTGCCTCAATACTCAATCTTTGTTTATCTTGATCCATGTGAATGACCTACTTTTATTAGAAATAATTTCTGTTTAATCTGTTGCACACTGCTCTCCCCTACATTTTAACAATTAATTGTGAAATAGGGTACCTAACCGAGGATTATAAAATATTCCCCCTAATAGAATAGGATTTTATCCCACGTTCAATTAGCCTATATACACGGTCGTTAGGGTAATATCCAAGTCTTAGGCCTCCAGAATGATCAAACACTGCTTCGACATGAAGGACGATTCTATTCTACAACAACACCCCTGCTGATAGTCATTCCTCCTCACCTGATCGTATATGCCGAACGACACACTCGCAAATCTTCATGGGCAAGTTCGCCTATATACAAAAAAAATGCGCATTGCTACCATGTAAGCGTTATCCAAAAAAGTGAAAAAGGAGAATGCGCATGTCCGTTCGGAAGTATCCTTTGATTCACACTGCATTACGTACTGCAACCACTTTATCTCTATGTATTTCACTGCTGGCTGTTCCCCTCTCGGCGCACGCCTCGGAGCTGACCAACATGACGGCAGCAGTCAGCCAGACGGCCTCCTCCCCTATTATTCAACCGGTGCAATATGAAGGAAGTTTCCTTGCTGTCGGCGAGAATCGTCTGTTAAGCCGCAAAGATATCGCCCAGGAATGGGAGGACCTTGATCCGGATTATTTGCCGGACAAAGCGATTGAAGCGGTAAAAAACCTCCTGACCAAGCAGGATTTCGAAGATCTGTTTCCCTATCGCCTCGGCTCCAAGGAATGGTTCAAGGTAGCTGATGGCAAAGAATACTTCAAAGCCGATCAAAGCGACTATTTCTCCTATGATAATCTATTAAATGCTGTTGCGGAAGTATCAAATATCAAGATTAAAATCAGCACCCGTGCAGGGAGCACCGCCCAGGAAATTTACAGACTGGATAAAGAAGCCAAGGTCGAGACGCTTGTCCTTCGCTCCGACGACTTCAATTCACCTGCGAACAAAATCAAGCCGATCGATACGGTCATCGTCGACTGCGGGACCTTCCTGAAGGAAGGGTTCAAGAAAGACCGCAAGCGTGAACTGGCTGCATTTTTGGCAAATCTATCGCACGAAACCGGCGGGGGATGGGCGACCGCGCCTGGCGGACCGCTCAAATGGGGACTGTTCTGGAATGAGAATATCGCGGGAAGAACTGGCGCCAATATGGATGCCTTCGTTGATCCGGCCAGTGCCAAGCTGTTCCCCGGAACAGCAGGCAAACGTTATTACGGCCGCGGCCCGATTATGCTAAGTTGGAACTTCAACTATGGCCTGTTCAGCTCGATTATTTATGGAGATAAGAGCATCCTGCTCGATAACCCCGAGATCGTGGCCGCCGACGGTAAAATCGGCTATATGACTGCCATTCTATTCTGGATGACACCGCAAGCGCCAAAGCCATCCGCGCATGATGTCATGGTTGGCAGATGGAAACCGAATGCCCAGGAAAAGCAGCTCGGGCTGGATCGTCCAGGGTTTGGCATTACGATCATGGTGCTGAACGGGCTGGAGACCAATCTCGGGGAGACCGAGGGAAGTCCTGTGCAGCGCCGTGCCGGCCACTATCGTGATATTACGAAGCGAATGGGCCTCGATATTTCCGGGGAGAAGGTTGACACGCTTAATATGAAACCTTTTGAGAGTTGATTCATATGCATATTTAAGAAGAAGCAAGCGGTTCTATGGAATTTATTCCATGGAATCGCTTTTTTTATAAATGCCTTACAATCATTAGTTCAATTTAAACAATTCAAATTTTTGAAACAATGATTCCTTAATCCCGTAATAACTAACACAGGCCCCGGGTGGCTCTTGATTACAAATATTTAGGAGCCATTGCAGTTAATATCTGCTAAAATTAAAAAAAAGCTTTGCGACATAGCCTTTTATGGGCTGCTATAATCTAGGTATTAGCAAAGGAGGTGTGGCATTTGAACAACTCGAAGCTTCCCAAATTGTTAGGACTTATCGTCGGAATTGTGCTCCTGAATGTCATTATCTTATCCCCAGGGCTCATTGGACTGCGCATAGGCGGAGATAGCGTTCTCCAGACTGCCCTCGGCGTAACGCTGCTGGTCATTAGTTTTCTTGTCCTGCTCAATGGGAGCTATAGCCTGCTCTTTAAACCTCCTGCCCCGACACCCGTTAAAGACATAATTATACACGAGGATTACATAGAGGCGCTGTATCATTATAGGGGCATCACTCCGCTGAAGAGCGATATTGTCCTGTCCCTGGATCAGCTCGAGCGAATCGAGAAGAAGAAAGGAACCTTGATGGAGGTCCTTGGACAGCGATTTGATTCGACCGAGCTAAGTTATAAGAAATTTAATTCTGTGATCAACGAGGTTGAGAAATTATTTTATCTCAATGTTAGAGGTCTTCTTAATAAGCTGAGCGTATTTGATGCTTCGGAATTCTCCGGCCTGGCCAATCAGCAAGCCTCCGGACGCTTCTCCAACAGGCTGATTCAGGAGAAGAAGCTCTTATACGATGAATATATAGCATCGATCAGAGGCTACATTGGTGCAAACGAAGAGATTTTGCTGAAGCTTGATAAGCTCCTGCTGGAGATCACACAGCTAGGCAGCACGGATTATAAGGATGTCGAGGAAATGCCTTGTATGAAAGAGATCGACGCACTGATTAATCAGACTAAATTTTATAAGCAATGAAAGGGAGATGAGAATGGCGAGAAGAGGAAAATCATTTATAGTACTTGCAATCATAGCGGTGGTCGTATTTGCCTTGGTCTATTTCGGAATCAATCTGACCTCCAATATCGGCAAATCCGAGACGCAGATCACTACGGAGGATGCCTCGAAGCGGCTGGAGAAGCTCTATAACAAAATTCGCATAACAAACGCGGAACCGGTAAAGGGACAGATCGATCTTGATCCGGTTAATATCGCTGATTCCCTGCCCGATATATCCAAGTTCCCGATTACGGTGGACAATACAACGGATAGCTTCGTTGAGATCTTCTCCTCCCCTGAGAAATCCGGGACAGGATCCGACGATTGGCTAAATGAGGTTGCTGAGGAGTTCAACAAAGCTCAAATCTCAGTCAACGGTCAGACCGCCTCGGTCAAAATTCGCAATATCGCTTCAGGTACCGCCACGGATTACATTCGCTCCGGGAAATATATCCCCGACGCCTTCACCCCTTCCAATGAGCTATGGGGTGAGATGGTTAAGGCACAAGGGATCAAAGCCGAGATGGTGACGGAGAGACTTGTGGGCAATGTCGCCGGAATTGTGACCAGTAAGGCCAAGTACAGTGAGCTTGTAGAGAAGTACGGCGCCGTTAATGTGAAGACCATTACGGATGCGATAGCCGATAATGAGCTGTCCATGGGTTATACGGACCCCTTTGCCAGCTCGACTGGACTCAATTTCCTGGTCACAGCACTCTCCACCTTTGACAGCTCGAACCTTCTTGGAGACACTGCGGTTCAAGGCTTCGAGAAATTCCAGGCCAACGTGCCGTTTATTGCTTCCACAACTCTGCAAATGCGCGATGCGGCCAAGACTGGCGCTCTGGATTCCTTTGTGCTTGAGTATCAGCTCTATGCAAATGCGGCAGATCTGAAGGGCGGCTATGAATTCACCCCCTTTGGCGTGCGGCATGACAGCCCGTTGTACGCGCTTGGCGATTTGCCCAAGGAGAAGCTGGACATCATCAAGGAATTCGCCAAATTCGCCAAGCAGGATAAATATCAAAGCTTGGGCAAGGACAAAGGCTTCAACATTTTGGAAGATTATCGCTCAGAACTGAAACCGGTCGACGGCAATACCCTGTCCGCAGCCCAGAAGCTGTGGAAGGAGAAGAAGAACGGCAATAAGCCGATCGCCGCAGTCTTCGTAGCCGATGTATCGGGCAGTATGGATGGAGAACCGCTAAGAAGACTGAAGGAATCACTGCTGCAAGGTCAGAAATTTCTGGGCAGAGATAACGGCATTGGTCTTGTCTCCTACTCTGACGATGTAACGATTAACCTACCAATTGGTATCTATGATACGAATCAGCAATCCATGTTTGTCGGTGCGATTAACAGCCTGCAGGCTGGCGGCGGAACAGCTACCTTCGACGCAATTGTGGTCGCCATGAAGATGCTGCAGGATCAAATATCCGCTAACCCTGACGTAAAGCCGCTGATCTTCGTCCTAAGCGACGGAGAGACCAATGAAGGCCATTCTCTCAAAGATATCCGTGGGCTGATCGAGACCTATAAAATCCCTATATACACCATTGGATATACTGCAAATATCCAGGCGCTTCAGACCATTTCCAGCATTAACGAAGCAGCTAGCATCAATGCGGATACAGATGACGTTGTGTATAAAATAGGCAACTTATTAAATGTGCAAATGTAAATTTTGATATAGGGAGAGGTTGAAATGTCATTTTCCATGGAAGTAGTCAGCCCGGAGGAATTGAAGAACGCAATTGAAGAACAGGTCAAACCGGAGCCGGAGGAAGTAACAGAGCTTAAAGTGCTGGCAACAAATAACGTGTCGGCGATTCTCGACCTTGATTTGGACTCCTTAGAGAAGCGGAAGGAGATTCTGCAATCCATCGATACCTTCGGTATAAATACGATGAGAACCTCTTCGGAGAAAAATGCATTGCTGCATGTATCCGTAGGGAACCTGTCCAAGACCGGCGATGAGGGCGGCCAGGTAGCCAAGGGCTTAACCGAACTGCAGCTGCAGCTCAAAGATTTGGACCCGAGCGCCATCGATTTTGCCAAGAGCGGTATTCTCGGCATGTTCTTTAACCCGCTGCGAGCCTATTTCGCCAAATTTCAAAGAGCTGACTCCGTCATCTCCGATATCATTGTCTCCCTGGAAAAGGGCAAGACCATCCTGAAGAACGACAATACGACGCTGGAATTCGAACAACAGGCATTAAGAGAACTGACCAAGAAGCTGCAAAAAGAAATTCAACTCGGCTCATACATGGATCAGGAGATCGAAACCCAGCTCGAAGCGGCAAAAGCACGCATGGAATCGGAAGAGAAAATTCGCTTCATTACCGAGGAAGTCTTATTCCCACTACGCCAGCGCTTAATGGACCTGCAGCAGATGCTGGTCGTCAATCAGCAAGGCATTATGGCGATCGAGGTTGTCATCCGAAACAATAAGGAATTGATCCGCGGCGTAGATAGAGCGCGTAATGTGACAGTATCGGCCCTGAAAATATCCGTTACGGTTGCAAGCGCCCTCTATAACCAGCGCATCGTGTTGAAGAAGATCGAACTGCTTAATGAGACGACTAATAATTTGATCAGCGGCACCTCCAAAATGCTGAAGGATCAGGGGGCAGCCATCCAGAAGCAGGCGCTGGAATCGTCGATTTCCGTGGATACGCTTAAGCAGGCCTTCACGGATGTGATTGAAGCCTTTGATTCGATCAGTACCTACAAGCAGGAGGCGCTTCCTAAAATGCGGGATACGATCATCCAATTCAGGGAATTGGCAGAGACCGGCGAGCAGCAGATCCGGCGCCTTGAAAAGGGTAAAGCATTGGGACTATAAGAAGCAGGGTCAAAACGTTAAATATAGAAAGAAGCTGCACCTATAAGGCGCAGCTTCTTCTTTTTCATGATCGGATCTTTAGTTCTGCTCAGCGACCGCCTTGTATGCCTTCAAATCGCTATACACTTCAACCTTGAGCGGATTGCGCTTATGCTTCGTAATTTTATAGATATGATAGATGAATACAGCAATATTCGCTGCCAGGGACAAACCGCTGACGACCCATAATGCCGTCTCGCTATGTGAAGATTGCACCGCGAACTTGGATTCACCTACAAATGCCGGAAAGGACATCGTGAACATCATCCAAATTGCCAGCGTCTGGGCGCGATGCTGCAGCCAGGCCCCCTTCTTGAAGAAGAATGCCGGAATCGTACAAGAGATAAGCAGGGCAGCACCGGCATAGAAAGAATGGTCGGATACGCAATTGTACACATAAGCGAAATTCCAGATATCATAGGCGATAATCCAGAACCAGAGCTGATCCGGCCAGACCATGTCTCGGGAGCGGCTTTTGCTGACTACAATGCCCATCCATCCGGAAATCGTAATAATATTCAGCAAGCCGGCGATGCCGTTCATGATGTTCCATGGACCGCCAATCATCATAACGCCATCTACCATTCCGTTCAGGCTATATACCTGAAAATCCCGAATAACGGCTTCAAGAATGTTTATCGCTAGAATAATCGCCGGGAACATCAGCATGTATTTATTTTTGTCCATCCCCTTCATGAATCTTAAAGCCATAAATCCTAGACAACCAGCAAGCGCTGAATAGACCTTAACCCAGTGGAACCAGGTGCCCACGCTTGAACCTTCCCCCGCCGTGTTTGGCCATACCGCAATCGTCAGCACAACTGGCAGCACCAGGAAGAGAGCCAGAGAAACCCATTTACTCATTCGCGCCAGTTCATTTACCAGCATCAAGCCGGCAAGCACAACAAACCACATCACGATAGAATACCAAGGCATTGCCTCAAATAGGAACATTGTATTAGCCTCCTCTTTCATCGATGTATTCGCTTCTCGCTTTGAATATATCGATTCATGACCAAGCTATCAAATCCCGAGAAGGCCCGTCCTTATAGGCTTCGTAGACATTACTTTGGAGATAGGTTAACACTATGCTTATCCTTGCTTTTCCATTCTAAAATCCGTGTATAACGCGGGAAATTCATCATTTATCTGTAAACACGACTTGAAAGTAAAATATTCGCATAATTCGACAATTAACGACTAGTTCAAAAATAACGGTCCACTAGTGCTTTAGCATAACGGATACAATTTTCAAGCGTCGGAAAGTTCATAATTTCGCCTGCAAAATAAATGCCATACTTCCCCTGCATACTTTCAAGCCGCTCATAAAACCCGCTCTCCAGCGCCGCTGTATCCACATGCGGAAAGTGATTCCACCGTTTCATCATATACAGCCGGATATTCTCACCGCCAAGCCCTGCCAGTGTAGACTCGATATTTTCACGCATTTCCGCGTCACTCATGCCCTCATTCTCTGCTACATAAACCGTGATCAGATCGGTCTCGGCCAGGTCTGCCCATCTGTAATACCACGCCATCATTTGCCCTCTGGACCCAAGTCCCATATTGCCGGGAATGTATCCGGAGAGCTTGGGCATATGATCTACCCTGTAGGCATAGACGCGAAATTTCTCGTCCCTGATACTCTTGAACAGCTCCCCTTCCTCGCGGGTTAACTCGGTTCTATGGGCAAAGTCCTGCAGGGGAGCGGTATAGATCACTTTATCAAAAAATAGCGGCCCTTGATTTGTCTCCACTCTAACCCTGCCCGTATCCTCCTTGCGAATTTGCTGTACCTCACAGGTCAATCTCAGATCAGAGACCCGGTCTGCCATTCTTCGCGTCAGCTCGGTGACACCGTTCGGCCAGGAGATCATATGCGTAATCTCAATAAATGACACCAAATTATCGTAATTGAGCAGCTTCAAGACGTATACCGCCGGTACATCATCTATATTGCCGAAGCCGAAGGCGCAAAAATAATGCATAAATACTTGCCTTAGCACAGTTAGCCCATTCTCATTGCACCAGGTAGAGAACGGCTTGCATAGTTCGGGTAGCATTGGCTTGAACCCAGGTTCTCTGACAGCTTCATAGCGGCTCATCAGCGCTGGCAGACGTTTGAACTCACGAGCGAAATCAGGCATCTGCTCGATAGGAATCTGCGAGATTTTGCCTCCATGCGGGTGGAAGAAACCTCTGTCTAACAGCGGCCCCTTCTCCAGCAGATCAAATCTCTTCATATACTCCATCGTCTTTCCGTAGGATGGCAAGCCGATCAAAGCGCCCATCTCATAGGTCCGACCTTTATATTCAATGGAGCAGCATTTGCCGCCCACCCGGTCAGCCTGCTCCATAACGGTGACGGAGCGATACCCCCTTAATTCCAGCTCATAAGCTAGGGATAATCCGGAGATGCCCGCCCCAACAATTCCGATATGCCCTTCTCTTCCCGCCAAAATAACTCATCTCCTCGTATACAGCCATAATGGCAGCGGCTCCTGTATTCCTCTGGAGTCCAGCACAATATCCGAAGGAATTTTGCCCCTGTTTCCCCCCTCTTCCAGAGGGCGAACGTAGTTATAGTGCTTCATATACTGATCAAGACACTGTTCGAGCGAATCGAAGGAAGATGGGCTTCCTTCATGCCAAAGCGGCTGGTAGAACCGGTTCATCAATACGCCTGTGAACTCATGCAAGGGCTGGAATACTTCGGAATGATCGGCACTATACGCTATGAAATGAATGTCATGCTTATGTAAATAATCCGTATACTTATGCGTCCCCCGCTCCCAGGCGGTTGAAAATTCCTGGCTCTTATTCGTGACCAGGTGGTCTATCTTCAGATGAAAGGTTCGAAGCAGCGGCATAATCCTGAAGCGCATGAAATCGATCAGGTTGATCGACGACCTCTGATTGTACAGCTTAACGAGAGCCAGTCTGGAGTAAGAATCAAGAATAATATATTGATATACTCTCCCCACCTCCGGGAATTTGCCCAAATATTGAATGGTCTGCAGGCAGATATATCCGGGATAAGCATGCTCCGCATCTTCCATTCGGTAATCCAGCTGAGGATGCCTCTCACCCTTGGGCCGCATTGAATGAAGCTGTCGGTTGTCCGCGCTTTGACCGGAATCAGATCTTCGGCCACGGCTTCCCTTCCGGCTCTTGATCTCTTCAGCAAATTTCTCTCGTTCCCCCCTGCGGCTGAGTCCATGTCTGCGCAGCACATTATATATTCCCGATTCTCCCGTACGGATGCCTTCTTCCTGCAGCTCATAATAAATTCGTCTTGGCCCATCCTCCGGGGAGCGCACCACATATTGCAGAATCATCCGCTCTGTCCTGCGATCCACCTGATTTGGCATCACCGGCAGGCGCGGCTTCTCGCTCAGACCGGCCATACCCTGACGGATATAAGCATGGTACCAGCGATAGTACAGCGTCCGGGAAATGCCAAATTCCTTGCAGGTCTCCGCCACATTGCCGCTGCGCATCCCCTGCATAATAATCCGGTACTTCTGCTGCTCATTCATTTCCATCCCTCCCTACCGTTCCCATTCCTTCTGCCTCTCTTCTTGAGTATATGAAATAAAGGGCTTACACACCGTGAAATGAATTACAGCCGCTCCATGCGAGAAAACTGCACAGAGCGGCTGTATATAAATCTGCTATCGCTTTTATATCGCTTTATTTAACGAGATGAAATCCGGCTTGCCTAGTATCACGACTGTTTGGCCCAACGAAGACTTCGAACTTTCCAGCATCACTGGTGAAGGACAGATCGCTATGATAATAGCGAAGCTGCTCCTCGCCAAGCTCGAATACAACCTGTGCCGCTTCCCCTGGAGCCAGTTCAATCTTGCGGAAATCCTTAAGCTCTTTCATAGGCCGCACTACTTCACCGGAAATATCACGGACATAGAGCTGAACCGTCTCGATCCCTGTCACTTCGCCGATATTGCGAACTTCTATGGACACTTTAATAGCTGCCTCCGACGTCATCTTTTCAGAAGACAATTCCAGCGAACCATATTCAAATGTCGTATAGCTTAATCCGTAGCCAAAAGGCAGTAGTGGCGCATTAGGAATATCTAAATATTTGGACACATACTGCTCATTCGTATCCTCCGCAGGTTTCGGACGACCGGTATTATAGTGATTATAATAAACCGGAACTTGTCCAACCGCATAAGGGAATGACATCGTCAGTTTCCCGGAAGGGTTGACTCCCCCATACAATAGATCGGCGATGGCTGCGCCCCCTTCACTGCCCGGGAACCAGGCCTCGAGCACAGCATCCGCTTGATCTATAACCCCGTGCAGGTCGAGTGGACGACCATTAAACAGCACGACAGCAAGCGGCTTCCCAAGACGCTTCATCCCTTGAATAAGCTCAAGCTGAGCCTTCGGAAGCTGGATATCGCTGCGGCTGCTTGCCTCGCCGCTCATTGCAGAGGCTTCGCCCAGGGCCAGGACGATCACATCAGCCTCTTGCGCTGCGGCCTGGGCTTGCTGCAGCTGCTGCTCACTGATGGACATGATATCGCTGCCCTCCGCGAGGGCAATCTGATCCGCACCAGCCAGCTTCTGCATGGCCGTACCTAATTGCACCGCCGTCTCCCGCGACCCCGCCCAGGACCAGGAGCCCAGGATGTCTCCGCTCTGGGCGAATGGCCCGATAACCGCGATCTTCTGCTCACGGCGCAGCGGCAGTACCCCTTCATTTTTAAGCAGAACACAGGACTTCGCAGCCAGCTCCTGCGCAATCCGGCGGTGCTCATCACAGTATACAACTTCCCGCGCTGCCTCGGGATCAGCGCCGCGGAGCGGGTTGTCAAACAGTCCCAGCTTCTCCTTTAGCTCCAGAATGCGCGTAACCGCTTCATCAACCAGCGCCTCATCAACCAATCCTTCTGCCACCAACTGCGGAATGTGATGTACATAGGCCGGCGTCATCATTTCAATATCAACTCCGGCGATGACTGCCTTCAGTGCTGCTTCGCGCTCATCCTCGGCTACGCCGTGGGGAATCAGCTCTCCGATCGCCCCCCAGTCCGATATAAGCACTCCATCAAAGCCCCACTCGCCGCGCAGCAGATCACGCATTAATTTGCGGTTGCCGCTTGCTGGAATGCTGTCGATCGTATTGAACGACGTCATCACCATCTCACAGCCTTCCTCCAGCGCTGCTTTATAGGCTGGCAAATAATACTCACGCAAACTACGTTCAGACAGATCAACCGTGTTATAATCCCGGCCGCCCTCAGCCAGTCCATAAGCGGCGAAATGCTTCACACAAGCAGCGACACGATCAACTTCATGCGTCAAATCCTCTCCTTGGAATCCACGAACCATCGCCCTTGCAAAGAGAGCATTCAAATAAGGGTCTTCGCCCGTCGACTCCATCACCCGACCCCATCGTGGATCACGGACGAGGTCCGCCATCGGGGCGAACGTCACATGCAAGCCTGACACCGCCGACTCCCTGGCCGCTACCTCAGCACTTCTCTCCGCCAGCTCTAAATCCCAGGAACTGCCCATCGCTAACGGAATCGGGAAGATCGTCTTAAATCCATGAATAATATCCGCCATGAACAGAAGCGGAATTCCGAGTCTGTTCATGGCTAAATAAGCTTGCTGTATTTGAATAATCTTCTCAGGATCCGAGATGCCCAGCACTGATCCGGCATAATTAACCTCTGTCTCGCCAATGCCCAGCGATTCCATCGGTCCGGTAATCTGCCCATCTCCGTCTTCATAGAAAGTAGCTGCGAGTTGCAATAGCTGGGCCGCCTTCTCCTCCAGCGTCATCTCCTTCACTAATTGACTAATACGTTGACTTGTCACGGATGAATTCCTCCACTCATTGCGAATCGTTTTGATTTATTAATATCTTTATAAATTCATGTTCTACATTAATAAGTTACCACTAAAATCGAAACGTTTCGAGAGAAAATTTGAATTCTCCATAAATAATCGTTTTTAGCTTGCCTGGAGCCGAAATGTCGCATGAGCCAGCTACCATTTGAGCGTACGCCTTCGAAATTTACGATGTACGACTCATCACCTTAGCCTTATCGTCATTCCGGCAACGAAAATTTCAAGCCCATTTCGCTAGCCAGTAGTTATACTATACGGAACTATTATGCTTCGCCGGTGCAGAGACAGATTGACGCTCGATGATTTGAACATTTAGCTTATAGGACTCATTCACGCTCTCACCGTTCAGCATTTGAAACAGCAAATGACCCGCTAATGAACCGGACTCATACATTGGCTGACGTATAGTAGTAAGCGGCGGCCGAATAAATTCCGTCAATTCGATGTCATCAAATCCAATAATGGATATATCCTCCGGCACCCTTATTCCACTTTCTTCGAAAGCCTTAAGTCCGCCAATCGCCATCTCATCATTTCCATAGAATATGGCTGTTGGCAGTTCCCCCTGCATCAACATCATCTTCGTCGCCCTATATCCGCCGTCCCGAATGAATCCCCCGCTAAGCCGCCACTTAGCCTGCTCCTCAAGCCCGGCCTCCTTCATAGCTCGCAGGAACCCTTGGTACCGAAGCGAATTCGCAAAAGAATTCGAAGGACCGCTGATATAAGCAACCTTTCGATGCCCCTTATTGATTAAGTAGCGAGTTGCCTCATATCCTCCGGACTCTCCATCCACAATAATGCTGACCAAACCTTCACCTGAGATGACCCGATCCATTGCAATAATTGGGAAATTGGGTCCAGCTGAAGCCTGTAATACTTCATCAGTCATGTTATAAGCCAGCACGACGGCTCCATCCACCCTTTTCTCACGTAAAAAACGAACCGCCGTTGAGTCTCTTTCTCCGATTGAGCTGCAAGCGATCAGATCGTAACCGTTGGATAAGGCTACCTCCTGAACACTTCGGATCAGCTCCGAGTAGAAAGGACCCGACAAGTCCGCCAGAATCAGAGCAATGGTATTCGTGCGGCTACGCTTTAAATCCATGGCAAAACCGTTCTTGTGATAATTCAGCTGCCTTGCCGCTTCAATGACTTTCTCCCGGGTCTTAGCGCTGACTCTATGATCTCCACTCAGCGCATAAGAAGCGGTTGACAATGCAACCCCCGCTAATTTCGCCACATCCTTAATTGTAGCCATTCTATTCCATCCATCCCCTTCATTAACTATAAATACGAGTGCAAAAAGTTCGACTTTCAGTACCGCAGCATATGCTTCCGACATGCGTTTTTCCAAAATGCTTCCGCTCAACGAAGCCAGGGACCGAGGAGCTGGGCGAAACCTGCGTGAACATATGAGAGGTCTCAAGTAATCCCCTTCGTCAACACAGTTCCGCCCGGGATGAATCCTGCGTGAACACCTGAAATGTCTTCAGTAGCCCCCTTCATCAACACGGTTCTGCCCGGGATGAATCCTGCGTGAAACTCCTGAGATGTCTTCAGTAGTCCCCTTCATCAACACGGTTCTGGCCGGGATGAATCCTGCGTGAACTCCTGAAATGTCTTCAGTAGTCCCCTTCATCAACACGGTTCTGCCCGGGATGAATCCTGCGTGAACTCCTGAGAGGTCTTCAGTAGTCCCCTTCATCAACACGGTTCCGCCCGGGATGAATCCTGCGTGAGCATTTAAGATGTTTTCATAGGAAACAGGTATTCGCAAGCATATGCTTAGGCGGGCCCTCAGGCTGAATTTAAAATCCGGCGCCGAATCAGCTCTCAGAGTTACTTCGTGATCAAAAGCGAACAACCTTTATAAACTCCATTATAGTTATTTCATCTCTAGGTTCATATATCCTTTAATGATAAATTATAGAGACAATAATAAAAGAGGATGACCGGCATCCTCGGTAGCAGGCGCCGGCCATCTGAAGCAAATATTTATCTATAGTTCCATCATAAACTCAGCGGTATTTTCCGCCATTGCCTGCTCCAGTCTCTGTCTTAGATGAATGAGCCATGAAGGCTCATGATCCCAACGTTCCGCAGTGGAACTTAGCAAGCGGACATAACTATACAAGTTAGCAAATCTCCGGCATGCGGGGAGCAAAGCAGTAAAATCCGGAAGCTCATATTCTTCAGTGTATCCTGCCAAAATGCGCTGCTTCTTACGCTCAAATTCTATAGGAAGGGTGCACTCTTTAAGGCCTGCTCAATATCCATCGCATACCAATGATACATCGCGTCATCAAAATCAATCGCATAACATTCCTCAGAAGTAGAATCATAGAAATCATTATCATATTCGAAGTCATAATGGATCAATCCAAAATTTACCTTAGTCGCAGGCATGGCCGCGAAATAATCCCGCAGCAGTCTGGCCTCCGCCAATGCGGCGCCGTGCTGCTCGTACTGCTTGTGGTACTTGTGCTGTTCGTACTGTTCATACTCATCGCGCTGCTCGTGCTCCAGGTAATTTAATAGTTGCTCCTCTATCCCGTCGAGGCAATCCAGATATGACCATCTTCGGGCCTGCATCGGTGTGTATTGACTCGATAAATGATGCAACCTGCCCAGCGCTTGACCCTAACGATTAATAATCGAATCATTACAGTCGATGTTGCCGATCGGGTTCCCGGGCACGCGGTTGAATACCAAGGCATAGTATGCTCCCCACGGCGTCCCAACCTTGATTAAATACTGGCCGCTCTTGCTCTCCACAACCTCCAATCGGAAAGCCATTCGTACGCAAATACGAAATAAATTCGAGCTCCGTCTCCAAATTCTGCTTACTCTTCTCCTTCACTGGCGCAAATCTGAGCAATCTTATCTTCCCTTTATATCGAAATGGATATATCGCATTAGAGGAAATCCTGTAGAACTGGAACATTTCCAGCGAATCCTCATCATACGTCCAATTTTTCACGATCATCTCCGCTAAATCTTCATTGTTGAACAGAAACTTCAATTTCAGCAACGCTTCAGTTCCTTTTTTAAGTAACTTAAAAACAGACACACAATAGCCCCTCACACACGTATAAAAGGCCATGGACCTCTTTTGCACCGCGCCCCAACTCCCAGTGTGCAGCACTTTGCTGCATGACGGCGGTTGGTTGAACCCGATGCGGCACAGCTGTCCACAGCCCTATTTAGCCTAATAATAGTAGAAGTACACCTTAACATATACAATAGAAAAATTAGCCGGGCGTTTCATACCGATCACTCCCTCCGTATCAAGCTAACTCCATCTTAGTCCTGACGGCTTACGCAGGGCGATTCCCAGATTGATTTAAAGTATTTTATCCCGCCGCAAAGCACCGGTCGATCTCTAACGAAACTACTAATCGCTATTTCCCCTTAATCGGCAGTAAAATAATTCTAACGAAACTACGGATCGTTATTTGAGGAAAATAGGAGGCATATGCTCAAATTTGGCTCCAATAGCGATATCCTGTTTCGTTAGATTTTACAGCAGCTCTTTTTGACCCAAATAGCGATATCCTGTTTCGTTAGATTTTACAGCAGCTCTTTTTGACCCAAATAGCGATACCCTGTTTCGTTAAAATGTATTTATTGGCCCAACCGATTTCTAACGAAACTACAGATCGCTATTTCCCCTTAATCGGCAGCAAAATAATTCTAACGAAACTACGGATCGTTATTTAGGGAAAATAAGGGGTGTATGCTCAAATTTGGCTCCAATAGCGATATCCTGTTTCGTTAGATTTTACAGCGGCTCTTTTTGACCCAAATAGCGATACCCTGTTTCGTTAGAAAGAATTGGCAGCAGCTTCAGCAAACCCAAGACCTGCATTTTGCCGATTGATCCACAAAGCTCGATAGTTGCGCTATCTTCAGGTTCATCACAATGAGCATGGTTGGCATAAAGAGACATCTCAATTCTATCCCGCTACCTAAACATCCAAACCAGCAACCCCACGATCGTTCTCCATAATCCTGGATATTCCTGATAGATCAACGACCTGACATCGTCGGCATAAATATCGCTAAGTTGACCCTCCTGCGCAATCAAAGTATAGGCTCCCCTCACAGTATCGCCGATAGCTATGTGCCCACTGGCATATCCCCCAATAGCAACCCGGGAAGCGATCGCAGCCCCGCCGAGCGAGAACATTCCCAAAGCCAGGCCTCCAAGGGCAAAAATGCCGAGAGCCAATCCGCCTATTGCAATCGTCCCGATTGCGCCTCCTCCGATAGCTAGCAGCAAGCCGAACGAAAACCCCGCCAATGAAATGAGGCCCGCTGACAAGACCCCGATGCTTATACCTCCCAGAGCAAGAAGTCCCAACGATAGGGCGCCAATGGCAATATTCCCTACTGCAATGATCCCTTTGGCAACATGAAGCTTTCCACGGCCGTAATTAATATGAACTATCGGAACCCCGTAGAGTGTTGCCCTGCTCTTATATTCATAATGGTATGAATATCCTCTTACCCAGCGCATGCTTGAAGATACTCCCTCTTCCGGAACAGGTTTATAGTGCGGGGAAGCATTAGTTTCCTGAATACGGCTATCCTCCACAGCTACTCCCTTCACCAGATGATCAATGCTTACCTGAAACAGTTCGCTGAGCGCAATCATCTTCTCCATCTCAGGGTACGATTGACCCGATTCCCATTTGGACACGGCCTGTCTGGATACCCCGATTGCCTCCGCCAAATTTTCCTGCGACATTCCCCTCTGCTTCCTATAACTTTGCAATTTATCTGCAAAATCCATTATCCATCACCTCAACGCCATCATATAAAGTCAACGGGCCGCTAGCTACCAAGTTAAGCTGACAATATGTCAACCAGCGGTTGCATCCCTTATTCCACAAGCATATCAGGGCATAGGTCTCAGGGCTGTTAAGTAAATCCTGCAGAACGAAAACGAAAAAAGAATCACACGAACAAAAACAACCCGCAAACGGGCCGATCCTCCGGCTTCGCTTGCGGGTATCTTTAAATCATAGTCTTGAACCTAGTTACGGACGATATCGAAGCCCATCTATGACCTTGTTATCGGCGAGATAGCGATAGGCCTGTCTTTGATCTTGTTATCGGCGATACCAAAGCTCGTCTTCGACCTAATCACGGCGGTATTAAGGTCTCTCTTGAACCTGGCTATGGGTGATATCGAACCTATCTTTGACCTTATCACGGACGATATCGAAGCCCATCTATGACCTTGTTATCGGTGAGATAGCGATAGGCCTGTCTTTGATCTTGTTATTGGCGATACCAAAGCTCGTCTTCGACCTAGTCACGGCGGTATTAAGGTCACTCTTGGACCTGGCCATGGGTGATATCGAACCTACCTTTGACCTTATCATCGGCGATATCCAAGCCCATCTACAACTTAGTCTTAGACGGTATCAAGGCCCGTATCCCAGCCAGCGTACACCCCGACCCACCGCTTCCGGACTAGCGGAGCCTACCGTTAGGATAACACCTGATCGTTGCTTAATTTTCCTGAATCCACATATATCCGTAAGGGCCGAGCTCCAGCATGTCGCCGGTTTCCTTATTGGTTAGCAGATCCCTGCCTGATTTCGGGGCCTTTATCTGCACCGGTCTGCCCGTCACATTAATGATTGCCGTAACCGTGCAGCCTGTCTTGGCATTATTCCGGCGTACTGCAAATACCCGGCTGTCCAGCTCAAGAATTTCCTGGCTGGCATAAGGGGAGAATGCGCTGGCCTTTCTCCGGGCAGCAAGCATGGCTGTAATGCCGCTGAATATAGTACGTCGCCGCTCATCGCCAGTTAGTTCCGCGGTCAATCTTCCGGCATCCAGCTTCTCGCGGTTTATCCGACGATTAATGCCGCTCTCCTCCAATCCCTTATAATCATTAGAGGAGCCAAACAGAGAATGATAATAAATAGCAGGAACGCCAATGACCGAGCAAAGAATGCAGTGAGCGGCCAGCGCTTTTTGCGTGACAAGATGAATATTGTTTTTCTCTTCGGCATTGGCGAGCGCATCAATATAGTTGATATTTAGCTCGTATACCGATTTTGTGCCGTCAGGGTTATTTTTGTAGGAGATGCGCCCGCCGTTGGCAACCGTCTTCTCGGCCAGCAACTGTCGTTCTTGTTCATTCAGAATGCCTTCTGCGGGACGCATACCGATTCCGTCATGGGAAGCCAGAAAATTAAAATAGGTAGCGGTATCGGACACTCGCTTAATCCCTTTCGCCCATTGCGTCAGCTTTGTTGCATCCTCAACAGTGAGGGTAAACAAAACGAGCGGAGGCAGCGAAAACTGGTAGACCATGTTGGCCTCGTTCATGCCATCCCCAAAGTAACTGATGTTATCGGCGTGTGGAACATTCGTCTCGGTAATGATTTGAGTTCCTGGCTTAAAATAATCCAATAGCCGACGCCATGTAGAAATGATCGCATGTGTACGCGGCAAATGCATGCAGGTCGTTCCTGAATCCTTCCACAAGAAACCGATCGCATCCAGTCGAATAGCAGAGGCCCCGTGCCGGGCATAGTCCAGCAATATATCGCTCAATTCGCATAATACTGGAAAATGGCTCGCATTCAGATCCACCTGATCCTCGCTGAACGTAGTCCAGGCTGTTCGCTGTCCGCAGCTTCCTTCATATTCATGGAACAAGGGCGAGGTGCGGGGGCGGATTACCTGCGATACATCAAATTCTTCTTCCCTGGGAATAAAATAGTGCTCATACCGCTGATTTCCTCGAAGATAACCTTGAAACCACTCGCTTGATTTCGATACATGATTGGCGACAAAATCAAACATCAGTCGGTAATCATCCAGGAACCCGCCGATATCCTCCCAGCTTCCCAGGTCCGGATGAATCGCACGGTAATCTGTCACCGAAAACCCGTCGTCTGAAGTATACGGGAACATCGGAAGCAGGTGAATATCGGTGATTGCATCGCGGCCAACCTGCTCTTTGAGGAAGGTGTGCAGGGCGGCAAGCGGCGTCTTCCCCGGCATACGGATAGCATCTCCATAAGTAATCAGGAAGGCATTGCGCTCGCTCAGCTCCCCGCTTTGCCCGAAGTCAACGGATTCCCACCGTTCTACAAGCGAGAGCATCGCTTCATAGGCCGGCAAGCCCTGACTCTCCCCATAGATGAACAGCATTTTCTCTCGCAGGTCCTGCTTCAGCTCCTGTTTGTTCATACGATCTACTCCTTCTCCGTTAGACATTTGAGTGTCATATATCCTCTGGCAGCTATCGAGTTGACGGAATCGGGTGTAGGAAGCTCCGCCAAAGTAGTCCGCTGAATTTCAGCGAAGAGTTCAGAGTGAAGCATAACCGGCTCGTCTTCATCCCCGGGGTTAAATAGCCTTAGTACTATACCGTCCCCCTCCTCGCTCCGCTTCAGCGCCGAGAAGAGAACCTTTCCCTCGACCGACAGTAAGGAAAATTCAACCGGCGCCTGGTTTATCGGCTGCGGCAGCTCGAACCGCTCCAGCCGTTCTTCAAAGGTATTAAGCGTCTGAAGGTGGTATGCCGTAGCGTGTCCGATATATTCCTCCGCCATTTTGCTCCATTCCTCCGCACGGAACGGGCCCTCAGCAATATGAAGCGCATAGGCAAAAGATAGCGGCTTTAGAAGCTGGGCATCCGGGGTTTCTACCACCTTGTTATTAATGCCGGAAGCCCGCCCTGGCCGCCAGGCCAAGTCATCCTTACCCAACTGCCCGACGGAGCGAAACAACGTCAGCGCCAGTTCCTCTTCCAAGAGCTCATACTCCTTGAGTCCTTCGGTAATAACGCCAAGCTGACCATCCTGGCCTTCCGCGACTACATAATTCTCCAAGGGATAAATAGGTACCGGCGCTTCAGCAAAGCCTTTCTCCCGCCAATTCTGCCAATGAGGGTTGACCTTCTCCCGCCGCAGCGCAGTAAATGCCTGATCAGCCCAGGTATGCTCTCCTTGATGCCGGAGCAGCACGCGCAAACGGTGATCGCGCACGGAGTTATCCACTACATGCTTCACGCGTACGTAAGCTTCGCCCTGACGCAGCTCGAAGGCCGTTTCTATAACAAGTTCCTGCTCAGCCTTGCCTAATGCCCGCTCATCGATATGATTCGGGACCTTCATCGTATGGCGGACCGTCAATAAACTGCTTAATGCTCCCTGTTTGACATCCACCAGCTCGCAGGTGCTGCCAAAAAGAGAATCCGCCCCGGCAAGCGGCGAGAAGTCGTAAGAATCGCCGGCATCGCCAGCATCCTCAAAGCGCAGCAATCCGGAAATTCTTCTGCCGCTTCTGAGGTCTTCCAATATCATTTCACCATTCTCCCATTCCAGCCGATACATCTCGTTCTGGATCACCGGCTCTCTGACCGGCGCCCAATGCTCCAGTCGCTTGCCTTCTTTAACCCGCAGGGTTGTATACCCCATGGCCGGCACCTCGGTTCTAACCAGAAGTTCCGTCCGGTAATAACCGGGGGCCTTCACTTCTTGCTCGCCTTCCGCGGTGACAAGGACCTGACGCCCCCCGTCGATATAATCCTGTCTCACCACCATGGCTTCCAGAGATGCTCCGGACCTGTCCTGTAACCAAAATTGGCTGTCCCTGGTAAATACTACGATCGGCTGGAGTATTTCCCTATGGCGCGGCAATAAATTGAATACCAGGAGGTCTCCGCCTTCCTCATTGTGTAATGCAGCTCTGGCCAGTTGCTTCTTGAGAACGTTGCACAATCCGTCGATCATCCGCTCGCTTTGGATCAGGCGCATTTCGATGCTGCGGTTCGTATCGTCCGAATTGCAGCCGCCGATGGAATCATGAGCATGCACATCAAACAGCAGCTTCCAGATCCGGTTCATCCACATGACCGGGTATTTGAGGCCAAGCGCTGAAGCGATACAAGCTAATGGCTCCAGCACATACAGGAGCTTGTTCTCCACATGGTAGTTAAGCATCTTCAGATCCACGCGCTGCGAACGGATCGTGCTGTGGATTCGAGCCTTCTGGCCCGCGATAAGCTCGCCTTCAAGGCGTTCTTTGAAGCCTGCTCCACACCATGTCTCTTTCATAAACGCCTCATAATCAGACAATACATATTCCCGGCTGGGATCATGCTGGTTCAGCCATTGCACCGTCTCCGGGAAAGCCGCCCGAATCAGCACCTGATCGCCGCCCGCTGGCAGCAAAATTTGATTCGTCGAGGTATTTTTCTGTTCCAGTGCTTCCAGGATCGGGTTTAAACGCTCGGTGAAGTAAGCAGCCGAAGGTTCCAGAAACTTCCCAGGGCCATAACCAAAATAAATATAGTTGGTCTTCACTTCCTTACCGTCCGGCGACACCCACGTAAAATTAAGATCGCGCGGGACTTGATCGTCATAAACCCCCCGCTGCAAAACGCTGTACTGAATGCCAAACTCCTGAAAAAAAGACGGAAGGTAAGCATTTTGACCGAAAATATCCGGCAAATAACCCACTTTCATAGAATGTCCCATGGCTTCTGCGCCGCGTACACCATACAGCAAGTTACGGATGACCGACTCCCGGTTGACCAGCAGCGAATCCGTCTGTGTAAACCAGGGGCCAATAAAAATCCTCCGCTGGCTTATTAGCGACTTAAGACGCTCGCGGTTTTCCGGACGAACCGCCAGATAATCCTCTATGACGGAAACCTGGGCATCGAAGACATACCCTGGAAAGGATGTCTTTTGCTCCAGCACTTCCAACAGAGCATCCAGATTCTCAACAAGCAATATATTCGAATCTTCTATTGTAAAATACCACTCTCTGTCCCAGTGGGAGTGCGGTACAATATGGACTTTGGATTTGCAGTTCATGATGCGTACCTCCAATGAAATTGAGAAGGCTGTGCTGCCGCACAGCCTGATGTATCTTGTTAAACAGCTCAGCTATCCTTCAATTCTTCACGTTTGATCATGGCATAACGAATAAAGATGTTGGAAAAAGCGATAATGGCGATACCTACCACCAAACCGATAAAGTAAGCCAGGAAATGTTCCACCAGCGGCCAGCCCCAAATAGCTGGCAGCGGGTACCACTGAACGGCGCCAAGTGCGACCGCAGTACAGGAACCAGCGACCGCTCCAATCAGATTAATCGGGATGGTGAGCAGCGGGTTTCTCAGCATGAAGGGAATTGCCCCTTCAGAAATAGCCAGAAATCCGAGCAGAAACGAAGTATTCCCTGCAACACGCAAATCCGGACTAAATACACGCCGCCCTACAACAAACTTGTCAATAATAGTCGCCAGGCCAATGCCGAGCGGCGGAATAACGATGGCCAGCACGCGTGGGGTAAGCGGAAAAATATGATCTGCAGCCATCCCGATCGCGATCGCCCCGGCTGCCTTATTGACAGGCCCGCCAAGGTCAAAGGCGGTTGCCGCCGCGATAACCGCCGACAAGGTAAGCTCGCCGGTCCCCGTCATGCCCTGAATAAAGTCGGCAATCCAGCGGTTCAGCTGGCTGAAGAACGGATCCACCAAGTACTGGTTCAGAATGAATAATAGAAGAATGCTGATACCTGGAATAAGGAGCATCGGCTTCATGGCCGCAAAATTTTGCGATAAGCGGATTTTTTGATTCAAGAAGCGGGCCATGTATCCAGCAGCTAACCCCAATACGAGCGCTCCAAGAAAACCGCTTGGAATTCCACCCTCCACACCCCAAAAGGTGTAATGCATACCGCTGGCGAATACTCCCCCAAGCAGGCCGGACACAATACCAACCCGGTCAGCCAGAGCATAAGCGACAAACATACTGAATACCGGGTACAGGAACTTGAAGATCAGGTTTCCGAAGGCGTCCAGATTGTGCAGGAACTCCTTCAATCCTCCAACTGCCGCGTAGTCCGCGCTGCCGATATCCGCGATTGGAAGCCCCAGACCGTACAGCCAGGTCAATTTGGCGATCCCGAGCATAAGTCCGGCGGCCACCAGCACCGGAATCATATAGGATATCCCGGTCATGACCGCCTGCGCCATTTCACCGATGAGGCCCTTAAATCCCTTCGGGGCTGTTTTGACCGCTGCTTCCTGCACTTCCTCCTTCTCAACAATACCGGAAGGATTCTCAAGCGCCTGCAGCAGCAATTCCTTGCCGTGCCGGAGCGGTTCGGCCACCTTTACTTGAACGTACGGTTTGCCGGCATAACGTCCCCGTTCTTTCACCTTGGTGTCCACGGCAAACAGCACGGCGTCCGCTTGGGCTATCTGCTCTGCCGTATGGCGGTCCTCTTGTCCATTGGCTCCCTGCTTCTCAACCAGCACCGTCACGCCCAGCTCATTCCCCGCTTTCTGCAGAGCTTCAGCTGCCATATAGGTATGGGCAATCCCAGCGGCGCAGGAGGTTACTGCAAGCACAGTGCGTTTAGCGATAGCGCTGCTCTGCTCCGGCGTGCTGTTCTCCTCCGTCCCGTCCAAACTGTTCAGAAAGCTCTCCGGCGACTTGGCTGAATACAATCGCGCACGATAATCCTCATCTACCAGTTTGGCTGACAGCTGAGCCAACAGCCGCACATGTGTCGAGCCCGACTCCGCTGCAGGAATCGCCAGCAGGAAGACCAGGTCTACTTTATTATCGGGATCAATCGACTCCCAGCCTTCAATCGGCGTCTTCAATCGGGCGATCGCCACTTTGGCTTCCTTAACAAGAGCCGATTTGCCATGAGGAATAGCAAGACCATGCTCAAACCCCGTCGGCGAATGTCCCTCCCGTTCGAAGACAACCTGTTTAAATTGTTCTTTAGATTCGACAGCCCCGGCATCTGCCAAAGCGCCAACCAGATGATCAATCACTTCCTCTTTGCTTGACCAGTCAACGTCCAGAAACAACAGATGAGATCCTGTCATTGTTTGAAGCTTCATGTCGTTAAACCTCTCTTCCCCGTAAAATCAGTTATATTACGGCTGTTAACAGCGTTTTCATTTATATAATAACCAAATTTGTTTTTGTATAAGATACAGATCATGTATAATTGTACAATCGTAATAAAGTCGAAATAGCAGGGAGGCCAAGCAGCAAAAATGGGACAGGTACTGGAGCGTTTTGGGACTTACATTGAGCAGCTCAGCAATGCGGAGAAATATGTACTATACTACATTGATAATCACTTTGAGACGGCAAAAAGACAGTCGCTGGTAGAGATGGCGGAAGCTATCAACGTTTCTACCACCACAGTAATCCGTACCTGCAAAAAGCTCGGTCTGACCGGTTTTGCCGATTTACGCTATATTTTGCGTACCTTGAACGATAATAATGCCTTGGACCACCTTTATGTCGTTCAAAAATACGTTCAGCACCTGCACCAGTCGCTTGATAACATCGATCATGAACGGATCAGTCAGATGGCACAGATTATGCTGCACTCCAAAACCATCGTTGTAGTCTCGGTAGGACTTACTAAAGCGCTTGGTGAATATTTTGCCAAAAGGCTGCTGCAAGTACATAAACAGAATATGCATGTATATGAATCACACATCATTGACTTGCTCCCGAATATGCTGCAAAACGGCGATATTGTCGTATTTATTTCAATGAGCGGACAGACGGCCACGCTGGTTAAAGCGGCGGAGAAAATTCGCTTTACCGGCGCACAGATTTTTACAGTAACCAATAACGCCGGAAGCCGCTTGTCCCAGCTGGCCACCCATAACATCAGCACCAGTCTGCCCACGGAATCGTTCTCCGGCTATGATATAACCCCTCGTTCTCCACTCGTTGTGCTTTTGGATATTTTGCTGGAAACCTATATGAAGAAGCTGGCAGAGCGAAAACCGTCTAACAGATACCCCTAGCTGACCGGAAGTTACTGCGAAGGTGCGGCTTTTATTGGGGGAATCTTCTCAGCGCCGCCTTGCCGGCCGGGCCATCCCAGCTCGAAATGATTCACTGCTGCCGTCAAGCTGTGACCACTAATCACCCGCCATTCCCTGCATAAATGCTGCTTTCATCAAGCTAAACGATTTACGGTTCACAAAAGGCAGTCTTTTCAGGTTAAAAGCCTAAAATCCAAGTATATACATATTAATCCTTGCGTTTTTGCAGGGATTTTGTTTGAGATCGGCAATTTCATTTCAAAAAAACCGCACTTTTACAGATTGGGTCCATCCGCTCCCCTCTTTTCCGGCAAGTAGTGCAGACTCGCTGGAGCTTACATATGATAAGAAACTTACTTCCGACAAAGAGGAACTCTCTCTGAGGCTTACAATTAGTGCTATTGTTGAGGCTCAGTAATATAAATAAATAAAGACAGCCAATACCAACCAATAGGCTGCTTGGGTTTGGTGCATGACTGCCAAGCAGGCTGTTGAGCAATTATCAACAATAGGCAGATTCAAAAGGAAGAATATGAACAAGGCCACATACTTTCTTCATATATTGATCTAAACAGGTGGATGATGATCAAGGGGAGGAGTGTTCAAAATGGAGGCCAATTTTGGCGTTATACTTAAATCGCTGCTGCAGGAGAACTCGCTATCCATGCGAAGGCTGAGTGTATTGACGGGAATTGATACGGCGACAATATCTCGTATTGTAAATGGCAAACAGTCGGCCAAGCCGAGCCACCTGAAGTTATTTGCTGAACATCTGCATGTACCGTTGGCAGTGCTCATCGAAGCAGCCATGCTGGACGGCGAAGAATTGGAAAAGGAACGGCTCACCGATCTTCATCACTCCATTAATACGATTCAAGACGTTCTGACTTCCTCCACTAGCTTCGACCCGCAGTTTACAACAGAACGCGTGCAACAGGAATTAGTGAAATACGAGCAATACGCCCAAACGGCTGAAGGCAAGCAAATGATTCGCGATGACTTTCATTCCAAGGTAGAGCAGGTGAATGGTGCCGGACCCTTCATCGAAAAGCTGAATCGAATGTTCGAGCAATATTGTCATGAGGATATATCTCCGGAGGAACAGGCTGTACTCGGCAGCGGACTATTGTATTTCATCTCTGCCGTCGATATCATACCTGATTATTTATTCCCGATTGGCTACGTCGATGACGCGATTGCAGTCCAGCTCGTAATGGAACGGCTATCGCGAATTGATGATTCTGCTTCTTAAATGTATAGCCCCTAAGATAAGCAATGGCTGACCCTTGTTTATCCTAGGGGCTTATGTCTGCCTAAATCATTAAAGCGGAGAAAATATAAGCAAGCAATATTGCAGAAGGCTCAAAATTCGTTGCACTTTTCTCAACACTCCCGAATAGACTGCAACATAATTAACATCCAAGAGGGAGTGAGAACGCTACATGAGTCAAGTTCAAGCGGAAGAGAGTCGTTCCAAGTTCAAAGAAATGGTGGATCGACCAAAAAGAGGACCACGCCGCTTTCTATGGGTCCTATGGGCGCTGCTGGGGCCCGGGTTGCTGGCGGCCATTGCTAATAATGATGCCGGAGGGGTGATCGCCTATGCGGTTACAGGAGCCCACTTCGGCATCGGCCTGTTTGTACCGCTCGTGATTTGCCTGGCCCCGCTGGCATATACGATTCAGGAGATGAGCATGCGGCTGGGGGCAGTCACCCAGGAAGGCTTCTCCAGACTGGCGCTGAGACGGTATGGGCGGTTCTGGGGATACTACCATATCTCTACCTTAGCTTTTGAGAATCTGTTAACGCTGATCACCGAATTTATAGGAATGACGGCCGGATTAGTACTGCTGGGTTTTCCGCTATGGCTAAGCTCTCTGGTCTGCCTGGCGCTTATTATTACCTTTGTTCTGTTCACCGGCTATTGGACTAAAGAACGGATGGCCTTATTCATCGGCGCTCTTAATATTATTTTCCTCGTCGTTGCCGCCATGACTCATCCTAGCATGGCCGATATAGGACGCGCCTTCATCACTTGGAATGTACCTGAATACTTAAAGGATGGACTCGTCTGGTTCATAATCGCTACGATTGGCAATGCAATCGCCCCCTGGATGATCTTCTTTCAAGGCAGCGGGACGATCGATAAAGGCGTTACCGCTAAGGAACTGCGCTTCAGCCGGATCGATACAGCCATTGGCTCAATCATACAGGTGATCATTGCAGCAGGCATTATCATTTGCGGAGCCGCATTGTTCGGTCATGTTCAAAATATGAATGATGCCGGACCGGCCGAGATGATTAGCGCAATAGACCAAGTCGTCGGAAGATGGCCTGCTATTTTATTCGGACTTGGCCTGTTTAATGCAGGGTTCTTAGCCTCTATCACCGTATCTCTCTCTTCATCCTGGAGCATTGCCGAACTGTTCGGCTGGTCCAAGAGCTTGAATGACAAGATTACCGAGGCCCCGAAGTTCTATGCCGTATATATCGGAAGTCTGGTCTTCGCAGCTGCGGCAATTCTGATTCCGAATTTACCGCTGAACCTTATTTCGATTATCACTCAGGTCATCGGCGGCATCCTGATGCTCCCCTTGCTTATATTTATGGTGCTGATGACCAGCGATAAGCGGCTGATGGGAGACTACCGAACCAAGCTGTTCGGGAGAATCTGGGGGTGGTCCATGGTAGGTCTTCTGATCGGCCTGACGGTAGCGACGTTCTGGCAGACCTTCTTCTAAATAAGAAATAAGCTATGAACAGCTTATTTTGCTCAAACTCAAACAGCGCGTACCGTCATCAGGTACGCGCTGTTGTATTGAACATTTTATTAGGTCTACAACGCCTTATCGTCCACTTGGTCCAGCCAATTCTCGATGCTGCCAATAACCGAAGTCACACAACCATCCTCAAATGGAGAGATCAGATCGGCTACCTTGACCAATTCAGTGAAGGATAAGCTGCCGCCTTGACGGCAGAGGCGCAGATAATCCTCCCACGCTTTTTCGCGGTTCTCGTGCATTTTCTTCCAGAATTGAAACGCGCAAATCTGGGCCAACGTGTAGTCAATATAGTAGAATGGGGTCGTATAAATATGACCCTGTTTCTGCCAGAAGCCACCGCGCTCGAAATAATCATTGTCCGCATAATCACGGTGCGGCAAATATTTGCGCTCGATATTGCGCCATGCTTGCTTACGCTCCGCTGGCGTAGCATCCGGATTCTCGTACACAAAATGCTGGAACTCATCGACCGACACGCCGTACGGAATGAAGATTAACCCGCTGGCCAGATGATCGAAGCGGTACTTGTCGGCTTCCTCCTCAAAGAAGAGGTTCATCCACGGCCAAGTGAAAAATTCCATACTCATGGAATGAATCTCACAAGCCTCATAAGTCGGGAAGCTGTACTCCGGTACCTGCAGATGTCTGCTTGTGTACACCTGGAAGGCGTGACCCGCTTCATGGGTCAACACATCGATATCCCCAGACGTTCCATTAAAATTGGAGAAGATGAACGGTGCCCCATACTCGCTAATATACGTACAATAGCCGCCGCTTTGTTTGCCTTTTTTGCTGACCAGATCCATCAGTCCATTATTTTGCATGAAGCTGAAAAATTCATCCGTCTCGGGAGAAAGCTCGGCATACATCTTCTCGCCGCCCGTTACGATCCAGTCCGGATCGCCCTTCGGCGTGGCATTTCCGGACTTGAAGCTGATGTTCTCGTCATAATAGAGCAATTGATCCACTTCAATACGCTGCCGCTGCCGCTCCTTCAGCTTCGTAACGACAGGTACGATATATTTCTGCACTTGATCACGGAAATTAGCGACCATCTCGGCATTATAGTCTGTTCGGCTCATTCTGGCATAAGCCAGCTCAACGAAGTTGTTATAGCCCAGCTTCTTGGCAATTCGCGTCCGTACCTTCACCATATCATCATAGATACGATCGAGCCGATCCTCGTTCTCAGCCAAAAAGCCAGCGCGCGCTTCCTCAGCCCGCTTGCGCAAATCTCGATCCGTAGACTGCATAAAAGGAATCAATTGGGCCAGAGTGCGTTCTTCCCCTTCGAACGGAATTTTCGCCGAGGCGATCAATTGTGTATACTCCGTCTGAAGCTTATTCTCTTGCTGCAGATCCTCAATAATCTCGGGGCTGAATGTCTTAAGTGACAGATCGGCCAGCTGGAATAGCTGCTTGCCCCATTTCTGCTCCAGTTCCGCTCTGAATTTCGATCCTACAAGCGCGCGGTAATAGTCATTAATAAATTCCAGGACGACGGGATCAACCTCGTCATAATAATCGTTCTCCGCCTTATAGAATTCATCGTTCGTATCAATCGAATGGCGAACGCTGGCGATCGTATGCATCGTATCATACTCGCTGCGAAGCTGGTTGATCGCCGTCATCGCCGCATCCTGCTCCTCATAACTTTCTGCAGAAGTGAAGCCGTTCAGGAGCTCCTTGAATTTCACTTCGAACTCTTTGACAACAGGACGCTGATAAGTATATTCGCTGAATTTCATAATCCGACTCTACCCTCTTTCATTATAAGAATAGTGCTATATCTTTAGTTATATTCCACGGTATCCCATGATTTCCTTCACCCGGATTCACCTTACTGGGGCGATTCTGGAAATTAGGTTTGAGACTAAGTTATAATAGATAAAGCTGAGTGATTTAGCTAGGCTATCATTATATACGAAAAGGACGACAGACATGATAGATAATCCAATAGAACAAATGAAGCTGATGCAGAAGAAGATAACTCGATTCCTTATGATGTATAAATTTGCTCTGCAGGAAGTAGAGACGAAGATCGATATTTTACAGGAAGAATTTCAGCTGTTGCATGACTATAATCCAATTGAACATACCAAATCCAGATTAAAATCCCCGGAAAGTATTATGAAGAAGCTGTACCGTAAGGGTGGAATCGGCTCATTGGAGGATATCAAGCATACCATTAAAGATATTGCCGGTATTCGCATTACCTGTTCGTTCATATCGGACATTTACCGGATCAGCGAAATGCTGCAAAATCAGCAGGACCTGACAACCGTATCCGTCAAGGATTACATTAAAGATCCGAAGCCAAACGGTTATAAGAGCCTGCATCTGCTGGTAGAGGTTCCTGTCTTTATGTCCGACCGCGTAGAGCCGGTCTGCGTTGAAATCCAGATCCGCACAATTGCCATGGATTTCTGGGCCAGCCTGGAGCATAAAATCTTCTACAAATGCAATGAGACAGTACCCGATGAGCTATTGAAAGACTTGAAGCTTGCCGCCGACACCGCCTTTGAGCTCGACCAGAAAATGGAGCGGCTTCACAATGAGATCAATGAAATCAAGCTGGCTCACCATTCAGAGACAAACGTTCTTAATGAGCTATTTATAAATAACGAAAAGTTCAAAATCCCCGATCATCTTCTGAAGCTGGCGCTGGAGGCAGGAAGTGAAGATGAGGATTCGCAGCCTGATTCCGAATTGTAACGGTAACATTTGGCTGCTGGAATCGCCAACTGGAGCTCTTGCATGTGACTGAATTTAGTTATGCTTAGTTATACTTAGCTGCCTCTAAGAGACAAGTCCCATTTATTCAGCGATCTATGCAAAGTCTCCGGCCCAGACAGGGCCGGAGACTTTGTCCCTCATTGATTGTCCTAACCTCCATTATGCAGCCTGGAAATGCCAACTTGTGTTGCGGTATTGCCAGGCTGCACAACGCTGTCCATTCTTCCATCAGCTATCAAGCTTATATCCCGTTCCTAACCGGATACCGGATTTCACGGATTTTACCGTGCGCCAGACGAATCTGCCGCTCAGCAAGATCCCCTACCTCCGGCGCATGGGTCACCATAATGATCGTATGCCCCTCCTGATGAAGCTCCCGGAACAATTCGAGCACAATCTTCTCATTAGCCTCGTCCAAATTTCCTGTTGGCTCGTCCGCCAGGATCAAAGAAGGATAATTGATAAGCGCCCTGGCGATGCACACGCGCTGCTGCTCACCGCCGGACAGCTGGCGCGGCAGATGCCGGGCACGACCTTCCAGCCTCACCCGCTTCAGCGCGGCGAGCGCCTCTTTCTCGTCAGGCATGCTGTGGTAATACTGTGCGACCATTACATTTTCAACCGCTGTAAGGTGTGGAACGAGATGAAACTGCTGAAAGACGAGTCCAATCTTGTCTCTGCGGATTTCCGTCAGCTTCCTGGCGCTAAGCGAGGTAGTGTCGGTGCCTTCAATACGGATCGTGCCGGAGGTTGGCTTATCCAGCAGTCCGATCATGTTCAGCATCGTGCTTTTGCCGGATCCCGAGGAGCCCATAATGGACAGCCATTCGCCTGGCCCCACTGAAAAGGTGATATCTTGAAGCGCATGCAGATGGCCATAGATCTTGCTCACTCCGGTTATATCCAAAATACTCATTGCATTGCCTCCTTACTTTGCTTACTCTCCCTTAAGCACCACGGCCGGCTCAACGCCGATGACCGATCGCAGCGGAATCATGGACGCAAGGCCGGCAACGGCGAGCGACACGAATACGACGAGCGGGATCACCGCAGCGCGGAAGGAGATTGAGGACTGGAACACGCTGTGTCCGATCACCTGGGCAAGAAGATAGCCGCAACACAGGCCGGCCACGCTGCCGATAAGTCCAAGCACAGCGGCTTCACTCAGGAACTCCAGGGATAATGCTCTGTTACCCGCACCCAGCACCTTTTTTAGTGCGATTTCCTGCCTGCGCTCCATAACCATCGTCATCATCGTTGTGGCCACACAAAGCAAGGTCGAGAGCAGAATAATTACAACCACGATATAGACAAGCGAGCGGATCTTATCAAGCAGCGACGCTTCGGAGCCGGAAATCTGCTTGATCGGATGAAGCTCCATATCTGGGAACTGCATATTAATTGCGGAAGCAGCCTTCTCCAGCCCTTCTCCGGCGACGCTAAGGTAAGCAGCATTCGCAGACGATTCCTGGGCAAAGAGCTTCTGCGCATCCCCAAGGCTGATGAATATCTGATTATCCTCCGTGCCACCGCTGTTGATGACAGCCTCTACCGTCACATTCAACTCGTTCCCGCTGATCTCGTCTTTCAGTGGTAGAACCGTGCCAGCTTTATAGCCAAGCTTCTTCGAGACTGCCTTGCCGACCAGAGCGATTCCTGTAGCATTGCGATCCGCGGAATATTCGCCAGTAACCTCCCAATATGGAGTGATGTTCGGAATTTGATCCAGCCAGGTACCTACGATAACCAACCGCTGGGAATGAATCTGCGCCAGTCCGTAAAGATTAGGCGTATATCCGACTACACTTTTTTGGGGAAACTGTTCAACGACAGCCTGGGCTGTACTGAGCGAAAAAACCTTCTGCCGGGATTCCGTCCCCGGCGTCAGGATCAGGTTGGCCCCATAGGAGCGGAACTCCTTCCCCATCTTAATGTTGATATCGTAATAAACGTTTAGCAGCCCCGAAATAACGGCCGTTCCTACCACGATAGCAAACAGGGCAATGAGCATTCTTGATCTTCTTTGCCGGAAGGAGCTTCCCAGCATGCGATAGAACATTCGCGATTTGTTCATCATCCCCTAGCTGCCTCCTCTCATGACATGAGCCGGTTGGAGCCGGATAACCATGCGTATTGCCGAGATGCTTCCAGCCAGGGTCAGCAGCACGGAGAGAAGCAGGACAAGCGGGAGAACTATTCCCTTGTAGGAAAGCGTGGCGTTAAATACAGTCCGGTCAATGATATGAGCGAAGCCAAGTCCGGCCCCATAACCCAACATCCCTCCAAGTATTCCTGAGATCAGCGCTTCAGCCAGAAATAACAGCAGGACCGCTGAACTGTGAGCGCCTAGCGCCTTCATCAGACCGATCTCCTTCGCCCGCTCCAGCACCTTGGTCGTCATCAGGCCGGAAATCCCCAGTCCCGAACTGATCAGGGCCGCCGCGGTCAGGATGAACATCAGAAGCTGGATCTTCGTTAAAATAATACCTTCGGACTCCGCCACCTGGCGGATAACCTTGGCTTCCGAGCCTGGCAGAGCTTTCTCGATCTGGTACGCAATCGCACTTACGTATGCAGTGCAGTACCAAGTCTCGTAATCCTTGGCCGACAGCCGGTCCGGGTTCTTTGCCGCCCGTCGCGCCAGCTCGTTCTCCGGAGTGGTCAATGCGCTTACCTCGACCTTGGCCACTTTGCCCGACAGACCGGTTGTCCGCTGCAGCGTATTTAAAGGAACAAAGATTTTCTCATCGTCCGTTCCCCCGCTGCTTACAACCCCGCTGACTTTAAGCGGCAGCTCCCGGCTTCCTTCACTCGTCTCAATCGATATAGATAAGGACTGTCCAGCGCTGATCCCGAGCTGATGAGCCAATGAAGCGCCCACAATAGCCGCGTCGCTCGCCTCATCTGTAATCCATTCTCCTTCGACCTGCCACCATGGCTTCAGTTCCCGAATCCCCGTCTCGATGCGTTCCCCTGTTGGCAAATCCAGCGTCTTGTTGAACCACGTGCCTACTACCGCAATTGGATGGCTCCGTCCCTCGGCTGCGGCAGACACTTCAAGATAAGGCGTAAAAGCTACAATATTGTACGCCCAGAAGATCGTCTTGATCTTGGGCAGCTCAGCTTCCTCAATAAATTGCCGGTCTGCGAGCGGATTAAAATCAACGCCGTCAATCTCGGCAGGCAAAGCGTCCGCTTCGGGTACGATAAGCATATTCGCACCATACGTCTTCAGTTCACGGTTCATTTTGTCGCCGACATCAAGCGAAACATTTAACATGGCCGTAGCGAGCGAGGCACCGAAGGCAATGGTAAGAATTAGCAGAACCTTGCCTTTGAAGCCAACCGTAAACGCCTTGGCGAGCATTCTAAAAAACATCTTCCCATCCCCCATCTTGCGAAGCCAAGCTAGTTATTCAAACAGACTCTCCTGATGGAAAGTGGCGGTCTCTTTCTCCAAATCGGCGCTGGCGATGACCAGATTGCCTTCGTTCATCTGGTAAGGGAGCGGAATCGGATTACAGCCGCCTTCAAAGCCAATCGTCGGAATATTCATAATAACATCGCATTTCCGGCAGATGACTTTGCCGTTCTTCTGGTAATATCCCGTGGAGCCGCATATTTTGCAGGCATCAAAGCCGACGCCATAGGTCGTCTCTGATTTGCGGATAATGATGAACCGGACCATCGTGCCATCGGCCGCAGTATAACCGAAGCGATGAAGGTTCCGGTCATCAACGGAAGCGCGCGGAATTACGATATTATGGTTATGATCGGGCGCAACGGGTTCGGCCGGAGACAGCTCCACCGTCTTGCCGGCCAAGTACGCATCGAGGCCGATTAGGCCGGGAAGCATAATCAACAGGCTGACGATGGCGGCGGCCCAGCGCTTCCTGCTGCGCTCACCGGCCTTGAACTTGCGCTGTACCGCTGGGTTCCAATCCGTGGAGAGGCGCTCTCTGCGCCGCAGGAAGGATGCAACAGCCAATAAAGTCCATACTAAAGATACAGCGATCAGCGCATAGATGTACTTGTCCATGTTGTTAATTAACGGCACCAAAATCTTCATAGCCCGCGGAGTTAAAGGAAAAACACCCCGAGCAAACAAAATCTGTACGATCGTCGAAAGCTGGTTCGCCATCAGAACGATGATTAGAGCGGTGCTGCCAATTGCAATGCTTCCAACCGATAAGGTACGGGTATTCTTGAGGAAGGCCAGCGCAAACAGGAAGCACAAGACACCTCCAAGCACACCGCCGGCAAACTTAAGGATCAGCTCGGTATTAACCACGCTGTAGGTTTGAATAAAAATATTGCTGGGAAACTGCAGTATTTTCATAAACGGCAGAAGGGTCAGCGTGCCTGAGGTCAGAAAAACTATGGCGATCTCCAGCGTTTTTCTGCTGAATAATGGTCCGGATGCTTCGCTTGATGCGCTGCCCCGGCGAAGACGTCTCAGTAACCAGACGTAGCAGACCAGTTCCGTTATAAGACCTACTGCCATCGCCCAGCCTGTAAATCTTTCCTTTTTAGGGCCGGACAGAACCATTACGTATAATACGAGCCATCCGGTTAGCAAGGCGGCAGCTGCACCGCAGGCAAGCCATCTGGACAAATACATCTTGGCTGTACGGCGCAGCCAAATGATCATGATTGCGAGAATCAACGCTGCTTCGAACCCGCTGCCAAGAATTAATGCAACAGCTTTTAACATTTATCTCTCACCACACTCTTTGGTCTAAACCCCTTGATCCGCTTTGAAAACAGCGATCTTACCAAGTTCTAGGTACCCATGAGAATTCCCAAGTCAATTCGATCGGTTCCTGCCAGAAACGGCCTTTCACGCCAGTGGCATCATCCGTGTGCAGCAGGTAATCCATTTTCTCCGGAGATTCGATCACATACGTCAGCACGTATTCCCCTGCGCCCGCCAGCTTGACGTTAGCCCCGTAATGCGCGCCATCGGAGGCATTCATCGGCATAAAGGTTCCTTCAGACACGACCTTGTCGCTATCCTTGGCTTTGATCTGATAATGAACCGTCAGGTAAGGGATGAATTCCCCAATTCCGAAGCCAGTCGCATTGCCCTCCAAGGCGGCGATATCTGCTTCCAGGTGGAAGTCCGATTGGGAAGCGGGAAGTCCAGCTTTATCGGAAGGCTCCATGTCTACCGGCTGCAAGTAAATGGCTCCAACCTTGATTCCTTCGACCTCCTGCTCTTCACCGATCGGAAACTCCTCAAACTCCGCTGCCTCTTCGTTGGCCGCTGAATTTACTGCCGAATTGTTGTTTCCGGTATGAGTCGCCTGATTATCGTTGCTGCTACCGGTGCCGCATCCTGCCACAACCAGGGAGAACACCGCTGCGAATATTGATAACATCAGAACTTTGCGTATTTTTTTCATTTCATAACACTCCTGTATTTTTATTTGAATTTATGAACACTTGAATTAGCCAGCTTTTCGCTTGCCACCCGCCACGGCCGCGCTCCGACGGGAGGAGAGCGCATACCATACGAAGCCGATGGCCGTAGCAACCAGCAAAATGCCTTGTGCAACCAGGCTTTCTACCGTCGGGTATATCCCCAGCAGTCCGATCACCGGGAATCCCGGAATGGTTGACGCACTGATCATTTGGCCCGCCTGCAGCTCCGTGATGGCTTCTCCGGCAAACATGAAGGCCAGATAATACATCAGGATACTTGTCCCTATAAAGAACGGCTTGAGCGGGACACGCATGCTTCCATAACGGATGATCAGAAAAACTGCAACCAGCGCCACCGCGCCGCCTAAAAAGCCAAAGCCGATCATGCTGACACCGGCCCGGTCTTGTCCGGTCACCAGCGCCTGATAGAACAGCACGGTTTCCGCGCCCTCTCTATACACGGCAAGGAATGCTGCAAGCCATAAGGTTAATGTGTTGCCGGAAGTCACCGAGGTTTGAACCTTGCCTTCTATGTAGTTCTTCCATCGTTTGGCATCGGCTTTGCCGATGAGCCAAAAGCTTACGGAGAACAACACAACTACAGCGATCAGCATTGTGATTCCTTCAAGATTCTCCTGACTTGCCCCGCTGATATTAAACAGGTACTTCAGCCCGATGGCGGTAAGTACGCTTGCCCCAAGAGCGAACAATGCGCTCTGATAAATGACCCGTACCTTGTCCTGATTGCCGGATTTAATAAGATAAGCGATAATTGCCGCGATGACCAGGATCGCCTCGATACCCTCACGGAGGATAATGCCAAAGGAGGACAGGAATAAGCCAAACGGACCGCTGCTGGACTTGCTCAGCGTCTGCGCATCATCCCGGAGCATACTCACCAGCTCCGACATCCTCTGCTTAACGTCCGCCTCAGATGCGCCTGCAGTCATCGCTTTCCGGATCTGGCGGAATTCCTCCTCGATAATCGCGTTGCGCTTTGAGGAGATATTGTATTTCACCGCCTTCTCCATTTGTCCGCTCTCATACGGCCCATAATAGGCATTGTTCACCTGAGTCTTCGCCTCAGCGACGTCCCCACTGACATAGGTCTTCAACGCCTGCTGCAGCGTATTCTCAATCTGGTCCACTACCTTATTCCAATTGCTGTCCGCCGCATAAACCCGGCCTGGTATGATCCATACCAGCAGCAGCATCAAGATCAGTCCGGTTCTCCAAAACCGAATCTGCAAGTTAATCCCCCCTTTGCTGGCGAGCATATAACTGCCTCTCACCTAATTGATAATGATAATCATAATCATTTATGGGGTTATTTTAATGAATATGTACAAGAAAAATATGTGAAAAACATCACATTAATGAGCTAAAGCAGAAAAAAATAACAATCGCTGAACTATAACACGAAAAAAAGAGCGTCCGCGGTCCGGCATACTCGCCGTTCTTATGGGCACTCCCTGTTCATTTCAAAGCATTCCTTCGAGTTTATACGGTTCTCCCCCGCCGAATGGCAATTTCAAGTTTGGCTGCCTGCATCTGTGGGTTGTTCACTTTATGAATATCTGCCTGTAAATAGGCACCTCAACACAATCCTGTTATGTATGAATCCATGAGTACGCTTGGAACCAAACCGGACTTGGACACCCGTGACAGTAGAGGTGACAATAGGGTATTGTTCAATTAAGAGTATGCCAGAGGAAGATAAATTTCGAATATCGTCCCCTCCCCTATCGTACTGCTTACTCCAATTGTTCCTCCATGGTCATTCACGATCTGTTGGCTGACCGCCAACCCCAAACCGGTACCTTTCTCCTTCGTGGTAACAAAGGGTTCAAACAGTCTCTCACGCACCTCTGCGGCAATACCATTGCCATTATCACCAATCGCAAACTTGGCGAATTCCCCTTCTTTCTCCATTCGAATTTGGATTATTCCGGGGCGTCTTCCTTGCAGATCAGCCACGGATTCAGCAGCATTTTTGATCAAATTCAACATAACCTGCTTAATCAGCTTCAGATCGATCAGAAGCGGCAGACTCTCTTCGGCAGCTATAAGCTCTATCTCACAATTCATCACAAAGGCCTGGCTGCTCGCTAAAGTCCCTAATTCTCCAAACAGTTCTGAGCCTTCTATCATTATTCTCTCTGGGGGCCTCAGCCTGGAATAAGTCATGAAGTCCTGCAGCATTTCACAAGCCTTATCAATCTCCAGCAAAATGACGCGGGCATATTCTTCTCGGCCGATGGTTCTGAAATGGGGCTGCAAAAGCTGAATAAATCCCCGAGTTACTGTCAAAGAGTTACGCACCTCATGCATGATCACTGCCGACATATTGCTGTTCAGCGCGGGATTACCATCCACACAGACCACCTGCTCCGTTTTTTTACAATCATATAGAATTTCCAACGCAACTTGAAACATTAAGGATTCCTCCCCGTCTTAGAAAATGGTTTTCCAAAAATAGAAGGAGTTTCAATAGATATGCACCTTCACTTTAGCATCCCTCGGCCCCCTAAAATTACAACTTGTTCCAAATCAATTCATATTGGTACTCAATTAAGATTTTGGGACAATAAACAGCTTATGTACCTATAGAAAAAGCCTCGTAATCTTCCGAATCCTGAATCCGGTCTTCCATCCATCTTGGAATATGAAGCTTAACCGTAAATACTCTAGTCGGCTGATCCACTTCGACAAGAACCACTCCGCCCATCCCCTCGATTATTTCGTTAACAATGCCCATACCGAACCCATGGTTATGCTCATCGGACTTGGTCGTGTACAATTTGCCCTGCACCAGTTTGACCTCCCCATGAAAGGAATTCATCACCTCAACGTATACCCAATCCTGGCTCGTATGACCTCTAACTTTTAGAAAACGCTCAGAATGACTGGAGATCTTGCTGCAAGCTTCAAACGCATTCCGGAACAGATTGGAGAATACACGAATTATATCCACATTTTTAAGCCCGATATGCTCCGGTACAGGCAGCAGTGCGAAAAAGTCAATATGATTCTGCTCGCAAAGCTGGGCTACCTCCTGGAGCATTGCATCGAGAATCAGGTGATTGGAATAGGACTTATAGTTCCTTCTGGTCCATTTCTCGGTCTCTTCAATCTCATTGATTAACTGAACGGCCTTCTCGGTCTCCTGATTGTTCAGCAGCAGCTTTACCGAGTTCATTAGGCTGGCATAGTCATGTCTGAAAGTGCGGAATTCTTCAATAAAGGTCTGATAAGCGTTATAGTGCTGTATCTGCCTTTCAAGCTGCTCATGCAGCTCTGTTGTATATTGTTCATATTCAAATAAAGCGGAGGTTCGAACCGCATGTCTCAGAATCATATAAAGTCCAAACTTGCTAATCATACAGGATATGCCATACAGCATATAGAACCAGACCGTCGTCATCTCCATAAAATAGCTGGTCGAAATAAATTTAAGATAGACGATCCAAATCAGCAGGTGAATCAAAAGCTTTTTAAGTTGTTCCCGGTTATTCATCAGTTGCTTCATTCTTGAGACAGGGACAACCTTCTTTCCAAACAGGGAGCATAACAGAGAGGAAGTTAACATCGACAGCCATAATAAGATCTGCCAGGCCGCATCGAGCTGCAGAAGATTGCTGATAATGTCGCCGAATAGGAATACAGAGATGAAATCCAGAATTCCCCGGGTGCTGTTGATCATAAACAGATATAAAATAACCAGGAAAAAAATCTGCAATAGGTTCACCGTGAATAAGAGATAAATTGAGAGAATCATAGAAGCGGTAAACCATAATTCACCGATATCAAATGAATTAAAAAGACTCGATATTGTACCAATACCGAGATTAACAGTAGCAACTAAGGCGAGGCGGCCCCGATATGCAGTTTTAACAGGAAATATTTTTCTGATATATAGCAGTATAAGAGAATTATTGGTAGAGAAAACAACGATCGCTATCCCTGAAAAAAGCATGCAGACCTCCTCGCATCATACCAGCCTGTGGATATTGAATTGAGATATGTACTCTGAAAACATCTGCCTGACCATCTTCATGTAAGTTACGCCCACGGGAATAATCTCCCCCGTTTTAAGCAGCAGATGACGGGGCTGAAATTTGGAGATATACGGCATGGAGACAAGATAAGAGCGATGGACGCGTATAAAGTTTTTGTTCTGAAGCTGCTGCTCTACCTGATCCATTGTCCCGTAGAATTCAGCGGTATCCGTGCCGTTGTAATGAACCATAATAATTCTCTTCCAAATTTCGAAATAAGAAATATCCTTGATGGGGATCAACTGCTTGGTGTTCCCTACCTCGCATAAGAACATGCTGGCAGCTTTTTTCTCTGACAGGGCTACAGCGCGCAAAAAAACCTCCTCAAACCTCTCCACTGAAGTTGAAGACTTCAACAGATATTGAACTGGCGATATGTCAAATGCGTCATATACATAGTCCTCGCTGGTGGTTAAAAAGATGATTTCAGCTTGGCACCCACTTTCACGGAGCTGTCTAGCCGCCTCAATGCCGTTCATCGATCCCATGAGTATATCCATATAGATAATCGCCGCCTGATTTGGCGACTCAGACAAATGAAACAACAAAGCCTCGCTGCTGATAGAGGTGAACAATGTAATTTCTACATTGTGCCTTTTTGCAATATCGGTAATCCAACGGCCATACTTCTCGATTGTGTCCTCGTTATCATCACATAAATATATTGTTATCAAATCCATTCACCACTCTGCTTACTTCCCAAGACGCCTAATTTCCACAAAATAGTACTTAATTTCACAAATAAGGGCTTGAAAGTACGAATCTCGACAACTGTCGCCTTTAATCAATTTGTAATTATATTCTAATTTAGGGATCGCAGATTATTTATATCCTGAATTCGCTATTTTTCGTACTATATAAGTTTGGAGACAGCTCTTTCATCCATTTACAATAGAAAAAAGAGCAGCGAAAACGCTGCTCTTTTTTATTTGCTCAACGGCCTACAAAAGATGTCTGAAACTGCTGCACCAGCAGATCGGTAAAGTGCGCGGCATGGGTGGCGACATCATCGAGATTATCATCGAAGCTGTTGGCCGTCACATCGCCATGCCCCGCGATATCCGATACCGCCTTCACGGCTAATACCGGGATACCGTACTGTGCGGCAGCCTGAACAATACCCAGGCCTTCCATATCCGATACCTTGACCGCTGGGAAGGTTGATTTGATCCCTTCTACCCGCTCGGATTCACTCATGAATGAATCCAAGGTTAATACCAGTCCGAAATCGAGCAAATACGGTAGCTCCGCCGCTGCTGCAACTCCTTGCGCCCGATCCAGCCAGGCTGAATCGAGATCGTATTCCGCCGGCATTTGCGGGACCTGCCCGGGCTCATAGCCAAAGCAGGTAGCGTCGACATCCCCGTATATATATTGCGTGGCGACAACGACATCACCGACGCTCAACCCGGCGCCAAACGCGCCAGCCGAGCCGGAGTTAAGGATCAGATCCGGCCGATACCGTTCGATCAACAGCGTTGTCGCAACCGCTGCGTTCACCTTGCCAATGCCGCTCTCTACGAGAATGACAGGCTGGCCGCGATAGATAGCTTCTTCCAGGATAACCTTGCCTACTTGCGTCCTGGATGTGATGAGCGCCTGGCTGCGAAAAGGAGCCATTTCCTCCTCCATCGCTGTAATAATAGCAATCCGCATAGGGCCCTCTCTATTCTTGCAGATATGAGATCGGCTTATCTACAGGCACCTTCGTGCCGCCGAACTCCTGCTCAATATATTTCTGCGTATCCTCGTTGTGATACAATTCGCCTAACTTCAAAATACCAGGATCATTCTGTTTCTCCGCGGTAGTCGCCAGTATATTGATACTGTTCTTCGTGTCTACGGAGATTTCCTCATGGAACAAAGAGTCCTTCAGCACATTCAAGCCGCCTTCCAGAGCGACCGTATTGCTGATCAACACCAGATCCACGTCTTGAATGACACGCGGGCCTGTTGTATCATCGATCAGCTTGAAATTCAGGTTTTTAGGGTTGTCGACAATATCGCTTGCCGTTCCCGTCCCCAGATCAAAACCATCCTTCAGCTTGATCAATCCGGCAGCCTGCAGCAGGCTTAAACCTCTGGCCGTATTGGCCGGGTTGTCCGCCAGGGCTACAAGAGCACCGTCCGGAACTTCCTGAATATCCTTAATCTTCTGTGAGTAGATGCCCATTGGTTCAAGATAAGTAGTCGCTACCGCTACCAGGTTGGCATTGCTGTCTTTATTGTAGCTGACGAGGTAAGCCCACGATTGAAAAGCATTCACATCGACTTCGCCCTCTTTGGTCGCGTTATTCATCTCAACGCCACCATTGATTTCCTTAACAACAATATTCAGCTTGGCGTCCTTGGCCGCCTGGGATTCAGCAATATGCTTCCAAATCTGAGCGTCAGAGCCCATCGAGCCTACCACGATCTTCTCCCCGTCGCCGGACGACTTGCTTCCGCAGCCTGCAACCACCAGCATCAATACCAATCCGAGCGCGAGGCCACCCCACAGCTTTCTTTTACTCATTTGATCTCTCCCCCTTTATATCTTCATAAGTTGAACCCTTCATTGGCGTGGATGAAGTCATCCCGAGTTGATCTATCCTAGTGCATTATCTATTTCTAGTGCATAGTTTATTTCTAGTGCATAGTTTATTTCTAGTGCATAGTCATGCCGCCGGTTACGTTGATCGCTTGTCCTGTCATATAGGAAGACAAGGGACTTGCCAGGAACAATACAACATTGGCAACATCCTGAACCTCGGCGGTTCTCCCCAGTGGAACCTGAGAGCAGTCCTCTGCATAGATCTCCTCGGCGGTCATCCCGCGGATGATTCCGCCCTCGATCCGCTCCCGATGTTTCATCGGGGTCTCCACAATCCCAGGACATACCGCATTTACCAGGATGTTATTTCGCGCCAGTTCAATTGCCATGACCTTCGTCAAGCCCAGAACCGCGTGCTTGGATGCACAATATCCGCCCATCGCCCGATAACCGTTCTTACCGGCCTGCGAGGCGATCTGGATGATCCTTCCCGGCTTTTCAGCATCGACCATCGCCTTTGCAAATATTTTGGATACCAGGTATAACCCCGTGGAGTTAATCGAGAATACCTTTTCCCAATCCTCCAGTTTGCTGTCAATTACATAATCCATGGTGGAAGTGCCTGCACAGTTTACGACAATATCCGGAACACCGGCCTGTTCCAGAACAAGCCGGGACCAGCGTTCTATATCCTCTGATTTGGACAGATCCAGGCGGGACTCAAACAACTGTCCATCTACTCCCTTATATTCCTCGTCATAAGCAAGATCGGCGGATATGACTCTGGCGCCGCTTTGCAGCAAAATTTGCACGATGCCACGCCCGATTCCCGATTTTCCGCCGGTTACAACCGCCGTCTGATACGATAAATCCAGCGTAATCATAGGCTTTACAGTACTCTCTCAAACGGGTCTCTACTAATTCCGGCATCCAATACAATCTTTGCATACTCCTGTGCGGAGAAGAGGGAGTGATCCTTGTAATTGCCGCATTCCAGTGCGGATACAGCCGGAACCTCTGTCGTTTCCAGTACACGCTTCAGCGTTCTTTCCAGTGCGGAGGCGATCTCTTCCGGATCATGCTCATTCCAGAGAATCAGATAATAACCCGTTCTGCATCCCATTGGAGAAATATCGATAATCCCTTGAACCTCGTCTCTCATATACGTAGCGAGCAGATGCTCAAGCGTATGAAGCGCCGCAGTAGGAATCGCGTCTTTATTCGGCTGCAGGAAGCGCAAATCGTATTTTTGTACCGTGCTGCCCTTCTCATCATGCTCAAGCCCTGCTGCTCTGACATAAGGCGCCTTTACGATAGTGTGGTCCAATTGAAAACTTTCTACTTTTGCCATTGTTCTTCAGTCCTTTTTTTGTAGTGTTATATATTTCATTCAGTACTCCGCTAGAAGCGGCATACTGTATAAACCGCTGTTAAGCTCTCGTGTTAATGCGTTGACTTTTTGGTAAAATAATCGCCGATGAATTGGCAGACGAATACTAGAATCAAGATCAAAATTGTAGCTACGAGCGTAATATCGGACTGGAACCGATTGTACCCCTTATTGATCGCCAGGCTGCCCAAGCCGCCCGAGCCAATCGCTCCAGCCATCGTCGTAAGTCCGATCAGGTTGATAATCGTCACCGAGGAAGCGCGGATAATTCCGGTCAGACCTTCCTTCAAATATACGCGAAAAATAATCTCAATCGGCCCCGACCCCATGGATTGTGCTGCTTCCACGATTCCGGGATCGACCTCGACCAGCGCATTCTGGATTTGCCTTGCATAGAAAGGCACGATACCGATGACCAAGGGTACGATTGCGGCATTCATGCCGATCGATGTCCCCGTAATAAGACGGGTCAGCGGCACGACAACCGCGATAAGAATGATGAACGGAATGGATCTGAACAGGTTAATAATTTTCTCCAGGACACTGTACACCAGCTTGTTCTCCAGAATCCCTCCCCGGTCTGTAGCGACGAGGACAACGCCGAGCAGTATCCCGAATAACACGGAAAATGACGAGGTAACGACCACCATGTAAATCGTCTCATAAGTACTTATCAGGATATCCTCTCTTAAATTCCAGATGTTAGGGAAATACTTTGTAAAAAACTCACTCATACAGGCTCACCTACCTTTCTGTCCTCAAGAAGTCGGGAATCGATAGTTTCAACATCGACCTGGGCTGCCTGCAAATAGAGTAGAGCTTCCTCCAGATCGCCGGGGGAGCCTGACAGAACCACAATCAGATTGCCGATCGGCGTCTGCTGTAAAATCTCTACATTTGCGAACAGAATATTCGTCTTCACTCGATACCGGGCGGTAAGCTCGGAAATAACCGGTTCGCTTGTGCTATCGCCGATGTAGGAAATCTTGCACAGCATATCGTTATCCTTCAGATGAACGAGAGACGGATGGAGCGTAAGCTTCTCCAGCGTCTGATCGATATGGGTAGCTGTATTGATGAAATCGCGAGTCAGCGTATTTTGCGGGCGGCTGAAGATCGAGACGATATCGCCTTGTTCCACAATTCTTCCGGCCTCCATCACGGCCACCTTGTTGCAGATCTCCTTCACGACCTGCATTTCGTGCGTAATAATGACGATCGTCAGACCCAGCGTCTGATTCAATTTCTTCAGCAGCTCGAGAATAGATAGCGTCGTCTTTGGGTCCAGAGCGCTGGTCGCTTCATCGCATAGCAAGATCTCCGGATCATTAGCCAACGCCCTTGCTATAGCTACCCGTTGCTTCTGCCCCCCTGACAATTGGGAGGGATAGGCATTCAGCTTATCCGATAAGCCTACCAATTCCAGCAATTGCTTAACCTTCCGATCTCTCTCGGTCTTGGATAGCTTGGAGCTTTTCAATGGATAGTCCACATTGTCATAGATCGTTCTGGAGTTCATCAGATTAAAATGCTGAAAGATCATCCCGATCTTCTTCCTTGCCGAGCGCAATTCCTTGGGCTGCAGGGCCAGCAGATCGCGGCCATTCACCTCAACGGTTCCTGCCGTAGGCCGCTGCAGCAGATTAATCACACGGACCAGCGTACTCTTCCCAGCCCCGCTATAGCCGACAATGCCATACACATCTCCCGCATCAACGTGTAAGCTGACATCCCGAACGGCGGTTACTGACTGCGATCCCGTTTCGAAGGTAACTTGAATATTGGATAAAGTAATCATGATGCCCAACCCTTTCTAGACTTCTTTGCACTCTCAGCATTTTCCGAAAAATTTATTTCTGTCATTTTACATCAGATTACTCGGAATTACTACTAAAATTTTTTACTCCCTGGGAAATTGGGCTGTGAGCGGCGCTTTTCTTTTCTCCAACCGCCCCATTCACCCAGCGTCGTTCCAATTCGACGGATGGTAGACAAAGAGCTTCATCGGCAGGCGGGACAATCGACATGGCACTCCCCCCGCAGAAGCAGGCTCTCTATCTCCTTTCTGCGGAGGTCTGGCAGCGGGGCATCATCAGAACTTAGGATATCCTGGGGCGCGGGGGATCATCGTATCTTAGTTCTGCTAAGGTCCTGGGGGCGGCGTATCATGGAACCTTAGTTCTACGGTAGTCCTGGGGGCGGGGGATCATCGTATCTTAGTTCTGCTAAGGTCCTGGGGGCGGGGCATCATCAAAAGTTACGGCTCCCTTCTGGCTATCCTCTCCCTAACGGAAATACATGCCGCTATTTCGCCAAAATTACAGCCTAGCAGAATCTAACGGAAATAGAGTACCTTATTTTGCGTTTTATCGCCCTTTTTCAGCTCCATTGAAGCAAATAACGCCTCACATTTCCGTTAGAAAATTAATTACCCTCTTTTCTCGCAAATAAGGGCTTGGAGTTCCGTTAGAAATAAGTGTGCGAGCTGCTTAAGCGACCTATCCTCTGCGAAGATACCGCGGGCACATCATCGATCTTAGTTTTGCGGCAGCCCTGGGGGGCGAGATTTCAGCAAATCTTAGTTCTGCGGGAATCCCGCGGGCGGGGTACCATCGTACCATAGTTCTGCGGAGTTCCTGGGGGCGGGAGGTATCATCGAACCTTAGTTCTGCGGCAGCCCTAGGTGCGGCGTATCATCGAAACTTAGTTCTGCGGGAATCCCGGGTGCGGCGTATCATCGTACCTTAGTCCTGCGGAGATCCTGGGGCTCGGCGTATCATCAAAAGTTACGGCTTCCTCCTGATTCCTCCTCTCCCTAACGGAAATACATGCCGCTATTTCGCCAAAATTACAGCCTAGCAGAATCTAACGGAAATAGAGTACCTTATTTTGCGTTTCTCGCCCTTTTTCAGCTCGATTGAAGCAAATAACGCCTCACATTTCCGTTAGAAAATTAATCACCCTTTTTTCCCGCAAATAAGGGCTTGGAGTTCCGTTAGATGTACGAAACGACGGCGAACTGTTTAAGCGATCTCTATCCAACAATTGGGGCAAAAAACAACTTCTTAATGTGGTTTGGCCGACCGCCGTCATACAGCAATGCACCGCGCGCTGGGAGCTGCGCGCGGTGCGAAAAGTTGAAAGCTCAACCTCAAAGTTGTTTTTATGCTTTCCAGATCATTTTATGGCTTCCAAGTCAGCAGATATCCAATGACGGGATATACAAAGGCAGTGGCAACCAGCCCGAAGGAAGGTTCAATGGCCGTGTTGTCTGCTTCCCGTTCGTATATTCGCTTAACGGAGAGAAAAACAGAGCAGTGGCCTCCCGTTTCGTCAGGGTCATTTGCGCCTGGATGTCTGTAGGGTCAGGATCATATTTGTTCACGACGACCTGATTATTTTGCACAACGATTTCTACAATGTCAGAGCCTTCAATTCCAAGTACAATACGGCCGTCCTGCAGCATCCTGCTCTGCGCTTTGCATCTCAAGAACGCCTCGATCACCGAGGGATAATCCATAATATGATAATTATATTCAAAGCTAGTTCTATACCAGTCGCATACATCGCCTAATAAGGCGATCTTCCCAAGATCATAGGGAGGAACCGTAAAATGAAGCTCGTCGAGCCCTCTCTCTGCACTCAGCGCTTTGCTAACTACCGGCAGCAGAGTAGGGTCAATCATTTCAAGCTCATGTACGCCGTTACCCTCTTTAGACAAGACCACATATCCAATAAACTTGCTATTCTCTAAAATAAGCAGCGGCTCTGCTTTCCATGTTCTCAAAATAGTGGCAAACTGCCCCTTGGTTCGAGCCCCGTTGACGACCCCTTGCTGATACAACTGATAAGCATCATCAAGCTGCGAACTATCATCAAACAAAGGTTCAAAGCGAATTCCGCTTGAATCCAGCCCTTTGTATTTATGGCGAATATTATCTGAGGTTAACGTAAATTCAAGCTTGATCCCTGCCGGCTCATAGCCAAAAAACTCATACCGCTGGCGTTGACCACCAAGAACACTCATGGAATAACCCTGTGCCTTCATGTCTTCCACTGCCATGTTCATCAGCTTCTGCATATAGCCTTTGCCACGCGAACGCGGATGCACGGATACGGAACCTATGCATCCAACCTTCAATGGTATGCCTGCTACATTGCAGGTAACCGGCAGTACGCAGACCATCGCCTTGATCTTCCCATTCTCTTTGACCAGATAGTGATACTTCTGCGTATCCGCTCCATCACTATAGAGTTTTGGAACCAATTGGGCAAAATCATGTGGTCCCGAATTTTTACTAAAAACCATATCCGCAAAGTCTATAATATCCTGAGCATCTTCCGGCGCACCCTTGACGAATACCTCCATCCTTATCCCTCCTATTTATCTCTAATCTCTAATGGGTCGACATCTTGGCCGCATAGGCGCGATCGATTTCGCACTTCATGGGCTTGTTTAGCAAAAAGAGCTTAATATCTCCAATTACTGAGCGAGTTACGATCAAACGTCGGTCAATCGTTGGCCCACCCATATGCGGCATTAAAATAGCATTCCTCATTTCTAACAGCTTATGATCAGCCGGCAGCGGCTCAACTTCGTATACGTCAAGTACCGCATGAATCTTCTCCTTCGCAAGCACTCTGCACAAAGCTTCTTCATCGATGACAGCTCCGCGTGCCGTGTTAATAAGAAGAGCACCTTCAGGCATCATATTAAGCAGTTCTTCTGTAATCAGATGATAATTTTCCTGTGTCATGCCGCTATGAATAGAGACGATATCGCAGGTCGAGAATATTTCAGGGAGCTCCGCCTTCTCCATATGATGCTTCGTCAATTCCTCCTGAGAAATATGACGAGAGAACACCTTGATCTTGACGTGGAACGGCTTCAGCATCTCAACAACCATCTTCGCGATCATGCCATAGCCTACCAAGCCTACCGTCTTATCTAACAGCCCTTTATTATAGAAGCCTGATGGCCAGATTCCCCGCTTCAAATCGCCGGAATAACGCGGAATATCCCTCAAAGATGCCAATGCATAAGCAATTACACTCTCTGCTACCGACTCGGCGAACACTTCATTGCCGCTTACCACACGAATCCCGCAATCATATGCGGCATCCGTAACATAGGGTCTAACGGAACCGCCTGTATGTGCAATTAGACGAAGCTTATTGGCGTGATTTAATACTTCTTCGTCAAAAGTCACCGTCCCCCAGCCTGTAACGCAGATATCGACATCCTTGATTTTCTCACATATTTGGAATTTGGTATATTGTGCTGTGCTATCATTCCAGATGACCTCGCCGATCTCTTCCAGCTTCGATTTTAAATCTTCATTGAAGAAGGTATCAAAGATTTCGCCCTTCGGCATCGTGACAAGAATTTTCAATGCTTCCATATTGGAACGCCGCCTTTCTATGATTCATCCACGAATATTCACACTTGAGGTGAGAACACATCCGCCACTATGAACCAGATGTATAACATAATAATTCCAGAAACCTGCATTAAACAGGCTATAACCCTCCTTTGTCATCATAAGAATAAAATATATCATTAATTTCAATCACATAATTATGTTGCTTATCTGGTTCACAACAGATTATAATCTAAGTTAGAAAACGCTGTCAATTGTAATTTGAACACAAGAACCATATTAGTGTCGCGGACGCTCAGCCTTGAATTTGCCTCGATCGCTATTCGTATCAAAAGTGGACTTTTTGACCTTTCTTTAGTAATGATATAATTAATCATTTGATAATAAGGTATTTATTGGAATAGAGGTGTATAGAAATGACGAAAGGACCCAAGCGCTCTACCTTTAGAAGACGTTATGAGGAAATGCTGGCTTCATTAAGGAACGAAATCATAACCGGAATTTGGGCAGAAGGAAGCTTTCTCCCCTCCGAGAACGATATAGCCGAGCGGTTTCAATTAAGCAAGAACTCCGTACGCAAGGGATTGGATCTACTGGTATCTGAAGGGTTCATTGAGAAAATACCGCGCGTAGGCAATCGTATTCGGCAAGCACCTGCCGGGGTATCCATTAAATTCGGATATTATCCCTCGCTTTTCGAGGAAGCTGATCTCAAGGCATTGGTGGACGAATTTCATAAGCAGCATCCGCTGATCCGCGTCACTATGATCCCGATGCCCTCAAGCCACGCGAAACCAACGATGCGAGATTTTATGGAGACCGATGACATTGATGTAATGGCGATTAACAATCAGAATTTTGAGCTGTTTGCAGAGTCTGACAGCCCGCCTGAGCTATTAGAGCCGCTGCAGCCGATAGAAGGGGTCTATCCGGTCTTGACGGAACCTTTTATGCGTGATGGGAACTTATATGTACAGCCCTTCTTATTCTCGCCGATCATTCTTTGCTACAATAAACAGCATTTCTCTGAGAAGGGACTGGCGGAACCAGACAGCAGCTGGACATGGGATACCGTCAAAAAAACCGCGAAGTTACTCGCCGAAGGTACAGTTCGCCACGGGTTCTTCTTCCACTATTTATCCGATAATCGCTGGCCTATCTTCCTGCTGCAGAATAACGTCCGCTTTCATCGCAGCAACGGTGAGGACAAGCAGCTGAACCTTGATGAAGCCGCGCTTACCGAGAGTTTGCAGATATCTAAGGAACTGCTCGATCAGGTTTTTCCGCCGTTCAGATCGGAGAATGATGACGATGCTGAGATGCTATTTTGCCAGCAGAAGGTGTCGATGATCCTGACGTCTTACTTCTGCCTGAACAAGATCAAGGACGTCGATTTCTCCTATGATATATCGCCGCTGCCCTATCTGGGCACGCCCCGGACTCTGGTCATTGCCATCGGCCTGGCGATTCACAGGAACTCCAAGAATAAGCAGGCAGCTCAAGCCTTTATTAACTTCATGATGTCTGACAACACCCAGCTGACCATTCGGCAAAATACATTAAGTATCCCTAGCCTCAAAAGCGCGGCGGAATGGAATGGACATGGAAAGGTTAAGCTGCCATCACGTTATTTCGTCTATCGCGAGATTTTCCCCAGCTTCTGCTACCACACTGCGCTAAACGTCACTTATTCAGAGCTTGGAGACATCCGCCAGCGTATCAAGCTCTACCTGTCCAGGATGGAAGGGCTGGATGTGTTCTCTTAAGATCATAAAAGTACAGATTGCTATCCGTTTAAACCTAAAACCCCACCAGAGATATGGTGGGGTTTGTTCTAAGCCGGCGTCCCTTATTGATCAGCGCCGTATATTTTATTCAAATTTTAAGCTGTCGAGAATTTCTTGTACGCTAAGTTCGGCACATGCCATCGATGTATCAGATACACCGTAATACATTCTCACAACATCGCCATGAACAGCAGCTCCGCAGGAAAAGACAACATCGCCGAAGAAGCCCTTCTTTTCATAATCAGCTTCTGGCATCATAATCGGCTGCTCAGAGCGGGCAAGCACCTTGGATGGATCGTTCAGATCCAATAGGAGCGCACCCATGCAATAGCGATGATCCAGTGTTGCGCCATGATAAAGTTCCAGCCAGCCCTTCTCCGTCTTAAATGGAACTGCGCCTCCGCCCATTCGGCCGCTATCCCACATGCCTTCACGAAGACCTGCCAGGTGCTTGTGGTTGCCCCAATACAGCAAATTGTCAGATTCAGCGATCCACATCTCCGGATTGCCAGTACTCCTCGTCGTGGGACGATGCAGCGCATAGAATTTACCGTTAATCTTCTCCGGGAAGATCAATACATCCTTGTTGTCAGGTCCAAAAATCATGCCATGGTGAGTCAAGTTTATGAAATCCTTCGTCGATACCATCGATTCGCCAACACCAACCGGAGATACAGCGGAGAAGTAAATGTAATACGTATCCCCGATTTGGGTCACACGCGGATCCTCGATCCCAAACGTCTCAAGGGACTGGGATGGATATACCAACGGTTCGTCGTCAATTGTAAAGCGATGCCCGTCCTTGCTGCGAGCAATACGGATATATGATAAGCTGGTCAAATAATCGAACGTCGCGCTCTTCGATACATTGCGAATAACGCGTGGATCGGAGAAGTCATATCGCTTGTCATCCTTACGCAATTCGATAATATCAAGCTGCTTCGTTTCCACATTATATACAGGAGCTTTCACAATCATCGAATCCTTGCTGATAGGACGTTCTGCCACACGAAGCAACAATAAAATCTCTCCATTGTATTCGGCAACGCCTGCATTGAATGCGCCAATGACCTCAAAATCATCCCGATGCGGCCTAACATCGGCAGGTGTTATCAGTGGGTTCTCTTCGTATCTATAGATATTCATGGTGTCTCGTACTCCAATCCTAAGCTTAATTTTGCTCAAATTTCAAAAATGGATCAGCAATTGTCAAGCGATGCGCTTCAGCATCACTGATACCCGCATACAAATCAGCTGTTCCATCCGCTTTTCGCACCAATCCACCACTGAATACAACCTCGACCAAATCCGGACGCTTCGTTGCACCTGGAAGGAACTTGTTACGAGTCGCTATCAGTTCAATGTCAGAATACTCTCCTGTTGCAGGATCGAGCGCAAATATCATCGGATAATAATAACGATTTCCTTCATCATCAAACGAGGCAAAATGACCAAGAACGCCAACAAGTCCATTTTTCAAGATATGAAGTTCATTGGCTCCGCCCCATTCCTCATCAACAAATTGATCTTGAAGCAGCGGGGCGTCATTCACCAGTGCGATCGACAGCTCTTGGAGGCTCCTGGCTGTTGTGAAGCCAATCTTCCCGCGTCCACCTTTCTCTCCTTGAGGGCGAGTAAATACGCCGATTTCTCCATTGGAAAGCTCCACTAGACGAAGATCCTTCATGGCATCCGGACCAACAAAAAATGGGGTCAATTGCTGAATGCTTCTCCCTTTGTAGAACACCGTCCGCCACATCAACGCATTTTTTTGTGTAGGATGCGGAAATATCTGAACACCGCCTAGAACAAGCTCACCATGAATAAAAGTGAAAAATGGATCCTGAAGGGTAAATACAGGCGCACCTTCGCGGGGCACCCAATCCCCGCCCTTTTCAACAAAGAAATGAATTTCAGAATGTTCGCTGTCCCTGGATTCCACACGGCCTGCAATAACCAGTTCGCCCTGGTCTTCAAAAGGAGCCGTAATGTTATATACATCCTTGTTACCTACGCCAGTAAAGCTCAGTTTTACTGGGTCTTTGGCCAGTGAATCCTTCGCCTGGTACTCCTTCAATAACGTTTCACATGTTTTCACATCGGATTTATACAATGCCATGGTGGATTTCTCCCTTTCCTATCCTGTTTTCGTTGCTATTTACCCTTGCTATATCAATGAAATAACTAAAATAAGATCAATATCAATATAAAAACTTATTTACGGCTGATCCATACTGCGCCAGTATGACCCTGCAATATGATCTTGCTATCTGTTTGGTCATCCTCCAGAGGCTGTGAGGCAATTGCAAATTGAAGCGAAAGGTTCTCCACTTCGGCCAGGCTTATTTCCACAGACTCTGCTCCAAAATTGAGCGCAACAAATGATACGTCTTCTGATATATTTTTCGTATAAATCAACGTATTACCTCTACACTCGATATTGGAGTAGCCCCCTTCAGCAAGCGAGGGATGATCTTTCCGAAGCATTAGCAGTTGCTGATAATAAATATAGATCGAATCCAATTTTGTCCGCTCAGCCTCTATATTAATCTGATTATGGCCCGGTCCCATCGCGATCCACGGCTTCACATTAGAGAAGCCTCCATATTCGCTTCCGTCCCACTGCATCGGGGTACGCGATTTGTCACGGCTCTTCTCATTCGCGCGTCGAAGCTCTTCTTCTTCCGACAACCCTTCTGCTTTTGCCAACTGATAATGCATTAGCCCTTGAATATCCCTCATATCCTCAATACAAGGGCAGTAATAATCCCTCATCCCGACCTCTTCTCCGTAATAAAGGAAAGGGACACCCTTACCTGTAAGCATAAAGGTTGCCATCAGCTTTGCGCGAAGCACTTCAAGTTCAGGATTCCCTTCGCCAAAACGGCTAATATGCCTTGCCATATCGTGACTGCTGAAAAACAAGGTCGGAACCTGATCTGGGCGATGTACCTGTTCCATCAGAAGAATTTGATCCATCAGCTGGTTCGGCTGATAGTGCTCCTGACTACCCAGGTTGAAGTTAAACACAACATCAAGAAGACCATTCCCACTATACCGCTTCAGGAGCGACATATCCTCAGAACCTACTTCACCAACCATAAAGACCCCTTCACGCTGATGAACGAATTCGCAAATTTCTCGAATCGTATCCAGAATTCCGTCCTGATCCTTGTCATATCGATGATCCTGCTCTCCATTGTCCTGATATGGATTGTCTGGGAATTGAGCGGACACTTTCAAAAAGTTAATGACATCAAGGCGGAATCCATCTACGCCCTTATCCAACCAGAAGCCCATCACTTCCTTCATGGCTTCTCTGACTTCTGGATTTGCCCAGTTCAAATCGACTTGTTCCTTTGCGAACGCATGATAGTAATACTGTCCGCTTGCTTCGTCATAGTCCCAGGCCGGACCCCCAAAGAAAGACTCCCAGTTGTTCGGCATGCCTTCATCTACAGGGTCTTTCCAGATATACCAATCACGCTTGGGATGGTCCTTAGAAGATTTGGACGCTTGGAACCACGGGTGTGCGGAAGAAGTATGGTTCAATACAAGATCCACGATGACGCGGATATTACGCTGATGAGCGGCTTCTATAAAAGCATCAAAGTCCTTCATCGTTCCATAGTCAGGATCCATGTTGTAATAATCCGCAATATCGTAGCCGTTATCCACTTTTGGCGACTTGTAGAACGGGGTTAGCCATATGCCGTCGATCCCTAATGTCTTTAGATCATCCAGCTTCGAAGTTATCCCCACAAAATCACCCACGCCGTCTCCGTTGCCATCGCAAAAGCTTGGCATGTAAATCTCATAGAAAACAGTACGGCGCCACCACAAAACCTTGGAATCTATCTCCGCTGCTCCCACAATACCACCTCATGCTATGCTCATCAGGATGAAAAATAATGGCACCCTATTATTTAAGACTAAACTGCATGCCTTCCTTGAACTTCTTACCAAAGATCGCAAACATGATGATAATCGGAACCGTAAGAATTACGGATGCTGCATACAAAGGACCCGGATAGCTTCCATAAGGTCCGAACATTTGGGATAAGAGTACGTTCAGGGTCAGCATATTATCACTGCGCACAACAAGCATATCCCATAGGAGTTCTGTCCAACGTTCCATCAGCAAGAATAAGAAGATGACAGCTGTGATAGACCTCGACATCGGCATCATAATTCGATACAGAATCTTGAAGTCAGAGGCCCCATCAAGCTTTGCCGCTTCAATGAATACAGTAGGAATTGCCTTGAAGAAGTTGGTGTACATAAAGATCGCCCATAAGCTGACAGCCTTTGGAATGATCATAGCCCAGTACGTATCATACAGCCCCACCTTTTGAATCACGAGAAACTGAGGGATGAGCAGTATAATCGCCGGAAAGAACATGTGGAACAATACAAAGTTATTCACCGTATCGCGTCCTCTGAAATTCAGCTTGGACAGCGCATATGCTACCATGACACCAAACAACATCATAAGAGCCGTAGATGCCAAGGACACAAGAATACTGTTAAAAAATGAGTTCACCCATGGTCTGGCAATACCAACTTCTCCACCCGTGAACAACCATCCATATGATTTCAACGTAAATTTCGAGGGTACAAGCTGCTTATCAATCTGTGTCCAATCTGCAAAGGAGTTAAGCACCATATACAGGTAAGGGTAGACCATTACAAGCAACAGCGCTGTCGCAACAATATATCGGATTGAAAGACGAAGTTTGCTTTTTCTTTTAGACCCAACCATTTCGCTTACCCCAACTTTCCAGAAGTTTTCTAATCACGAAAATGGAGATAAAGGTCACTACAGACGCCAGGATAGCAATTGCGGATGCATATCCTGCTTGCAGATTCGTAAAGGCCTGATTGTAGATCTCCATCTGCCATGTATTCGTTGCATAGTTTGGCCCACCGCCTGTTAACTGGTACACCTCTGTAAATATTCCGAAAGTGACCCCAAAGGATAATATTAAGGTTGTATAGAGAGCTGGGTATAACAGCGGCAACGTAATTTTCCAGAACCGCTGACGATCCGTAACACCATCAATCGCGGCAGCTTCATACACTTCACGATCAATACTCTCAAGACCTGAGGTTAGTATGAGCGCATAATAACCGGTAAATTTCCAGGCCAGAATAATTCCTACAATAGCAAGGGCTGAGATAGGTGATCCAAGCCAGTCAATATCCCAACCAAAGGTATTGCGCAAAAATTGATTTACAGGGCTGTTATAAGACAAAAAGCCTTTGGCAATCAGAGAAGATACAACCCCTGAAGATAGATATGGCAAGAAGAAGCCAATCAGATACAAGCTCTTTAACTTTGGCAACCCCTGTACCAATACAGCTACTGCCAAAGACATCACAGTAACAAGTGGCACAAATAGCAGCATGAACTTATACGTAACCCAGAACGAAGATTGTACACCCGGTGATGCCAATGCCTTCGCAAAGTTTTTGAACCCCACAAAATCATACGTCGGTGCTATCAAGTCCCAATTTGTAAAGGCAAGATAGAACGACCAGACGAGCGGGCCCAGGAAAAATATAAGTCCAAAAATAAGGTAGGGACTGGCAAAGAGCCAGCCCAACCGATTATTTTGTTTATTGATCATTGCTGAAGTTCCCCTTCAATGGCTTTCTTCATATTATTCCAAGCCGTCTGCGGATCAATTTCGCCACGAACAATTTTGTTAAAAGCTTCTGAACCAATCAACGTTTGCAGTTCATTAAAGCGTGGATTATCAATAGAAGGAACTGCCTTGGATACAGCTTCTGCAAAAGGTCCAAGCTCTGGCTTCTCTGCTATGACATTTTTGAACTCTTCAAGCTCCATCAAGTCGTCACGCGCAGGAGGCAAGTTTGTTTTTTGGAACCAAGCAACATCATTGGCACTATCGGAATATACCCATTTGAGGAATTCTGCAGCAGCCTCTTGTTTATCTTTCGGAGCGCTTGCAAAGATCACAAGCCCCTTCGCATCGGCATAAGTCTTGGAATCAGCCGGATCCATATTGTCTGGTACCGGAGGCAACGTAAGATCATAGTTTTCTTTGTATTTCAATTCAGGATATTTTTCTTTCCACATATCAAACGTCCATGGACCGATATCGGTGAACACACCCAAGCCTGTTTCAAATGGGTCTGTTGCCTGCTTGGTAAGGACCGCTTTCTCCTTCACAAGATCACTTACAAACGTAAGCATCTCTATACCGGCCTTCTCATCACCTACAAAATTGGAGCCTTCGATAAATTTGTTGCCATCGGAAGCAGCGTTATACATGATGAAGAAATCAAACCAACGCTTCCAGGCCGTAGGATCAGCCAAGTCAGCACCTTTCCCCCACATGAATTTATCAGGGTATTTTGCTTTTAGCTTCTTTGCTGCATCAAGTACTTCGCTATATGTTTTTGGCGGCTCATTATAGCCGATTTCCTTAAGAATATCTGTACGCCAGCCGATCAGCATCGGATTGGAGTAGATCGGAAGCACGTATTGATGACCATCAGCAAATTCCCAAGGCTTAATCGTTTCTGCCATGTTGCGTTTTTCAATGATTTCCTTGAATTGTGGCAGTTCTTCAAGTGCGACAAGCGCTTTACTGTTAGACAGCTGAGCGGCGAAGCCACGGTTGATATTTTCGGAAATCGTAGGCGCATTGCCGCCTGCAATTGCCGCCTGAATACTTGCTTCGGAACTTGGAGATTCTTTGATGGCACTTACATTAACTTTCACCTTAGGGTTAACGGCAGCATATTTATTAGCCATTTCCTTCCAGAATACTTGTTGGGGTGGATTTGGCGCTGCCCAGAAATCGATGGAGATTACTCCATCTGCACTTTCAGCACCTCCGCCTTTCGAACATCCTCCAAGTACACTAGCAACCATCGCAGTTAGAGCAAGAATTAGCAAAAGTTTCCTTTTCATGATAGTATAGCCTCCTCATTAATAAAATGCTCTCACTTCATTCCTTTTATCCCTGTATTACAAACAAGATATAGTAACGTTACAAAATTAATTACTATAAATTATTGTAAGCGGTTAAAAACATTATTAAACATAAAATTCCGCTTGTCAAACGTAAATTACCACCATTAATGCTTCTCCAACAAAATATTTTAGTTAGTTTAGACCACCTTCTTATCCTTTTTCATTAAAAAAATTTAGATTATCCATCTATTAGATTATGATCCAAATCCTCATTGTAACATTAATTGTACATTATCATCAAAATAAATCAAGTTACTATAATCACATTTGTAATGTTCTTTGTCATTATTTTAAGGTGACATTTTAAAGTTAGCAGGGCTTATTATAGCTATATTTCTATAAATTTTCCTTAGTAATAGCCCAAAGATAACCTTAAACATTACAAAGGATTATTAATAATTACAGTAAAAGAGCACAAAAAAAGACCGCAGGAATAAATTCCATGCAGTCTGTTCCAGAGCATTATATCAAAACATTTGACTCTCTTGGTCTCGTTGTCGATTCTCTAGCAATCAGCATAGTTGGCAGCAATATTTCCACAAATGGCTCGTGCTTATGATCCATTCTCCAGAATAATTGCTCCACAGCCTTGCGTCCAAATGTCTTCAAATCAATTCCCATCGTCGTAGTTAGTGGTGTAGATAATTGGGACAATTGCCCGTTATCGAAACTGCAAATCGATACCTGCTGCGGAATTTGAAAGCCCTGTTGCTGTAACGTCGAATTTAGAATGAAGCCAAGACCATCGTTAACGCAAAACCAAGCCGTGGGTTGATCAGCAATTGATTTGATGGCATTCATCATATATTCAGTTTGTTCCGTTGCATCCAGCAAGAGCCATTCCTTGCGCATTTCAAGCCCAGCTTCCCGCATCGCGAGTCGGAATCCCTCATATCGTTCATAATAACTTGGAGAAAAATTGATGTCGCCCACAAAACCGATATTCCGATGACCCAGCTCAGTCAGATAATGAATGGCTTCATAGGCTGCGAAGCGATTGTTCGTCAATATGCAATCTGCCTTTACAGCCGGATAATGATGGTCGATCAGTACGGTTGGGAGCCCTTTGGAAATCACCTTATTCATATAAGGTGTACTTAGATGAGAGAGGATAAGTATACCTTCTACACCTTGATTCTCTAATATGGGTGGCAGGATCAGCGCTTCTTCGGATTCTTGGCTAATGGATTGAATTAGCAATTGTTTACCACGCTGTCTCGTCTCTTGCTCCACGCTTAAGTAGATTTCACCAAAAAAGCCCTTTTGGGCAAAAGCAAAGTCGGATGCAATTAAAGCAATATATCCGGACTGATCCGTCTGGCTCTTCTTGCGTCCCGCCTGGTAGATATAACCCATTTGTTCCGCTGTATCAAGAATTAGCTTTCTCGTCTCTTCGCTTACTCCATCCTTGCCGGATATAGCCTGTGATACAGAATTTTTGGAGAGATTGAGCTGATCAGCAATATCTTGCATTGTTACTTTAGATTTCATCAGAGAGTCCCTCCTTTCCAAATTCAAATTTAAACATTACAAATAATTATAACGTTACAAAAAAAAGCGGTCAATATTAGTATTAATGGTACTGTTAAAAACTATACTCCCTTTGGCAGCAATTTATTTGACATTAAATTAAGGCTAATCAATAATGTTTTAGTAATGAGATTACTAATCATTTGTAATTTAAATTCACTCACATTATCATTTTTTTGTAATGTTATTATGACAGTTTCAATCATGGAACTATAAGTATAGCCTCAGGTTATTGGCTTGCTTCGGAATGGAGAATCATATGGAACTACAAGAGAACTGGAAGCTGCGGGATTTCGATGTAGGTGAAGCTCGCGATTTGGAGGTTGCCTCTCCCGAGTATATTGACTATTTCTGGATGACTGCCAAAGTACCTGGCGATGTGCACAGCACGTTGATCGAGCGGGGGATTATTGCAGATCCTTTCTATGGACATAACGATCAACAGTCGCGCTGGGTCGAGGACAAGGTATGGTGGTATCGCAACACCTTTGAGTGGTTTGGCGAACAGGATGACCAGGAACGCATTGAATTGGTCTTCGATGGGTTGGATACTTATGCAACTGTGTACCTGAACGGGGTGGAGCTTGACTCCACTGACAATATGTTTATTGCCCATTCATTTGAAGTTACACGTGAATTGAAGAAAGGCAAGAATGTCCTTGCCGTCAAAATTGATCCCGTACATCTGCATGCTCAAGCCAAAATGCAATATTATTGGTCCGGTTTCAGCAAGAAGCGAATTTGGACACGCAAGGCTCAATACCACTATGGATGGGACTGGGGTCCACGGCTTGTATGTGCAGGTATTTGGAAGGGGGTACATCTCCTCAAGCGCCGCAACGCTTATATAGATAGCGTATTCGCCCGCACATCAACAATAACGGACAAGGCAGCAGCTGTTGAAGTAACAGTAGACGTATTGTCATTCAACAAAGACAAGCCTTGCTCGGCTTATGTGGAATTGATCGATACCGAAAACAACCGGGTCGCCTCAGAAATAATCCCATTCGATCGTTGTAATGGACTGGTCCAAGACGGTGCAATTTGTGCATATAGCTTAAGCAGCGAAGCATGTCTAAACATTTCAAACCCATCCTTATGGTGGACGCACGACCTAGGTGTACCGTATTTATACCATTTGAAAGTAACGCTTCTATATAACGAAAAGTCTGTTGACGTACATGAGCAGCCATTTGGCATCCGTACGGTTGAACTTATGCAGCGGGATGAACATGGACAGCAGACCTTTACCTTCGTATTAAATGGTATAAAGCTGTTTGCCAAAGGAGCCAACTGGATTCCTATAGACAGCTTCATGGCTGCTGTGCCAGATTCTCGATACCAGCATCTCATTCATATGTCAAAAGACGCCAATATGAACATGCTGCGTGTCTGGGGAGGCGGCATCTATGAACGCGATATTTTCTACGATGAATGTGATCGGCTTGGTTTACTGGTATGGCAGGACTTCATGTTTGCCTGTGCCTTATATCCGGACTATAATCGCAACTTCATGAATAATGTGCGGCGGGAGATCGAGCAAGTCGTAAAACGACTGCGTAGTCGAACTTGCCTGGCTTTATGGTGCGGGAATAACGAGAACGATTGGCTGTACGAGGCGCTTCGTTCAAGCGGAGAGATCCCTCATCCATTTTATGGCGAGAAGATTTACCACGAGCTGATGCCAGCTCTGCTGGAGACGCTAGATCCAACACGGACTTTCTGGCCAAGTTCTCCTTACGGGGGGAATGACCACAACTCGCGTGAGGAAGGCGACACTCATAACTGGCAAGTGTGGCATGGCAATATTGAACCACGGGAGTTCGGTCAGCCGCAGTTGCAGGACTATAGCATGGACGGTTTATCCTTCAAGAAGTTCAAAGGCGACACGACCCGATTCGCAAGCGAATTCGGCATGCATGCATCATCCAATCGCTACACTTTGCAGCGCAACATCCCCGAGAATCAATTCTTCTGGGGCAGCGATGAGATGAAGTACCGCAATAAGGATATCCATCATGCGAAGGGAATTCTGCTCATGGAAGGATTTACAGGTGCTCCGGGGAATATAGAAGAGTATCTGGACTACTCTATGCTAACCCAAGCGGAAGGATTAAAATACGGCATCGAACACTACCGCCGCAACAAACCGGAGACAAGCGGGGCTCTGTTCTGGCAATTGAACGATTGCTGGCCGGGAACAAGCTGGTCTGTTATCGACTATTATGGACTCGCGAAGGCGGCGTATCACTATGCGCGCAAGTTTTTTGCCCCTGTGCTGATCACTGCGGATCATGATGCGGGGAAAGACCTGATATTGTGGGTAATTAACGACAGGCTGGATGACTACAAAGATACAGTACGGCTAACGGTGTATCGCATGGATGGATCGGTGTTGTCCATCCAAGAATTCGACGTATCGGTACCTGCAAATAGCAAGCTTCAGATTGCTGCGCTAACGGAAATGGAATTGACAGCCGAAGCCAATGCCGCAGATGTTGTATGTGTAGCCAGTTCTGCAAGCTCTATTACCGAGGATAACTTCATCTACTTGCGCGATTATAAGGACATGCGATTCAATCCAGCGCAGCTGCGGGTAAGCGTTGACAAGTCAGCCGATCTTGTCCGGATATCGACAGATCAGGCAGCTCGTATGGTCAAGCTTGAACTCGACGAAGAATGGCTCGTCATGAATGACAACTTCTTCGACCTGCTTCCAGGCCAGATCAAAGAGATTCAAGTTAAGCAGGTCAATGGCAAGACGATCCCTTGGGAGACACTTCGCGTGTCCGCCTTAAATACTAATGGGGATAGCATCACACGGTTTTAATATTATTGAGAAATGAGATGAGGAGCATGAAGGCTGCAGTTCTTCACGGAGCATTAAATATGAAAGTTGAAGAGTGGAGTGAACCAGCACCCGGCAAACATGAAGTTCTGCTTCAAATTGCTTGCTGCGGCATATGCGGTACAGACCAGCATATTTATCACGGTCACCCAGGCTCAGCTGAGGTAAATCCCCCGATTGTGCTGGGCCATGAACTCTCGGGAGTCGTCTTGGCCGTAGGCGAAGCTGTATTTACTCTACAGCAGGGAGACCGGGTATCCGTTGATCCGAATATCTATTGCGGGGCATGCGAGTATTGCCGTAATGGGCGGGCTCACCTGTGCGACAAGCTAAATGCCGTTGGTGTGACACGGGACGGCGGAATGGCTGAGCGATGCATCGTTCCCGCTTCCAACTGCTACAAGCTACCGAATCATTTAAGTATGCTTGAAGGAGCAATGGTCGAGCCGCTTGGCTGTGTGCTGCACGGCTACAAGAAATTGGAGCTGCGGGCGAATCATCATGTGTTGATCGCAGGCGGCGGCTTCATTGGACAGGTGTTCCTCCAGCTTGTCAAGGCAGCAGGCGTTGAGCTCATCACCGTGAGCGAGCCAAACCCGAACAAGCGGGAGGCACTGCTGAAGCTTGGCGCTGACAATGTCGTGTCACCATTTGATCCAACTGAGGCTGCGGGACTGCTGAGCTCGGCAGATCTCGTCATCGAATGTGTCGGGCGAACTGAATCAGTCGAGTTAGCCATTAAAGCAGCGCGTAAAGGAGGACAGGTGTTGATCTTCGGAGTTGCCTCGCCAGATGCGCAAGCATCCTTCTCGCCCTTCGATGTCTTTAGCAAAGAGCTGCGAATTATGGGCTCTTTTATCAACCCGTACACCCATGAGGAAGCAATTACACTCATTGCGCAGAATATTGTGCAAATTGAGCCGCTTATCAGCCATCGTATTGACCTTGAGGAACTGCCGGAATTTATGACTTCCTATCCTAAGCTAAATGTAACAAAAGCCATCATAATGCCTTCTTAATTAGAAAGTTAGAAAGCTGATCCTTAGTCCTGAGCAGAACAATAAGACGTATCGCTTAACCTGCATGCAGAATAAAGCGATACGTCTTTATTATTTACTCTCTATTTTACAGATAATGAACGAATTCCCTACAACAATTAAACAAGTCGTTATCTATATTCGTCTTTTGTTATGGACTAATCTGTTTTAACGGATTATAATAGCTTTTATCATATGAAAATACGAACATTAAGGCGGTAACTATGGAACAATATATGCAATTATTTCAAGGAACTGCTTTTTCCAGTACTTCTGCCAAAGAAGTTCAAATATTAAAAGACTATCTGTTTGCGATCAATGCAGAGGGCGTGATCAAGAAGGTCATCGCTCCGGAGGATGCGGAATACCAGCCTTTGCTGGAGGCCTATCAAGGCAAGAGCAACTTCCGTCGTTTGGCTGAGGGCCAGTATTTGCTGCCCGGGTTCATCGATCTGCATGTGCACGCACCGCAATGGGCGCAATCCGGGACAGCCCTGGACATTCCGCTCTATGACTGGCTGAATACGTACACTTTCCCGCTGGAATCCAAATTTGCGGATCTTGATTTCGCCGAGAAAGTCTATGAGGATCTGGTCAGCACTTTGCTCGCGAACGGGACAACGACCGTACTTTATTTTGCTACCGTGCATAAAGAGGCCAGTCTATTGCTGGCTGAGCTCTGTGTGAAGAAAGGACAACGCGGACTCGTCGGCAAGGTGGTGATGGATGATCCGGCGCAAAACCCGGAATATTACCGTGATGCAGATACCCATTCAGCACTGGCGGATACGGAGGATTTTATTCTCGCCGTTCGGGAACTAGCCAAAACCGCAAAGCAGGGCGTCTATCCCGTAGTAACACCACGCTTCATTCCCAGCTGTACGGATGAAGCTTTGCGAGGCCTGGGCAAGCTTGCTGACAAATATGACGCCTATGTCCAGTCACACTGCAGTGAAAGCGATTGGGCGCATGGTTATGTTCGGGATCGATTGGATAAAAATGATGCCTTTGCATTGCGCGATTTCGGCCTGCTACGGGAGAAGTCGGTTATGGCGCATTGCAATTTCCTGGACGAGCCTGATGCGGATTTATTCGCAGAGACTGGAACCGCGATTGCGCACTGCCCGATCTCGAATGCCTATTTTGCCAATAGCGTTATTCCGGTTGCCCATTTCCATGGCAAAGGCATTGATATCGGGCTGGGCACGGACATATCCGGCGGTTTCTCGCCGAGTCTGTTCGATAATATAAGACAAGCCGTCATCTCTTCGAGAATGCTGGAGGATGGTGTTGATCCTTCCCTCCCCGCACATAAGCGCGGTGTTCCGGAGTCGCGGATTACGGTCGATGAAGCGTTCTACCTGGCGACAGCCGGAGGCGGTGAGAGTCTAAGCCTGCCGATCGGTCGCCTTGAACAGAATTATGCGTGGGATGTACAGATCATCGATACGAAAATGCCTTCTGCCAAGCTGCCGATCTTTGATGAGAATGAAGACTGGCATGGGATTTTTGAGAAGATCATCTATCTGGCCAGACCTGAAAACATCCGTGAAGTATGGGTACAGGGTATGAAGGTTCATTCTCGTTAAAATACAAAAAAACTATAATATTCGAGGTGTACATCCCAGTGAAAACAGAAGCAGTCAACCAGGGGCAAGCTCAAACCCATTCATCGCAGCTAACAGTTCTGCCCGATCAGAAGGTATCATTTGGCAAGTCCGCCCTTCTGGGCTTGCAGCATGTATTAGCAATGGACGTCTATGTGGTTCCTTTCCTGATCGCCATGCTGATCGGCTTGCAATCCAACCAGTCCAGCGCACTGATCCAATCTACCTTTATCGCTGCGGGGTTAGCCACGATTGTGCAGAGCTACTTCTGCATGAAGCTGCCGATCGCTCAAGGTCCTTCGTATGTTCCGCTTGGCGCAATTGTCAGCATCTATGCCGCCAGCGGAGGCGGGCAGCTAGGCTGGAATTCCGTGCTGGGCGCCAGCCTTGTCGGTGCGGTTCTCGTTATTATTTTGGGGATGAGCGGCGTGTTCAATAAGATCGTCAAATCCTTCATTCCGCCGATTGTGGGCGGCACGATCATTTTTATTGTGGGTCTGTCTTTATTGCCAGTGGGGATCAGGGACAATATTTATGAAGCCGCTGATGCGACGATCAATCAGAACGTGATGCTGGCCCTAATCTCAGGCGCAGTGCTGCTGATCTTTGTAATCCTCGGTTCCCTGCTAGGGACCAAAGGATCATTATTCCGGATTATGTCCGTCCTGTTCGCATTAATCGGCGGATGTATCGCTGCTAATTTTATGGGAGTACTGGACTTCTCGGCAGTTAGCCAAGCCAACTGGTTCAGCATGCCGCAGATCCCCTTTGCCGACTTCGGCTTCTCCTTCAATTTCTCGGCTATTATCACGATGGTCATTATTTATCTGGTGCTGCTCGCTGAAACAACGGGGACCTGGTTCGCTGTCAGCAATGTCATCGATCAACCGTTAACCGATCAAAATATTAACCGAGGGGTCATCGGCGAAGGCATTAGCTGTCTGATCGCCTCTCTGCTCGGCTCTACTCCGGTTACAGGCTATTCCACCAATGCCGGCATTATTTCCATTACCGGGATTGCCAGCCGCCGAGTCTTCCTTGCCGTTGGTGGCTGGTTCGTTATCTTTGGCTGTTCCGGTAAGCTGGCTGCTCTAATTGCATCGATCCCGACGGCTGTCATCGGCGGCGTATTCTGCATTGTCTGCGGCATTATCGCCATTAACGGCATACAGGTCATGAAGAACGAGCGGATCGGCGAGAAAGAGATGTACATCGTCGCCATTCCGATGATTCTAACCTTGGCATTAGTGCTTATTCCGAAGGATTACTTGTATTCCTTGCCTACCTTCGTGCAATATTTGCTGGGTTCGCCAATCCTGGCCGCTTCCCTGGCGGCTATCTTGCTGAATAAGTTCTTGCCTGGCCGCAAGGAGACGCTAAGCGAAAAATAACAGATATTTTTAAATGAGGGCAGCCCCACAGGAGGTATGTTAAATCATACTTTTGGGGCTGTCCTGCTCTGGTTTATACAGCCAGACTTGAAAGCCGATTCCGTGTTTTTCGATCTTATGTTTCGGGAAGTCTGTCTGCGCTATCAGATCCTCGAACCCTTCGCGGGTATAGGCGCCGTTCTTCAAAAAAGTTTGGAACGACAGTTTGACAAACCAGCGATCAAAGCCTTTCATACCGGATTTTTGAATTTCGTTCTCGATATCCTCACTCGTGGCTTCGTGGTTCATGTCCAGAATAAGCGCCGCACCGCCGGGCTTGATAACACGATACATTTCCTGCAAAGCCTTCAGTGGTTCGCTGAAATTTTTGAACGCAGCGGAGCAAATTATGAAATCATAAACCCCATCGGCCAAGGGCATTGCAGAGGCATTTCCCTGCCGAAAGTCTACATTTACGCCAGCTTCTCTGGCGTTACGCTTCTCAATCTCCACGAAATCCGCGCTGATTTCCAAGCCGGTTACCGAGTAGCCTTGCTTCGCTAGCTCGATGGCCAGATAGCCGGGGCCAGGAGCGACTTCCAGCAACTCCGCTCCATTTTCAACATATCCGCTTACGATATCAGCATATTCCCGCATCTCCGAAAGACGCGACTTACGGGTGTTATTGTCATACCATTTCGCCATCCAGCCGGTGATGCCCAAATCTTTCTTGCGGCGAGCCGTTTTCATATAGGACATAAACAGCACCTACTTTCTCTTCATAGATATAAGCGCATGGCTTATTTCTCCCAGCCCTATGCCAATAATCGCTCCAACCCCGGTACCGATCAGCGTATAGATCCATCCATTTTGCATAAAGGCAGGAACGCCCCCACTAGTGAGAAACCCGATCAGGGAACCGATAGCAACACCTAAAAACAGGAACCCGCCGTAGAATAGTCCGACAGCCTCATAGTCTGCAGGATCACGATTTTCATAATACTGGCGGAAACGCTCATGAAGATCAGCTTGGAAATCAGAATCACCTGAAGCCGCGAGCTTATCCCTTGCCTTTTCAAAAGCTTCCTCTTCCGATAAGCCCTGAGATATCAGATCGCTCATGTAGTCGCTCATGTAGAGGATCATATCATTACGCGCCTCTTGCGCCTGATCCGAGCTGCTCTTAAATCTGGCTAATTTCCTGCCGATTTTATGTTTGGTCTGATTGGTTTTGGCCCGCAGCTTTTCCAGATAGGTCATCTCCGCCTCCTCCAGATAATGCTGCGCCTGTTCCTTGGCAAACTGATCTATCTTTCGAAGTGTTTCATTGCTGAAGCTCATCCTTCATTGCCTCCTTTATTTCTTAAAATTTGGATACGTTCGTTTAAGAAATCCCATCGTGCCCAAAATGACATCAATTCATCCCGCCCTCGCTCATTGAGAGTGTAGAACTTCCTTGGCGGACCAATTCCGGACGGCTTTTTCACGATATGAACCAGCTTGTTTTTTTCCAGTCGTACTAACAAAGCATAAACGGTGCCTTCGGCAATCCCTTCAAAACCAAGAGCATTGAGCCGCTTTACAATCTCATAACCGTAAATCTCATCCCGTCCGATGATTTCCAGCACCATTCCCTCCAACACTCCTTTGAGCATTTCACTTAGATTATCCAAACACATACACCTCACAAGAACAATATTGACATGTGTTGAGGTACTTAATATTACTGAGTACCGCTACATAATAACGCAGAGTAGTGTCGTTGTCAACGAGCAAGCAGCTATATGAATATAAAAAAACGCCCCTAAGGGCGCGGGATGAACTCTTATTTCATTACTTTCTCGACTTTCTCCGCAAAATAATCAACCACATGCATCACCCTCAGACGATCCTGTGCCTGCTCCCGCTCAACGCCAATCTTCATCTGCAGCAGACAGCCGGGATTGCTGGTCAGAATGATCGATGCCCCTGTCTCATTCACTTTATCCATTTTGTGATCCAAAATATCATTCGCCATCTTCGGCTGCATCAGATTATAAATCCCGGCTGAACCGCAGCAGCCTTCCGCACCTTCAAGCTCTACATAATTCAAATCGGGCAGAAGGTGAAGCAGCTGCCTTGGTCCCCGGCCTGCCTTCATGACATTCCTCAGGTGGCAGGAGTCTTGATAAGTAACTGTATCTTGAGGTGTGTGATCGGGACGTTCTTGGGAAATGAATTCTTGATCGTCAGGCCCTGCACCTACAGATTTTAATGAATTCCATCGCTCTGAACGGAGCAGCAGCTCGCTTATATCCTTGATCTGCTGTGAGAAATGCTCCGCTTGCGGTTTCCACAGCGCATCATCCTTCAGCAGATGATCATATTCAATCAGCATGGCTCCACAACCTCCAGCGTTAGAGGCAATATAATCGACCTTGGCCTCGGCAAAGGCCTGGATATTCCTCCTGGCGAACTGCCGGGCGGTCTTCAGATCGCCGCTGTGAGAGAACAATGCTCCGCAGCAGCCCTGCGCTTCAGGAATGACCACATCATACCCGGATTCTCTCAGCAGGTTCACCGTATTCACATTCGTTTCGGTGAAGAGCACATCCATGATACAGCCGCGGAACATGCCCACAGTTCCGATCCGCTCTCCCTTGGCTGGCAGCAAGCTGGCCTTCACCCGTTTTACTACGCCTTGACTGTCAGCCTGCGGCAGGATACGCTCCAAGGTCTGAAAATGCTCTGGCAAAAATCGAAGCAGCTTCTTCTTCGCCGCATAACGCTGTAATCCGGAGCGCTGATATTTCTCTAGCAGAGCGCTAAGAGACAACATGCGATGATGGCTCTTGAAGGCAGGCTTAACCAGCTTATGCAGCCGTTTCATGTTCGGAGGCCGATCCGATTTAGAGCTATAACCGGGCCCGGGTGCAGTTTCCGTCTGCCCACTCATCTTCTTGGTCTTGGCAGAGTGAAACGGCTGTTCGAACAGCACCGACTTGGTCTGTTCCAGCAGCTGACCGTACTTCACATCGGATGGGCATACGGGCTCACAGGCCCGGCAGCCCAAGCATAGATTGATCTGCTGGCGGAACGACTCATTCGGCTCCATTACACCGTCAGCTACCGCCTTCATAAGCGCAATTCTCCCCCGCGGCGACGCAGCTTCGATGCCGGTCTCTTGATAGGTCGGACAGGAAGGCTGGCAGAAGCCGCAGCGCATACAATTCATTAGCTCATTATAATCCAGCTGCTTCGTAAGCTCCTGCTGTAGCGTTAATAAGGATGAATCTCGCTCTTTTTTGGGATTAGGGCTGCTCATTTTGAGATCACCAGCCTTTTACGGGACGGCTTGGCGAAGATCTTGCCCGGGTTCATAATGCCGTTCGGATCGAAAACCTGCTTGATGCCCTTCATCACGCTGATCCCCGCAGTCCCTACCTTCCATTCCAGATAAGGAGCCTTTACCGTTCCGACCCCATGCTCGCCCGTAATCGTCCCGCCCATCGAGATCGCCTCCTCGAAGATCTCCGCAAAAGCTTCCTCAACGCGGTGTATTTCCTCTTCATTACGAGCATCTGTCGTACAAGTAGGATGCAAATTGCCGTCCCCGGCATGCCCGAAGGTGCATATGTTGACACGGTACTTCTCAGCAATCCGGTTAATTGCCAGGATCATATCGGCGATGGCAGATCGCGGAACGGTCGCATCTTCCAGGATCGTCGTCGGCGAGATGCGGGCAAGCGTAGATAATGCGCTTCGACGAGCCATCATCAACTGCTCCGCTTCAGCCTCGTCCTGTGCCATACGAATTTCTGTGGCCCCTTCCGACGCACAGATATTTTTGATATCAGTCATCTCCCTCTTCACCTGCTCCGGTTCCTGACCGTCCTGCTCAATCAGCAATATAGCCTGCACATCCGTGGGCAGACCGATATGATTATAATCCTCTACCACACATATCGTGGCCTGATCCATAATTTCCAGCGTGGCCGGAATAATCCGCGCGCCAACAATCCGCGAGACCGAGCGAGCCGCCCCATAAATATCTGCAAAAGCAACCAGCATCGTCTGACGTACTCCTGGAGCAGGCAGAAGCTTTAAAGTCGCCTCCGTAATTAACGCCAGAGTTCCCTCGGAACCCACTAACAGCTTCGTCAGGTCATAACCGGCTACATCCTTGTACAGCTTGCCGCCTGTACGGATTATTTCCCCGGAGGGAAGCACCGCTTCAAGACCGATCACATAATCCTTGGTTGTGCCATACTTAAGACCTCGCAAGCCCCCTGCGCCCTCCATAATGTTGCCGCCTAATGTAGAGATGACCATGCTGCTCGGATCTGGCGGATAGAACAGTCCCCGCCGCTCCACTTCCTGATGGAACTTCCTCGTATTCAAGCCAGGCTGTACGGTAGCCGTCAGGTTGTCCGTATCCAGCTCCAGCAGCTTATTCATCCGCGATATGGCTACAACGATGCCTCCCTGCACAGGGACAGTGCCGCCGCATAGATTGCTCGCAGCGCCTCGCGGAACGATTGGGATGTGATGTTCATTGGCAAGCCTTAATATAGATTGCACCTCAGCCGTCGTCTCCGGATAGACCACCGCATCAGGCAGCGATTGCAGCATAGGGGTAGCATCATAAGAATGGGTGACCAAAGTTTCCTGATCCTCTCGGAACCGTTCCTGGCCAAGCCATTGAAGCAATGACTGTCTTACCTCAGAATCCAGCATATCATTTACACCTCTCCTCTTCCTGTCTTCATCGTAGATGAAGTCGAATCCACACAAATCGATGATTGCCATGAATTGATCGGTAACCAATAGCAATTATTCTGGACAGAAGCAGCTTAGATTCGGATAACTGTTCAGGTCATCTGATGACTTTTGGGATATTATACCTTATAATGAAAGCGTATGTATAGACTTAATTTAAAATTTGAAGGAATATAGAATTTGAGGATTATACAGCTTATCCACATCAACAAGCAGGGAGAAATCCATCATGTACCCTATCCAAATGAAAAAAGGGGCCGAACTCGTTACAGAGCATCTGCTCCAGCTATTAAAAGACGGCAGCTATGCCGAAGGGCAGCGTCTTCCCTCGGTGGAGGCGCTGGCCAAGCAATACCAAGTGGGGCGGTCCACGATTCGCGAGGCCCAAAGCGCTCTGAAAGCGATGGGTTGGCTCGATATTCGTCACGGTGGAGGTACCTTCGCACGCAGGCCGGAGCACAATCCGGCCGAGCAATTGCTCAGCTCCCTCGCCGATATGGATTCGCTCCGCTCCTTGATCGAGGCTCGCAAGCTGGTTGAGATCGGCTCAGCCGCACTCGCGGCGCGAAGAAGAACGGAACAGGATCTCACACGAATGTCCACTTGTCTGAAGCTGATGGAAAAATATCTGGACGATGAAGAGAGAAGTCAGCAGGAGGATTTACAATTCCATGTCTATCTGGCTGAAGCTAGCCACAATCCGATTTTGGTCCCGATGCTTGCCCTGTTCCATCAGGAATGTGCCAAGCATATAGGCAGCACCCGGCGCATGTGGCTGTTCGGCGAACGCGCCTCTGCACTGCAGCTATGGAATGAGCATCAGCTGATTTATGAAGCTATTTCCGTTCAAGACGAACCCCTTGCCTCCCAGCGGATGGAAGAGCATCTCACAAAGGTAGGGATGGTGCTGAACGTATAGGTGGTTAGAGGGAGGGACTTGCGTGGGCCAGCCCGGATGACCAAAAAAGGCCGCAAAAAATCGGGAACAGCTCTGTTTCAGAGGAAACCTGATTCCCGATTTCGTTTGCAGCCTATCATTTTGCAATAACTATTCAAGCTTGCCAGTCGCCAGAGTCCGTGTAGGATTATTTCAATCGACTAAAGCGATTATTGGATGCATTGCGTTGATTTCGCTTAAAAGAACATGCCTGCAATTGCCCCGCTCAGCAAATTAGCCAACGAGCCTGCAATGACCGCCTTAAATGCAAGCCCACCCACCTCACTGCTTCTCTCAGGGGATAATGAAGTAAATGAACCCAGCATGATCCCCATGGAGCCGATATTGGCAAATCCGCAGAGGGCAAAGCTAACGATAGCAACCGTCTTGTCTGACAAATGTCCCATCTGTTCAGCAAAAGAACCAAAGGCTATCATTTCATTCATCACAAGCTTCTGTCCCAGGAAGCTTCCTGCCATAGTAGCCTCTGACCAAGGAACACCAATCGCAAAGGCAATAGGCGAGAAGATCCAGCCCAGAATTAATTGCAGTGACAGTTCGCCAAAACCAAACCATCCGCCGATCCACCCAAGCAGCCCGTTGAGCAAAGCCACCATCGATATAAAAGCGATCAGCATAGCCACAATTTGCAGCGCCATTTTCATACCGGAAGAAGCGCCTTTTGAAATAATGTTAACGATGCTTTCCTTTTTCCCCGACTTGTTCTCTTCAAGCTCATGTATATCAACCTTGACGGGTACTTCCCGTTCCGGAATTATAATCTTTGCTATAATAAGCCCCGCAGGAGCCGACATAATGCTCGCGGATAATAAATATTCCATAGGTATCCCGAGCGCAGCATAAGCGACCATGATCCCGCCGGCAACAGAGGCTAGTCCGCCAACCATAACCGCGAACATTTCCGATCGCGTCAGGTATTTCATATAAGGCTTGATCATAATCGGAATTTCCTGCAGTCCCAGAAAAATATTCCCCGCTGCCGCTAAAGATTCAGACCGGCTTGTCTTCAGCAATCTGCCAAGTCCCCCGCCAATGACACGCATAAAAATCTGGACGATCCCAAAATGATATAAAATACCGATCAAAGGAGTAATAAAGACGGCCAGCATGGCCACGCGAATCGCAAAGATATTGCCTGTGGGCATCGTCTTGTCGGCCAGGCTGCCGAATACAAAGCCCAGACCTTCATACCCGTAGTGGAACAAGTTCGTAATACCCCCTGATATCGCTCTGATCACCTGCTTGCCGAGATCCCATTTCAGCACGATAAAGCCAAACAATAATTGAATAAGAAAACCTATACAAATGGTGCGATAATTGATATTTTTCTTATGGTCTGACATCAAATAGGCGATCACGAAAACAACGAAACAGCCCAGCAGCCCCCATAAAATATTCATTCTATCCACTCATTTCTATCCATTCGTAAGTTCATGAGCATAAGGTATCGACTGGAATGCCCCTTTACGTTGAACTACGATCGATGAAAATTTACTTGCGAATTTAACGGCTTCTATAATGTTGTCCAATGATTTGAGATGATTCCCTTGTAATCTGGTGCAAAGCGCTCCGATAAAGCTATCGCCCGCCGCCGTTGTATCGATAGCTTGTACTTTTTCAGCCGGAACAGCGATAGAGCCCTCCGGATGGCAAATCAGACTGCCGCGTTCACCCAGCGTAACAATGACACAACCGACGCCTTGTTCCATTAACTTATGCGCGCCTTGTACAATCTCATCTTCACTGGTGGTATTGCATCCTGTCAGGATATGCATCTCGCTTTCGTTCGGGATAAGAATATCCGTAACGCTGAGCAATCCGGCCGGAATTTCTTTTGCAGGCGCAGGATTAAGCACAGTGATTTTCCCCGCATCTTTAGCTAATGCAAAAGCATGCTCTATGACAGGAATCGGAACTTCAAACTGGGCGACAATAACGTCGGATGACCCGATATTCTCTCTGGACAGGTCAACTTCCTGTGTTGTCAGCCCCATATTGGACCCGGCGCTGACCACAATCATATTGCTGCCGTTGTTGGCAAACAAAATCAGGGCTTCTCCTGTAGGCAAATGCGGATCGGTATAAACATGGTCTGTAAGAATGCCCTCCTGTTGCATTGTGGCCATAAGCTGCTTGCCATTCTCATCCTGCCCGATTTTACCGATAAATTGCACCGTCGCTCCTAGCCTTGCAGCCGATACGGCCTGATTGAAGCCCTTGCCCCCTGGCCCAACCATTTTGTCCGTTGCAAATATAGTCTCACCCTCAACAGGGAGGGACTCCAGCAATAAGCTGGAATCCATATTGATGCTCCCAAGTATGCATATCTTCTTCATTTGTGCTTCGCTCCTATCCAAATCACAATATTCTCTCTGTTTATCTATTTCAGGAATTCAGGGCAGTTTTACGAGAACATCACATAAGACAATACTAACGTACTTATAATACCAACAATAATTGGCACCGAGGTCCGTTTCACAATCGCCATCGGACTCTTGCCAATAATACTGCAGACAACAATGATAACTGCAGCGACCGGTGACACCGAGCGAACCAGGTTAGCAATCAATTGCATAGGAATGGCCAACATAACTCCATTGATACCCACATTGTGTGCGATATCCGGCAGCAAACCGATCGAAGCGTAGAATACGGCAAGACCGCCGCCGCTGATCAGACCAATAAGCGCTGTGATCCCTGAGAAAGCGAACATCAGGATCATTCCTGCCCCATTGACGTCTTTTACAGAATTGGTCAGCATATCAATAATGCCCAGCGCCTTCAGACCATCAACCATCAAGCTTGCCGCAACAAGCAGCGCTACGACCATGGCAAGCCCGTTCCCCATACCTTTGAAGAACACCATCAGCTCATCGAACACTTGCTGGATTTTACGTTTGCGAATAATTTCAATAATAACTGTAACGATCAGAGAAATAAACGTGATCTCAACCAGACCAATGTTAATCGATTTAATAAATATACCAAATACTGTGATCAGAATCAGCGGAAGAATCGGCAGAATCCCATAGAACGCCGGAGGCAAATCCTCACGTAATGCAGTCAGCTTGGATTCATCGATATCATCGGTTTCCGGATTCTTCTTGTCCAAATATTTCTGCCAGAAGTAATGTGCAATCGTCATGAGTATCAACGTAGGAATCGAAATGGCAGCGTGATATTTCAATACATAATCCATCAGATTGATACCGAAGGTCTCAGCCGCAATGACATTATCCGCACCTAGAGGAGTCGGAATAATCGTCGCTGTTGTCGCAATTACAGCACCTGCTGTAAGCGCGGACATTCCGATACGTTTCAGAACCGGATACAATGTTGCCATCAGAAGTACGGCCAGACTTGATGCACTTGGAACGACGAGAGACAACAGGTTCCCTACGATAAAAATAACCGGAACTAACACATAAACTGATTTAATGCCGGATAATGGCTTCATCAAGGTGCGGACTGTAACTTCGTTCGCGCCAATCTGAGTCATATACGACGAAAAGCCAAACAGAACCATGATCGTCATCCCGATATTTCCCAGGTTGTTGACGAAACTTTGCGTAATCGATTTGATCGGATCCAGCCATATAGAGCCAGTCGTCGTTTCTTCAGGCAATACAGGGTGCCCCATAATAGCTGCTCCAAACAGAAGCAGGATACCCGCAATGAATAATGCAACCGTAGCATTGACCTTCTTATAAATCATCCAGCCCGCCAGCACGATTACAACTAAACCGAATATGAGTTCTACCAAAGTGATTCTCCTCTCTAAATGCTGCCTTTTATCGGGTATTAGCTAACTGCTCTACTGCCCACGCTCTGAAAGCGTCTACATCAATATCCAAGCACACCGTTGCATTTGGCTCTCTATGATATCGATTTTTCAGATCTACAATCGTAGTGCCTGCGGTATATGTGCCTGACGTCTCGACATCTACGAAGCAAACTTGAGTTTTGAATAATTCGGGATTAACAATATAGGCGATTGCGCATAAATCATGCATTTTCAGCCCAGTCTTCAAGCTGCCACCGCGATAATGCTGGAACATCGAATACATCATTCTGCCCGTTTCATTCAAATCGCGAATCGTCTCTACATTGTCCGGGGTCAAGGTGGCCTTGCTTGTGACATCCAGTCCTACCATCGTAATATCAAGCCCTGAAGCAAATACGATCTTGGCAGCTTCCGGATCGGCGAAGATGTTGTATTCTGCCGTTGGCGTATGATTGCCCGCAGATGCTGAACCGCCCATCAGCACAATCCGTTCAATCCGTGATTTGCATTCCGGATATAAGGTCAGAAATAAAGCGATGTTCGTCAAAGGGCCAATCGGAACAAGGGTTACTTTGTCTTCGCTATTCATGATCATCTCTCTGATTGCATTAACGGCATGCTCCGGATGAATCGCCTTCTTCGGTTCAGGAAATTCATATCCGCCCATCCCCGATTCTCCATGAATATGGCTGCTGTCCTCATAAGGAATACATAGTGGTTTATTGGCACCCTTGGCAACCGGAATGTCCTTATCAAAAAATTCAACCAGTTTGAGTGCATTATTCGTCGTTTTTTCAACAGAGACATTCCCGGCAATGGTTGACAGAAGCTTGACATCCAACTTCTTATGGAATAACGCTACTCCGATAGCAACGGCATCATCAATCCCTGGATCGGTATCAATGATAATAGGGATTTTCTTATCAGTCATACGGTTCAACATCCTCTCAATTGGTGTAATAGAGTATTTCCAGACTCTCAATTTCCGACGTATTTTTAAATGTGTAATCGGTTACTCATTTGAGTATCATAATATACGTATCTTAAAACGCTGTCAATACGTATATTCCTTGAAATTATTAGAATTGATGTGAATAATGTGGAACCGGTAACATGTTTCATAAAATATTGTGTAACCGGTATCCTAATTTTGGAGTTTGATGCAGTTGAATACCTGATATTTATTAAGTATAGTAGTATAGAAAGTAGTAACAAAAGGAGCTGAGAACAATCCCAACGATTCGAGATGTTTCAAAATTAGCAGGGGTTTCCGTGGCGACCGTTTCTCGCGTCCTTAATCAGAAGGGGTATGTTCATAAAGATACGGTCCAGAAAGTTCATGAAGCTATCGAAATGTTACAATACACACCCAATGATATTGCTCGTAGTTTATCCAAGAAATCCTCCAAAACGATCGCTCTCATCGTACCTGATATTACGAATCCGTTCTTTAATGAACTTGCGCTTGCCGTGGAGAAGGTAACGCAAATGTACGGATACACTACGATACTTTGCAATACCAATGATTCCCCAGCCGTGGAAAGACAATACATTCAAACATTAAAACAAAAATACATTGACGGATTTATTATGGCTACAAATACCTTGTCCTCGAATGAGATAGACCAGTTACAGGTTCCGTTGGTTGCCCTGGATCGCTCCAATTTCCAGACGGTACCCACTATTTCTTCGAAAAATCGCGAGGGTGCGCGTTTGGCCGTACAAGCCTTGCTGCAGCAAGGCTGTACCAAGATCATGCACATTCGGGGGCCAAAAGGATTATGGATTGCAGAGGAACGCTGCCAGGGGTATCTCGATCTGGTTGAAGATTTAGATTGGTTCACCCCTAAGCTTATTGTTAACGGAAATTTTCAGTTAAAAGAGGCTTCAGAAGCAGTAAATAAAATCTTTGAGACACATCCTGATATTGATGGCATCTTTGCCGGCAATGACTTAATGGCGATAGGCGCGCTTCGCGTGATGCAAAAACGCGGGATTCGTGTACCGGATCAGGTACAAATCATTGGATATGACGGCATTCCGCTTGGAGAAATGGTCTACCCGGAATTATCTACGGTAGCTCAGCCGATTTATGAAATGGGCATGCTGGCTGCCCGCATCCTGATCAAGAAGATTGAGCAGCAGCCGCTGGAAGAAATGAATCACCAGATGGATAATGAACTGATTCAACGCGGAACAACACGGCACACCTCTTGAGCATCAGGGATCATGAACGCAAAATGGGCCCCTGTGCAGCAGGAGCCCATTTGTTTGTTTGTATCCATGACAGTGCGTTTTTTACTTTGTAACCGAAAGACAGACCGGCGGCACTTGATCTCATTCAACACGGAACAACACGGCACGCCTCTTGAGCATCAGGGATCATGAACACAAATGGGCCCCTGTGCAGCAGGAGCCCATTTGTTTGTTTGTAATCCATGACAGTACGTTTTTTACTTTGTAACCGAAAGACAGACCGGCGGCACTTGATCTGACAACCAAACTTGATTGCCCGCGTCATAGAAAATGATCCCCTGCTGCTGTGCAGCTGACGTATCAACCTGAAGTATGACCAGTTCTCCCCTTCAGCTTCCTGCCAACGCTGCAAAATGGGTGCCTTCCGACAAATGAACATACTGCCGGCCCATCGGGCGTAGTCCTTCCTTCAAAATGAATGGCAATGCCTTCATGTTCGTACCGTGGTATAAAATAGCCGGAGGGTTTCCCGGGGCATATTGTATTTTATCATGACTATGCCCATACCTTGCCTTGATACGGTCGGCTTTAATTTCAAAACGCTGTTTGTCCGAATTGCGAACCACCTGCTCTATATCCTCCTGCTTCACCCACAACCACCTGGACTGGGCCTGAATGGCGGCCAGTAAGGTGCTTATCGAACACGTGCCATCCTCCGGATCCAGGACAACGCCAAAGTCCTCAGGCGTGTGCCGAAGGATCTTGCTCATCATTTTACTCAAGTCTTTTTCCCGGGTTTGACTTAACATCTTTATCACTTCACTTTTCTGTCCACTTATTTCTTTCTGCTCCACTTCACGCTAACGAAACTACATATCGCTATTGCCACGAAATAAGAAGGTTTTCACATCTAACGAAACGGTGTATCGCTATTTGGGGTAAATTCTCGCTTTAAGCCCCTATTTTAGCAAAATAGCGATACCACGTTTCGTTACAATTTTTAGCTGCCCTTTTGGGCTTGAATAACGATACCCTGTTTCGTTAGAATCTTGCTGCCACATATTCCCTGCCTGCTCCAATCATTTCTTTCTACTCCACTTCACTCTAACGAAACTACATATCGCTATTGCCGCAAAATAAGAGGGTTTTCACATCTAACGAAACGGTGTATCGCTATTTGGGGTAAATTCTCGCTTTAAGCCCCACTTTTAGCAAAATAGCGATACCACGTTTCGTTACAATTTTCAGCTGCCCTTTTGGGCTTAAATAACGATACCCTGTTTCGTTAGAATCTTGCTGCCACGTATTCGCTGCCTAATCCACTTATTTCTTTCTACTCCGCTTTACGCTAACGAAACTACATATCGCTATTGCCGCAAAATAAAGGGGTTTTCACATCTAACGAAACGGTGTATCGCTATTTAGGGTAAATTCTCGCTTTAAGCCCCTATTTTAGCAAAATAGCGATACCACGTTTCGTTACAATTTTTAGCTGCCCTTTTGGGCTTGAATAACGATACCCTGTTTCGTTAGAATCTTGCTGCCACGTATTCGCTGCCTAATCCACAACTCTGGTTTCCAATAATTTCATTATACAAATCAACTTGGCACATTAGAATCCCTGGCGAACAAGCTGTTTCCAACCTTTATGCAAAAAAGAGCGTCCCCAAGGTCTTTCGGCTTGGAGACGCCCTTTCTGCGATTCAAAAACCGGTTTGGGCTAATGCGTGCAAGCAGGGCTTAGTTCTGGTTTTAGTCTGGTCTTGTTGGGTTTTGACTAGCTTGATTGGTTTAGCCAAACTTAGCCTGATCTAGCTATGATTTACCTTGGTTCAACCGGCTTAGCGAAATCTAGCTATGATTTACCTTGGTTTAACCGGCTTAGCGAAGTCTAGCTATGACTTTCCTTGGTTCAGCCACCTTAGCGAAGTCTAGTTCCCGTTCTGTTCTGGCTTTTTCTCACTTGATCTCGTTCAGGTTTATCTTGGTCTGGTTACGTTTTACCTAGTTGAGCCACGCTTAGCCATGGCCAGACTAGACTAGACTGGTTTAGCTTGATTTAACCTTGCTCCAGCCCCCATTCCTCAATTTACTCCACTGTTCCTTGAGTCACCCCATGAACATATGTCATCCATGGAGTATCCAGCGCCCCTTGTCCCGGATTATAGGTGAAGAAGTACTCAATCGTGTCCCCGTATTGCAAATTATTGATAGGATAGGTATAATTGCCGTCCCCCGTTGGCATCATGGCTACGTTTAACTGGCCCCCGTTATTCAGCTTGTAATGCAAATCGGCAAAGGTTGCCCCGTTCACATAAAACAGCAAGTTATCGCCTGTCTTCTTCAGTCCGCGCACTTCGTCACCAATGATAACAACCGCAGGCGCCTTCGGGAGAACCGTAATGGTGCAGACGGCTGTTTTATTGCCATCGACCGTTGCAGCGGTTACTGTAGCCGTCCCCGGAGCCAGCCCAGTCACCACGCCGTTCTGATTTACGGAGGCAACGCTGGCATTGGATACAGTCCATGAGACTTGCTTATTCGTTGCATTCGCTGGCGTCACATTGGCATGTAACTGTACCTGCTGGTCTACTTCCACCTGGGCATCGGTCTGATTCAAAGCGATGCCGCTCACCGGAATGTTCCCGGGATTCTCGCCGCCGCCTGGCTTATAGACGCGCACATAATCCACCTGCATTGTTGCCGGGATGTCGCCAGGACTCGGAGCCAGCCCGCCGTCAAAATGACCGCCAACCGCCAGATTCATAATAATGTAAAAAGGCTGATCAAATGGCGCGTTCGGATTGTTAGGCGCAGCTACCGAATACCATTGATCTCTGGTAACTTTAAAAAAGAATTTGCCGTCCACATACCATTTGAAGTTATCCTCTTCCCAGATCAAGGTATATACGTGAAAATCATTGGCGAAGGTTTGCCCGTCAGGGAAGTGATATTCGCCGGCAATATATTTATTCACCGGCCATTGGCCGCCAAAATGCACCGCACCGCTGGTCGTTCCAGGCAACCGTCCCTTCGCTTCCATCACATCGATTTCCCCGGAAGCAGCCCATGCACCATAGGCTTCATCTTCCGGAAGCATCCACAAGGCCGGCCAGATTCCATTGCCTGTAGGCAATTTGGCACTAAAGTCAACTCTGCCATACTGCAGCGAGAGATGGCCTTTGGTATTAATCTTGCCTGAAGAGTACTGCGCATAACGATTCGGGTCTTGCGGGAAAGACTTCGGATCGTTCAAGGCTCTGATATTCAGCTTTCCATCCTGTACGAATACATTTTGCTCACTATTCGTATAGTGCTCCAGCTCCGCATTTCCCCAACCCCAGCTATTAGGATCATCACCAATATAATAGCCTAGTTCATAATTCCACTTGCTGGTATCCAACTGAGTTCCATTGAATTCATCCTGCCAAATGAGCGTCATGCCCGCAATCGACGGATCGTTTGAAGTACCGATGGCGATATCCTCATGATCGGTTACGTCAGGACGCGGAGCATTCGGATTGCCGATGAAAGTATAGTAGACATAGTTGCTGCCGATACTTCCGCCCAATTGCCCATTTAGCGGATAACCGATACGCAGCTGTATATCCTCCTGTACCGGCTGGAACCACAGCCCATAGATATAATCGGCCCAATATCCCCACTGATTGGCATCCGACATGTTATTGTAGCCGTTACCCGCATATACAAATCCGCTCTGAGCCGAGTTCGACATATCTACCCATTGTCCGTTGACATTGATCTGATATACGAAGTTTCCGAGCTCGGTGCCAATCGGCGCTCCCCCGTCGATTTTAGGCAGCGGTATGCCAATAACCCCTTTTTCATCCGCTGTGTATGTCGTTCCATCATAAGGGGTAATCGTATAGGAATTCCTCACAGGTTCATTAAAATGGATCGTATACACCAGGTTGGCCGAGGAGGTCTTGGACGCTAATTTCACCTGAATAGACTCCGTAACGGTAAACCAATAGCCGCCGCCACCCTCGGTGAATTGTCCAAAGTTGCTGTCGTAAATCCAGCCGCTGGCTGCATTATTGTCAATATCAACCCAGGTGCTGCTGTTTAGAGGCTTCACATACACCTTCAAATCATCGGCCACGGCTTCATAGATTATGGCTGAGTCATTATTGAAAATAGGATAAGTAAAGCCCGCACCGCCCGTAAATCCAGCTGTAATGTCTGGTCCTTGTGTCGGTGACATGGCAGTGATCGTTGTTTTGTTGATATTTTGAAATACGAGTGTATAGTCCAGTGTAACCCCGTTAGCCTTGGAGTACAGCTGAATCTCCGTGGTTGCCGAGAGAGTGAACCAATAGCCGTACAAGCCGCCATCGCTCCAATGCCCCCAATTCTGGTTGTAAATAAAGCCGCCGGCACTGTCAATGTCGACCCAATTGCTGCCCACTTTCACGTTTACACCAATGTCAGCGGACACCTCATTCCAGGTTGCAGAGCCTCCATTAAATATTGGCATAACAAACCCATAGCTGGCTTGCCCGACTCCCGATTTTGAGATCACAGGTCCGTCTGCTAGCGAGAAATAAGACATAGAGCTAACTGTCGTCCCCGCTCCATCTGCCTGGACTTTTGGGGCCGGCAATAATCCCATACTCACGATCAGAATTGTTGCCAGAACCAAGGAAAACACCTTTTCCCTATACCGTTTCATATTCATCCTCCTCTAAAAATGATTGCTCAGGCTTGCGCCGTATCAGTTGGCGATATTCCGTGGGCTGCATGTTCATCACATCGCGAAATGCCCGCGTAAAGCTCTTGTAGCTCTCGTACCCCACCATAGCAGCGATCTCGACAACTTTATGTTCGGTCTTGGCCAACAGCTTCCGGGCTTTTCCCATACGCACATCGCGCAGGTATTCCGCAAAGCCTTTGCCGATATTCTTCTTGAACAGGTTTGAAAAATACGCATAATTCAGCGACACATGGTTGGATACCATGGCTAAATCCAGAGGTTTATAGTAATTTTCATGGATAAAACGGATCGCTTCGTTTAAGTCCTGCGAATTGCGATAATGGCACTTGAATTCATAATAAAATTGATTCAGCCTAAGCAACTGCTGCTGCAGCGCCTGTATATAGTCGCGAATGCCCGGATAATCGAAAAGATTCTGCAAGCATTTTATATCTAACGCTTCTTCTCCCATGTAGGGCCGGATCACTCGCTCATATTCCCTCAGCATCTGAATCATCACGCGGCCCAGGTCCTGGGTATAACGAATGTGATAACGCTGCAGCACATCCTTATGGAACAGCTTGGATATCCCTTCGGTGATTTTTACATTGTTTCTGGTGCCTATGAGCTGGAACAGCGCGTAAATCTCCTCATAGGGAAGCTGCCACTGCTGCGCCAGTCCCTCCGTATGAGCCGGCAAAATACAGTCCTGCTCGGGGAACAGGTAACTGTTGCGGTAAAGCTCCATCACTTGAACATAGCTGGCCGGCAGCTCTTTTAATCCTTGCTGCGGACTCGTCATCACTGAAATAGCGCGAATCTGCTCGGCTTTGAGAGCAGCTGGCAAAGCATCCGTATCCACAGATGCGTCTACAGCAAGGATCAGCTGTGGACTATGCTGCAGACAGATGCAGCCCTGCTTGCCATATACACGGTAGGCTATTGATTCCATGCTGTGGGAACTGCTTGCTCCCGGTTGGTTAATCCACAGCTTCTCACGCAGCAGGCACAAGCGATAGTTCTTCCACAGCTGCGGGTTTTGCTGCTGAGTCTGAAGAATCCATGCCTCTTCGTTAGCCGCGCCTTGCATATACATGCTCAGCTCTTTCCGATCTGTCTCCTTAGCCAGGCGAGACAAATGCTTCATATTGCGTGACAGCGCCTGCCTGGCTCTTACCTCCTGCATGACATGCTCGATCGAGGCTTGCAGATCCTCCCGCTTCACAGGCTTGAGCAGGTAGGCCTTCGCTCCGAGGGCAATGGCTCTTTGGGCATAGGCGAAATCACTATAACCGCTGATAATCAGATAATCCACCTTAATACGCTCCTCTTTGGTGCGGGCCATTAACTCAAGCCCATCCATATCCGGCATCCGGATATCGGTAATCACCAGCTGGATGTTTTGTTGACGCAGCAATTGCAGGGCTTCCACCCCATTGGCAGCGCAGTAAATAAAACCTAGCTCCAGGGGAAACTGCTGCAGCATGGCCTGCAATCCATCGCGAATATGCTTCTGATCATCGGCAATCAAAATGTTAATCATCCCTACCATCCCCCCAGATTCCCATTTTCCCATGGCAGCCTTATCGTTACGCGAGTATAGGCGCCCTGCACACTGTCTATCCAAAGTCCATAGCCTTTGCCATAGTTCAACTGCAAGCGTTTATGCACGTTCCCCAAGCCCAATCCGTTCTTGCCGGCAACGATTGGCGTATCCGATTCCCCCAGCAATACAGCTTGCAAGCCGGCCAATGTCTGAGGATCGACGCCCACGCCGTCATCGGCGATTTCGATCAGCAACAGGTTGTCATTCTCCACCCGGACGGTGATCTGGATATGCACACCGCCGCCTTTGGGCGCCGCATGATGAACGGCGTTTTCAACGATGGGCTGCATGCACATTTTCGGAATCGCGTAGAGAAGCACTTCCTGGGGGAGTATCTCCGTTAATACGAAGCCTTCTCCCTCCATAAAGTTAATGAATTTGATATAACTCTGGATGTTGGCAAGCTCTTCTCCAAGGGATACGGTATCTCCGTTCCATTTCATGCTGTAGCGGAGCAATGAACCTAGCGATACCAGCGCCTCGGCAATCACCGGCTGCTGCTGGACCTCCGCCTGCATCCGAATCGCTTCCAGCGCGTTATAGAGAAAATGCGAATTGATTTGCGAATGGAGCGAATGCAGCTGTGCGTTTTTGGCGATCAATTGTTTATCAACGACCTGGGTCATCAAATGTTTAATCTCATCCAGCATTTTATTGTAGGTAATGGCGACCTCATCGATCTCGTCACCGGTTTCGTCTTCTTCCAGCCCTGTATCAATTTTCTCATCCAGCTGCCCTTTTCGAACTTTACGCATAGAAGAGAGCACGCTGTCCAATCGGCGAAAAAGGCGCCGTGTGGTATGTGATACCAGGAGCATCAATAGCAACAGCACGCAGAGGGTAATGACAACTACAAGCGTATACCAACTGCGCGGGCCCTTCATCAGTGCCTGATGTGAAGCAATATCTACCACATAGGCATCCAGCGGAACAAGATAGCGGTATACAGCGTAATAGGTTTGACCTCCTACCTGAACCTTCAGTGGGCTATTCTGCTCTAGCGTATCCAGCTGCCGATGGATGCTGGCCAGAATTTGCTCCAGCTCTTCTCCAGCTGCTTGCGAGAATGAATGCTGAGGATTATAGATATAACGGGAAGCATCGCCTCCTTCCATCACGACAGAGAAGAAATCCCCCCCTGTCTCTTCCAGAAGATCGCTGAAAAACAGATTATGCGGCGTGCGAATTTCCATAATGCTGGGGCGCTTCTGCTGCTGGCCCTGAAGACGTACGAGCCGATAGTAAGAGAGCGTGTGCTCCCCATCCTGAAACGCAAATATGCGGTAAGCTGCTCCACCCTCATCCCGGAGTGTCTGCCAATAATCTTGCGGCGTGAACTTGTCATAATGGTAGATTTCCGGCCAGATTTCATACAGGTCAGGATTATCAACGTAGAAGCTGAGTTCGCTAATCATCTCATTGCTCTGGATAATGTTATGCATCTGCTCAAATTGATTTTGCCTGAATTTTACCAGCCGCAGACCATCGCTGCGCATATTGGAATGAATAAAATCTACAAAGGATTTTTGCGTCAACGCCGTAGAGGAAGCGTTTTCAATTATGTCCATTTTACTGCGCAGCTTCTCATCAATCCGTGAGATATGGCTGCTTCCATTAGACATTGCATCTTTATATAGCTGGGCTTCCTGAATACGTATAAATAAAAAGGATACTGCAATGGCAGGTATAGCTATCAGCATGCTAAAGGTTAAGAACAACTTTTGAGATATGCGAGAGTTACGGTATATTTTTCTGACTTTTGTTAATATCTCCATCATTTTAGGCGCCCCCCACTTCCCTGTAATATACCATATATTACATCCCGCCCGTAAAGTCATCTGACTTCATTTTTAAATGTAGAGACGGTAGGAGTGGGGGTGCCAGCCACCATTATGAGTAGCCGGCATCCATTCCAACATAACGAGACCGGATTACTCCGCCATTTTAGCCTTTCGTGCATCCAGCTCGGTCTGACGGTATTCCATCACCTGGTCATAACCGTAGCTTGTGCGGCGGGCCAGGAAGCTTTCGAAGATCTTATCAAAGGCAGCTTCATCCTTGGCGGTAATCAGTTCTGGCATGACCTCTTCCCAGTTTTGAGAGATACGCGCCCAGTTTACCGCTACATCGGAATCGCCAAGAGGATCCAATCCTTTGTAAATGCCGCCATCAATATCAGCCTGGGCATTGGCGAAATCGGCCATTTGCTTGATGACTGAGGCTTTCTCCGGTCTCCACTGATCGACGATTACAGGGTTGCGCATCATCCAGTAGGTATCCATAATGCCGTATTCCTTCTCCAGCTTCTCGATATCGGAATCCAGCAATTGGGCCATATCCGCCTTTAGCTGCGGCTTGCCGTCAACCATTTCCCATGTCTCGCCTTCCTGGCCGAGGAATAAATCTTTTTGCCCTTCCTCGCTAGCCAAGTAAGTCAGGAAGCGAATGGCACGCTCCGGATTCTCGCAGGATTTGCTAATCATCGTCACCATCCAGCCATCCATATTCCCCGGGAATAGCTTGGCGCTGTCACCTTTGCTGTTCTTCGGCCCATCAACGGCAATATAGTAAGAGTCCGGATTGCTGCTTGCCGCCAGCATCGGGTTCACCGCCGTCATTCCGGTCCACTCGCGAACCATCATGAAATAACGGGCATTATTCGTCTTTTCCTCGACCTGGGTATCGGAATCTACCAGGAAATCTACATTAATCAGTCCACGCTCATAGGCGGTACGGAATGTCTTTAGCCAAGTCAGGTAATCCGGGTCGGTGATGCGGTCGTAGACTTTGCCGTCTTTTTCATGCGGGACAGCCAACAAATTTTGCAAATACTCTGTCATCCCGTAAGGCACATTCCCTTGGGCAAAGAAGGGGCTGATCGGCTGGCCTTTGTATTCGGAATACTGATCCTTGAGCAGTTGCAGGGCATTCAGGAAGCCTTCCGGTGTTGATAAGTCCGGACTGCCCATATCCTCATACAGGTCTTTTCGAACCAGGAAGGTCTGGTTAGCCGCAGTCATCCCGGTTTCATGCATCAGATTCGGGCTGTATGAATCATTAGGAATGCCATAGGTGTTGCCGTTTTCTTGCTTATACCACTTCAGCGTACCGTCCCCGGCTACTTTGAAGAAGTAGGGGTCATACTGGTCTGCCAGCTCGTTCAAGGCATACACATGATCGCCTTCCCACAGCTTTTTGACAGCGGTTTCCCAAGAGCCCATAGTAATCAGGTCCGGAAGCTTGCCGGAGGTCATCATCAGGGTAATATGCTCATTAGCTTCACCGGAGGGAACTTCAATGTTCACTTTTACGCCTGTTTTTTCAGTAATGTACTTGGAATTCAGGCTCTCCCCCCAGGAACGGCCATACCAGGAAGCGCCTACAAACCACGACAACTCTACTGGGCTCGTATCCAATTTCCAGCCGGGCTCATCCGGATTCAGCTTGACTTCATTTTGCGTGTTCTCCGGCTTATTGTCTGCAGGCGGGGAATTCGGCTTATTGGAGCTATTCTTGCTTCCCGTACATGCAGCCAGGCTCAGCATCAGAACTACAGCCATGATTAAGGCCATGCTTCGCTTCATGTGCTTGTGTCTCATTACATGATCATCCTTTCTTGCTAACGATAATGGTTGTATATAAATCATCTGTCCTAGCAAATCTTTGGTTGCTCCGGTTGCGGTTATTGGGACAAATGACGCTTACCCTTTAATAGCGCCGATCATCACGCCTTTGACCAGATAGCGCTGGATAAAGGGATAGAACGCAAGAATCGGTAGAGTCGCCACCATCATGGAAGCAAACTTGATAGAGTTGCCAGGCAGCTTCGCTCCGAATTGTGCCATGGCTTGCTGCTGCATGAACGACATGGAGTTTTCGGCGATAATTTTGTATAGCATCGTCTGCAGCGGTAATTTGTCCTGCGAACGGATGTACAGAACCCCCTGATAGTAGTCGTTCCAATGGTATACGGCTGCAAAAAGCGAGATGGTCGCAATGACGGCCATGCTGTTGGGCAACACAATTCTGAACAGTACCCCATAATCGGAAGCTCCGTCTACCTTTGCGGACTCTTCCAAACTGTCAGGGATTGTACGATAGAAGCTAATGAAAATAACCATATCAAAAAAGGTATACATCGCCGGTATGATGAAAACCAGGAAGTTATCATAGAGCCCCAGCTTGGTCATGAGTATAAATGTAGGAATCAAGCCGCCGGAGAACAACATCGTAATCAAAGCGATTTTCATATATATCTTACGACCGATCAGATTGGATTTACTCATGCCGTAGGCCACAATAGCGGTAAACAAGACGTGGACTACGGTTCCAATTACGGTACGCAAGGTGGTGACCAGAAATCCGTTCATCAAGTGCTCATCATTAAATACGACGCGGTAGCTGTCCAATGAGATCGCTTTCGGGAACCAGTTCACGGTGCCAAGCAAAGCCTGTTCCGGCGCATTAAGCGCGTTGATGAATACGAAATACATCGGATACAGTGTAATAAAGCAAACTGCCAGCATCAATAGGGTATTACAGACACCAAACAGGCTGATGCCGCGAAGTTTTCTGCGTTTTCCCATGGCTCCATCCCCCCTTTCCTAAAAAATGCCTTCGCCATTCAGCTTTTTCGATGTGAAATTAGCCATGAACAGCAGCCCTAATGCCACAATAGAGCGGGCAAACAAGACGGCCGTTGAGAAGGAGTAGCGTCCGGAGACGAGCCCCATGTTATAGATGTAGAGATCTATACTTTCCGCCATTTTCATGTTCATGTTGTTCTTCAGCATGAAGATCTGTTCAAAGTTGCTGCCCAGCAGCCCGCTGACGGCGAGAATGAACAAAATGGCAATGGTAGGACGGATGCATTGAATGGTAATGTACCACATTCGCTGCCAGCGATTCGCCCCATCCAGTTCCGCCGCTTCATATAGCCCAGGATCTATGCCGGATATGGCAGCGATGTAGATAATGGCGCTCCATCCGGTCTCTTTAAGCGTATCGGAGAAAAAGGCGATCCACCAAAAGTATTTAGGGTCGCTGTTAAACAGAATTTCACGCTGCTGGATTCCCAAAGCCATCATCAACTGGTTGATCACGCCGCCCTCCCCCAGCCAATTGAGCATTATGCCGCCGAATATCGTCCAAGCAATAAAATGCGGCAAATAGGAGATGGTCTGCACCGTGCGTTTAAAACGAATGCTGCGGATCTCGTTAAGTAGTAAGGCAAATAAAATCGGGATGGGAAAGCCCAGCACCAGGCGAATTGAACTCATCCCCAGCGTATTGCGGATCGATCGCCAGAAACGGTCGTCCATTACAAAGTCCTGAAAATGCTTCATCCCTACGAAGGGCGATTCCAACATAGGTTTGGCAATGTTGTAGTCCATAAACGCAATAATTAGCCAAAACATAGGGATGTAGCAAAAGATAAACATCCAGACAATCCCCGGAATAACCATGCTCTGCAGCTGCCATTGTCTCATAAAGGTCTTGATTCGTTCTGTTTTCTGTTGGAACATAGCGCCTTGCCCCCTTCCACTCCATCGTATGAAAATACACATAGGAAAAAAAGGCCATCATTTTTGGCCGTATCCCATTTTTTTAGATTCGTTTGACCCTTGGTCTGGATGAAGTATGCTGTAGAAAATGGAAGGAGCGTGCATGTAATGAATAAACTAATCTGGCAGCAGGATTTTGTACATCATCCTACCGATTTGAAGGAATGGAATATTCGCCTGGGCAACGACTTGCTGGATGACCTGGGCCATGTTCTGGCACCAGGCTGGGGGAACGGGGAACAGCAGTTTTACACGGGGAATCATCATAATTTGTATATAGATCAGTCCGGCTTAAACTTATGCGCGCACCGTGAGGAGACCCTTGCAAACGGACAGCGCTTTGCCTATACTTCGGCTCGTATAGACACAAAGGATCATTTCTCCTTCTGTTACGGCAAGCTCGTTGTTCGCGCCAAGCTTCCCGTTGGCCATGGACTATGGCCTGCCGTTTGGCTGCTCCCGCAGCAACAGGCTTACGGCCCTTGGCCCGCTTCTGGCGAGATCGATATGCTGGAAGCCAAAGGCCGCCTGCCCCAGCACGTATTCGGTACCCTTCACTACGGGAAGGATTGGGATCATAAAGTTACCGATGAGTTCTCCTACCAGCTTGAGAAGGGAACTATCAACGAATTCCACGATTACGCGATGGAATGGAACGCCGACTCGATCCGCTGGCTGATCGATGGGCACTGCTACGCTGAACGAGAACTGCGGCCCGGGATTACTCCCTTCGATGAGCAGTTCTATCTGGTGCTTAACCTAGCGGTGGGCGGCTGGTATGACAATGTCCCAGTCGACGAAGCAGCGCTGCCGGCGGTAATGACAGTCTCGAACATCTGGGTGTATCAATAAGCCTCGTTCATTTTGGCTGACAAGTATGACGAGTCATTCATAAGCGAGTGCGAAAAAAAGGCGGGCCGCTGGATCAAATTCGCACACCTTCGTACACCCTTGGGGGACGCTCTAACGAAACTCCAAATTGCGATTTGGGTTAAAACAAGGACGGATCAAATCTAACGAAACTGTATATCGTTATTTGGACAAAAAACAGGGCAAAAAAATTCTAACGAAACTACGTATCGCTATTTGAGCTAAAAACAGGCTTTAGGCCACTATTTTCGCTAAATAACGATACCCTGTTTCGTTAGAATTTTTAGATGTCCCTTTTGGCCTGAATAGCGATACCACGTTTCGTTAGAAAAATATTAGTCAACCACTGGATGAACCTCTTCAGACGATAACAGCTGGAGGTAACCATCAAGGCATGGTATCAATAATGTAAATGCCCCTACCGTTTCGAACGAGTCGTAAGTATACAAGCGATTACCTCCAAACTCTTTTTTATTTATAGGGTTAGGTAGAATCCTATAATTGAATAATATTGTACGTATTGCGCCATGGAAAACAAGCGACAGGAAGCTGATCAAGCTCCACTAGTATTTATTCGGGTCAGCCTCCTGCATTTCCCTCTTTGTATCCGGTGTTACCCAATCATGTAATAACGCTACTATAAGCTGTACGCCGTCACTCATCCCCTGTAAATACGAGTGCTCGTTCTCGACTGCCCGCTTGAAATGATGTTTATCCTCCCAAGCCATATACTCTAGAAGACTCATCTGATCTGTATCTGGAAACATTGCGTCGAATGCAGCGCGTTCTTCAGCACGGAGTTCACGCAGTTCGGGTTGGCGCTCAATCCAGGCTGCAACCTGATCCATCCTCTGCTCAATTGCACTTTGAAACCACGATGGCAATTCCATTGCTATTTCTTGGCCTCCTCTGTATTTGGATAACCAACTCATCCACTTTCCTGCTTTGAGCCTGTAACGCATCATTTTGAAATATCGGTATTCCCTGCTCCAAAGAATTGCGCCCGAGTTCATTTAGTTTCTGCCTCTCCTCTTCCAGCACAATAAATAAAGGAATCATCGGCCTGGCCTCCAATTTCATAAATAGATTTTATTTGTCACATTCTATAATGTAAATTTATTACATATTGTTGAAAACTTTATCTGTTAAGGTTAGTATAACAGACCAATAATGGACTTAAAAGGGGTAATTTTCTTGAGAGATCAGTCCATTATTATCAAGCAAATCATCGGGAAAACCGTCAAGGCTATACGTATCAAAAAGGGCTTGAGTCAAGAGGATCTGGCACATGAATGCAATGTAGACCGATCCTATATTTCCATGATTGAAGTCGGTAGGAATGAGCCTTCCGTTACAAAAATATTCGAGCTTTGTAAAGGTCTAAAAATCAAACCATCTGATTTCTTCAAGTTGGTTGAAAGCGAGTATAAGAATATTCAAGAGAAGGACGCAGAAATTTAAAAGGGACACAGGCTAGATTGAGCCGTGTCCCTTTGTCTGTTATTTGAATCCAAAGATTTGATGTGTATGTGAAGGCGGTAATATTGATAGTTCATAGCTTATTATTCTCTATTTTTTATCGTAGACATCACGATTTATGCGGTATTTTACGGAATAACTTTTTTAGGACTCATTAAAATAAAATTTTCCCGCTATCTTTCCATCATCTCACGACTCAACCTTCTAACTGGTCCAATTTGCTTTTCAAACATCAAATCCCAAATATCAAGACATTCCTGCGCTATATTCTTTAGCTCTGGTTGTGTAAACTCAGAAGTCTCGTCATATAACCCAATAATTAACTTAGAAATTTCATCTTGTATTCCCCAAGCATTTTCATGTTTTTCAACTTCATTTTGAATCAAATGATAACTTAATGACAGTATAATATCTTTGTACTCAACTACAGACCTTGATTCCTTTTCAAGATAACGAACAAATGCACGTAACGTTCTACGACTTAAGCCTGAACTCATTATTTCGATCAAAAAATCCTTATCTCTCTTCAAATCAATAAGATTATCATAAAATAATCTTGAAATCGGAATTTCCAAATCTAATGTGCTGGTTTTAAATCTACATATAATATTTTTAGCCAAACAGTTATATTTCTCTTTGTTAAAATATAGAATAACCATCTTGAGAATTGCTTCTGCTTGTATTTTACTCATAGTTTCTATATTATTCATTTCTTCGATGAATTCGTTTTTAAGAATAAACATTTCCGATACGCAATATGCTCCTATTTTAATTATGTTTTCATCTTCGGACTCATAACATCTTTTGATAACATCTAATATACGTTGACGATATTGCGGATACAATAAAAAAACCATATCTTTCGAGCCATGAAAGCCTGCTAATCTATAATCTTGTTCATAAAGATTGAGAATCTTTTCAGATGCCCATTCCTTATCAATGTTATATGAAGGCCATAACGCAAATAAACTTGCGAATTTTACTGCAGGATTTTCATCCAATATCAAATTTTCAATTGTGTTTTTAAACTGTTCAAAAAAATCATTGTTTTTCCATAATAGTTGAGCTATTGCTCGAGCGGCTTTGCCTCTTACACAGTTTAATGCATTATTTTGTAACATCTCAAAGTTACGCAAGTCTTTATCTTCACTACTAGTCTCATTCGGTTTGGGGGGATCTGGATTTTTATGATTAACAGCAATGTCCTTAAGAATCTCTACTATTTCCTGTGACCATTCCCCTTCCTCTTTATTCTTAATAATCGTACAAATGTAGTTTGCCCTATATGAAGAATAATCATATGGATATTTCAAAATCAATGTTTCCAATAATTTCAACGGTACATTTTTCAACTCTTCACTATATGCTACTCCACTAAATAACGAATTTATATATACATCTGCAATTCTATCGTTATACGAAAGTATCAATTTCACCATTCTTTCAGGTTCATTAAAAACAGCTTTACTAAAACTCCTTGAAAATTCTTCAACAGAACTTTCAATAAAACCATCTGGAGTTCTCCAACTACGACGAGAGTTATTATTTATTTTTTTGTTAGTCAATATATCTAGCCACTTTTTATTACTTAGTTTTTTCCCCGCAATAGGGGATCTTACCGATCCACTATGTCCATCTAAGTACTTATATAAAGTAGGTTCTTCGAAAAATTTCCGCTTCAAAATACGTATCAATTCTTTTGCCTTATCGCTTAATCGATTATACGGAAGAACTTCTAGGAGTTCCTTCTGTAAATCTCCCCAAAAACTCCAATACTCTCTAGAAACATTTTTTTCTCTGTTGTAATCAATTCTACGTTGATATATATCTTTAGCTCGTGGTGATACGTAGTTAATAACCGTTTTTTCTAATACTTCAAAAACATACTGGCTACAATGTTCAGAATGCTTAGCTAAAACTTGTTTGGCAAGTAATAATTCATCGCCATTCCCACTTGTTCTTTCGAATATGTTATTATCAAAGTCACTACATAAATACCCAATAATGTCATTGCTATAAATATAAGGTAGCTTATAGAGTGCATCTAATATAATTTCATTGTATAGATCATTTCCCATTCCCATATATTCTCTATATCGTTTCCAAAAGGTCTCAGGTTTTAAGGAAATTAACGCTTCATTCGCTTTTTTTATAATTTGGATGCATGTTCTTTCTAGATTTCTTTGGTGAAAATACCTTCCAGACCAATCGCTATAAGGTAACATATTGTCTTTTTCATGAGGGATATATGGTAATAATAAATTGACCACCCCTAAACCATTTTTAATAAATACTTCTGAATCTGCTTGCAGGAATTCCTCTTCGTATCTATAAATAATCTTACCGTTTCTTTTAAGCTTATTTTCCAATAGAAATTCAAACACTCGTATTGTTCTCATTTCACAATTTTTTAGCATTTCCCTAAAATCAAGATATGTGTCAGCCATTTGCGGATACTGATGATAAAACTTCATTCTCAGTTCAAACATCTCATTCGTATCCTGATTGATATCGTGTAAGAAGCATCGAGAAAGTTTATTATCATCATCTTCCGATTGAAATATATATTTTTCTATAAATGCAACATCTTTTACTTCATATTTTGGCGACATACTTACAATCATATTAAACACAATATCTTTCTTATCTGGATTCTTAAACCATCTGTCTAAAATGCCATAATCCCTAAGTAATCTAATATATTGTGGTCTGGAATATATAACATCATTTATTATATGAGCACCATATGTTTCGTCTTCACAATTTTCAACAACATACTTCTTTATATCTTCATCTAAGACATCCCACTGATTTAATACTTCAAAAAAGACAAATTTCACACTATATCTGATTTGCCCAGAAGCCAGCATTTTTTGACCTGCATTAATAAAATCCTGACTATCAAACTCTATTAAATTCTGTAGAAGCATCTGCACCTGATATCTTCTTCCTGGAGTTTGCCTTACTTTATGTCCAATGACTTCTATAATGTCTCCGTTTTCATAGTATTTTTTTAGCATCTTTTCAGCTAGGAAACAATCTAATATCGATTGATGAGCGAATGAAACCTTATTATTTTGTATCACCAGAAAACCATTAGAAGATAAAAAACCAAGGCAGGAGCTATTAACGCTCAATATTTTCAATGGAATACATATTCGACCTAGTTCATCAAAATAATTAATTATTTTCTCTTTTGTTTCAATTACATCTCCCTCATTCAAACCAAACTCAAAACATTGTGTTGTTAGTTGTCTCCACCATTCCGATACCAGGTGATTAGCTGTTGAACATTCATTATATTCTTTACTTGCGTCGAGTTTGTTCCAAATGTATATGTTACTTGGAATCCGAAGTAACTCCTTCAATTTACCTGTTATATTATCGTAACGCTTCCCGATTACAGCTCTCACTATTTCATCATTTAATTCGTTAATCTGAATCTTATTCCATTGGATACTCTTATTTTCCTTATCACAATTTTTAAATAATGACTTAATATTATTGTCATTTTCCAAGTCATAGGTTCTACACACAAAAACCACGGTTATCCTATGTTCTCTTTCAAAGTTTAATCTCTCAACTTGATCTATAATCTGACTGCATACTAATAAAGCGTCTCTAGAATGTGCTTGAGTCCACCTTAATGCATCTAATTGATCTAAAATAACTACAGCTTTTTCAGTTTTCGACACACTATGAATACAATGAACTATTGATGTAGGTAGTCCTAAATCTTTGCCCCACCTCTCTGCAGTTCCCTTTGGAATACGTTTATCCAATTTGATCGCTATATATGGTATGGCTTTTTCTTGGCAGTAGTTAATAATATCTTCTGTACATCCACTTTTTCCTCTTCCTGCTTTTCCGTGTACTATTAAAGATTCCCCTGAATCTATTACTTTCCTACAAATAGAAAATTCTTCTCTAGCAATCAACTCATTATTCAACGGAATAAACACTGATCTATATTCTCGGTTCAATTCCTCCAATTTTGGAATAATTCGTATATCAGTAGCGAGATTTTTTAGCTTAATTCCTCTTTCTCTAAGGAATTTGTATAATACAGACTGGTTGATTGGTCTTCCTAAAATATCCCCATCCACTATCCAAGCAACCAATTTTTCATAAATATCTTCTTCGTCACCAATTAATAAGTAACTTATTTTATATAAAATCATTTCTTTAAGTTCGCTATCTGGAAATTGACGATAGGATATCCTTTTCAAATAGGAAATACACCTTAATAAATCAGTATCTTTCTCTGGATTTATATCCATTGTTTTACAAACATTTCTAAATAAACCTAAAAGGTCCTTACTGGCATTGCATATTTGATTTTGGTAAAAATCTTTAGGAGTGTTACTAGTGTTCTTTGCTCTATTAATTAAGTCCTCTAATAAAGTAAAAGCTAATGGAGATACTAGTGCAACCGTATTCGACTCATCCCTATCTAATTGAAACTTCCAATTCTTAAAGATTCCTTTAGCATTCGCTGCACCATAATCCCAATATTCCTTACTGGCATTTCTCCCTTTACATTGCTGAGCTTCTCTACTACCATTCTTTCTACCAATCCATATATCGACACCTTGCTCATCATCGCCAATGGCTTCTAGGATAACGTAATCTAGTTTTTCATCTAATACCTCAAGGATTTGATATATTGTCCATCTAATTTCAAATCTGTTTCCACTCTTGTCTGCTCTTCCCCCTAATTCATATGGCATAATTAAATACCCCCCCGAGTTATCACATACTTCAATATATATTTTTAATGAACATGTCAATATCCTGAAGCTAGCAAATATTATTGAAAAGAGTCAAACATTTTAAAATACTGGGAACAGATACCATTATTTTTAATTTAGTTTTGTGAAAATAACAGCAATAGTTCCCTATATGGGATTATAACCCACTCTGATATTTTAAGTTACCTTTGTAATAAAACATGTTATTTATGAGAAGGTAGATTTGGCCCTATTCAGGCAAATAGGAGAATGGTATTGGAGAACGGATTCTCGGGCATGTTGGACTTGATAGAATACGCTTTTGGGGATAGGATACGCAGATGAACAAGAACAGCGGTTGGGAACGGAACAGGATACCGAGATAATACATGGTTTAGACATTATGCTGATATGTTGTCTACAATAGAGCGATGGTTGAGAGAAGATAGCAGATGGGTAGAAGTGAATCATTTGTTAGATGAACGAACAGCGTCCACAAAAAACGTGGCTGATTGGTCAATCAGCCACGCCTTAAGTTTCTCTAGCGAAACTACAAATCGTTATTTCCACAAAAACAGCGGCAAAAAAAATCTAACGAAACTACGTATCGTTATTTGGATCAAAAACAGGCTTTAAGGGCCTATTTGGGCTAAATAACGTTACCCTGTTTCGTTAGATTTTTCAGAGGCCCCTTTTGGCCTGAATAGCGATACCACGTTTCGTTAGAGTTCTCAGGTGCCCGTTTGGTCTGAATAACGATACCACATTTCGGTAGAGTTCTCAGGTGCCCAATTTGGCTCTAATAACGATACCACGTTTCGGCAGAGTTCCCAGGTGACCCTTTTGGTTCAAAATAACGATACCTCATTTCGATAGAGTTCCCAGATGCCCCTTTGGGCTCAAATGGCGATGCCTCATTTCACTTGAGTTCCACGATGCCTCTTTTGCCCCGAATAACGACGATACTACGTTTCGGCAGAGTTCACTCTGGTCGCACGGCGAGGCTGCGCCCAAAACTGCGAACTAGGCTGCACCGGAGCTACGCCCTATATCAAGTCCGCTTCGGCGGCTCCGGTAATGACGGAGACCATGCTCTGCCGAAGCTGAGCCGCGTCAGCTGCCTGATATGGATCGGCATCGAAAATAATCGCATCGGCCAAATATCCTTCGGCGATTTGTCCCAATTCATGGCCGCTGCCGAGAATTTCGGCGGCACCCGCCGTGGCGGCCTGCCACGCTTCCGCCCGGGTCAACCCATAATCGAGCAGCGTGTCCAGCTCCTGAAGGTTGTACCCATGAAGCGCGGGCGTGGCATAATCCGTGCCAAATCCGATGTGGACCCCCGCTCTCCTGGCATAGCGAACCGCATTAGGATGGGCTTCCGCAGCGCGAGCGGCGCGATCACAAATGACCGGAGGCAATGCCAGCACGCCTGACGGGTCAGCAGCAATGCGATATATCGAAGCGGTAGGCACATAAGCTACGCCGGATTGAGCTAACCCGTTCGCCTGCTCCTCGGTCAGGTACATTCCATGCTCGATGGATTCCACCTTGGCCTGGATGGACCAGTCAATCGTTACTCCGCCCCAGGTGTGAACCATCACCTTTTTATGATGAGCATGCGCATGGCGGACGATGAAAGAGAACTCTTCCTGCGAAAAATTCGGATCAAGCACCTTTTCAGCAGGTGCACCAAGACCGCCTGTCGCCATAATCTTAATCCAGCCTGCCCCTGTATCGAAGATCTGCTTCATACGTTGCTCCAAATACTTCACCCCACGGGCATCTGCTGTCCCCAGCATATCACTGCTGGTCTGTACCCTTAATGGCTGACCATAATGCTGAACGAGATGGGCCACGGTGCCTGGAAGGAGCCCGCCCGCATCGCGGGCCGTCGTTACACCGGTCCGCAGCGTAGCCGCAAAGGCTTCAGCTTGCATAGCCTCAATCTCCCGGGCATCGCGCCTCAATTGATCATCATGATCAAAGTCTGTCCAAGCCAGGTGGGTATGAAGATCAATGACTCCCGGACTGATCCATAAATCCTGTCCTGACGGAGCCAACTCGCCATCTTCCCGCCCCGATTCCACAATTGAGGAAAACCGCCCATCCTTGATGGCAATATCAAAGCGTTTGTCTCCAATCCCTGCTATAAAAATACGATTAAAGGTTTGTTCGCGCGGATGCTTATTGATCATGTCCTGCCTCCCAGACCTGCCGGACCCTCTCAACCGCGGCATCCGCGTCCCGCTCTACTAACTTACCAATTCCCTCAATCGCTTCCTCCACACTTTGCCGACTAGCATTAGCCCCAAAATGGTTAATCCGCAGAAGCTGGCCGAACAATTCACCATCCCCCGGGGCCACGATGCCAACAGGGCGCTCGATAAGCAAACTCTGCTCATCGGCAATCCGCACCGTTGTCGTCAGCTTGGAATAATATCTGCCATCCTTCTGCCAAGGCTCCAGCCCCAAGGCTTTAATGCCGGCAACGGCAGAGGATGCAGCCAATTGATGACGTCGAATCACTTGTGCTAAACCTTCTTCCTCAACAAGGGTCAAAGCTGTGACCAGTGCCCTGGCCTCCAGCGTTGGAAGGTTGGCAGGAACACGCACTGGCGCTTCTCCACCATCCATGACTGGCTTCAAATCAAGCAAGGATAAGATCGAATTACGCGGCGCATTTGCATTGGACTCCATGAATTCCCAGCCGCGTGGTGAGATACCGACCGCGCTGACACCGTTAGGTCCGGCCAAAGCCTTCTGCGCTCCTACTGCCACAATGTCGACACCCCAATCATCCACCCGCAGCGTCTCTCCCCCGACCGCTGAGACGGAATCCATCACCGTAATAAGGTTGTAGTCGCGGGCAAGCTTTAATATCTCTTCAGCGGGGTTCGCCCCGCCTGTAACCACTTCTGCCTGGACAAAAGAAAGCGCACATGGCTTAAACCGCTCAATCGCTGCAGCAACCGCCTCTACGGTAACCACTTCATCAAAAGGAACCTTCACCTCGGCAACGGTTGCTCCGCCACGCTCAAGCCAACCTCCAAATAAGCTTCCGTAAGGGCCGGTTACTATATTCAAAATCGTCCTGCCGGGCGCAGCGATCCCTGCTGCCATCGCCTCAATACCCAAGATCGCTTCCCCGGGAATGATGACAGGCGGATGCTGCGTATGCAAAAGTTTGGAGAACAGCCCGGTAAGTGTATCGAACTCGACTTGTGAGAGCGGTACATAGCCTTTAAATTCTCTGCTCATATGAACCTCCTGATCTGCTTGATGTTGGTATTCGCGGCACTGCGGACAACAGCTCACGGCTATAATCCGTCTCGGGCCGGACAAAGAATTTAGACTTGGAATTGACCTCTATCACTCTCCCCTGCCTCATAACCGCTACGTTATCGCTGATCGCATGAATAACCCCCAAATCATGGGAGATAAACAGCATGGTGAGATTAAGCTCCTCCTTGAGCGTATGAAACAATTCAAGCACACTCCGTTGAACAGACACATCCAGCGCGCTCGTTGGTTCATCGGCAATCAGCAGGCTTGGCTCCACGCTTAATGCGCGCGCAATCGCAATCCGCTGCCGCTGGCCCCCGGAAAATTCATAGGGATATCTGTCTAAAGCTCCCTCTTCGATATGAACACGCTCCAGGAGCTCTTTACATCTCTGTTCGACCTGACGCCGCTCTACGATTCTATGAAATAACAGCGCTTCAGATAGAATCTGCCGGATCGAATGCTTCGGATTCAGCGATGCGTCCGGGTTCTGAAAGATCATCTGCACATTCTTGTGCTGCTCGCGGCTCCTCTTCTTCTTCAATGGCTGCGATCCGAGCCGGATCTCCCCCTCATCGGGAACGATTAAGCCGGCAATGACGCGGGCCAGGGTGGATTTCCCCGAGCCGGATTCTCCGACAAGGCCAAGGGTCGTATGCTGCTCAATATTCAGATCAACATGGTTCAGCGCGGTAAACCCGCCATATTGAACCGTTATATTTTTCACCTGCAAAGCTGGCTCCATCACTGTTCACTCCCTTCAAGCTCCGGTAAAGCAAGCACCGAATCAAGCAGCATCCGCGTGTAAGGATGGGTAGGGTTTTGCAAAAGACTGAGCGTATCATCATGCTCAATAATCTGTCCTTCTTTCATCACACACAGCTTGGAACATAGAGCCGCGGCAATCGCGAGATTATGGGTGACAAACACCATGGCAAACCCTAGTTCACGTTGTAGATTTGTGATCGTCTCGATAATCTGCTGCTGTACCGTCACGTCCAGCGCCGTTGTTGGCTCATCGCAGAGCAAAATGCCGGGCTTGCATGCCAAGGCCATAGCGATGACAATCCGTTGGCATTGACCGCCCGAAAGCTGGCTCGGATAACGGTCTGACCTTTTCAAAGAATCGGGGAGGCCCAGCATTTCGAGCAAATCAAGCGCTTGAATGCGGGAAGCCTTCCGGCTTGCTTTTTGCCGATAATAAATGACCTCCGCCACCTGGGCCACAACCGGGCAGAGCGGGTCCAGAGCACCTCTCGGGTCTTGAAATACCATGGCGCTGCTCACGTCGCTCTTGATGACTCCTCCCGTCTGCTCAATACCGCGGGGAAGCAGTCCGAGAATTGCACGCAGCGTAAGTGATTTGCCGGAGCCTGATTCGCCAACCAGGCCGAGGCTTTCTCCTTTACCCAACGAGAAGCTGACATTATCAACTAATTTCTTGGATTTAGCAGCCAATGATAAGGCCTCAACCTGTAACACCGTGTTAGCAGTCATTATTTTTTCCTCCATAAGTCTGCCAAGCCGTCACCCACCAGAGACAACGCAATCCCCGTATACACTACAGCCAGACCCGGAACTGCCGAGAGCCACCAGGCTGTCGTAATAAAGGAACGCCCGTCCGCAATCATCGTCCCCCAATCCGGGGTTGGCGGTGTAATGCCGATACCCAGATAACCGAGCGTAACGATCGCCACAAGCAGGCCGATCATGTCCGTCATCAATACCACAATCGCTTGCGGCAGCACATTGGGCAGCAGATGGCGCAGGATGATTCTTACTCCAGGCAGCCCTAAAGTCCGTGCGGATGCGACCCATTCCTGTTCGCGGAACGAAGCGCTGAGACCTTTTACCACACGGGCAAATACGATCCAGCCTACCAGCATAAAGGTGATATAAATGCCTCGTTCTCCCGCTCCGCTGGCAAAGGCTACGATAATGACGATTAAATAAAAAGGAAACGCGATCAGCGTATCCGTCAGCAGCGAAATCATGGTATTAAGCCAATTCCCGTAATAACCTGCCAGCATGCCTAGAAATACTCCCGTGCAGAAGGGGATGATTTCCGCCAGGACCATAATTTTCAGGTCAGTTCGCGCAGCATAGATCAATCTTGTAAACAAATCGCGCCCAAGCTGATCCGTCCCCAGCCAATGCTCCGGTGAGGGAGGCTGCAAAAAGGCGCTTAAATTTTGCTCCGAGGGCTGATAAGGACTAATGAAAGGAATAAACAGCGCCAGCCCGATAAGTACGGCAAACATAAGGCCTCCGACCAGAAGAGAGGGAGTGTTCCATACCCGGCTTGCCAGGCTTATTTTCCTTCCGCCCATAGGCCTTGGAGAGTCTATTTGGATAGGATTCATTGTTTTCCCCTCGTTCTGGGGTCAAGCCACCAGGATATTATTTCAATCAGCAAACTGATGATCACAACAGCTACTGCGCAATATAGTGCTATTCCTTGAATAACCGGGAAGTCCCGTTTCGCGATGGAGCTGAACAGCAGGCTTCCAATCCCTTTAATGCCAAATACCTGTTCAACGACCAGCGTGCCGCCGATCAAATAAGAGATATTCACGCCCAGCAGCATCAGTGTCGGAAGAGCCGAGTTGCGCAGCACATGCTTAAACAGAACTACCCGGCTCGGTATTCCCGCAGCTTTTAAGGTAACTACAAAATCGGACTCCAGCACCTCAAGCATCTGCGCTCTTAATGAACGAACCAGCGTAGGGATCTGGGAGAAAGCGACGGTAATCGCCGGCAGCGTAAGACTGTATAAAGTTCCGGTCCAGCCTTCCCCGATCCCGCCAACGGGAAACCAGTGAAGACGGACGCTAAAGAGCAGGATCAATAGCAAGCCAACCCAGAAAACGGGCATGCCCAGCGTTATTGTAGGGATAACCCGTATTAGATGATCCGCAAGCCGATCCTTGTGTGTAGCAGCAAGCACAGCTAATAGAAGCGCAACCACCACTGCCAGAACACAAGCCATCCCAATCAGAAGCAGGGTAACGGGAGCCCGTTCGGCGATTAATGCTCTGGTTGAGGTTCCGGCAATAATGGAATTCCCCGTATCTCCTTGAGTGAACAGTGTCTTGACGAATCGGAAGAATTGCTCCCATAGAGGAAGATCCAGCCCAAGCGTATGACGCATCTTCTGGATAGCTTCAGGTGTGCTATATTCTCCCAGAATCATTTTTGCGGGATCCCCCGGAACAATACGGATGATGAAAAATACGGTTGTCATCACACATAGGATCACAACTAACGCGCGGACAACAGCCAATATGAGCCAACTGCCGGATACATTGCCACCCGGCGATTTATTTAATGTCTTGCTTACTCTCATCATTGTTTAACATGAACTTCTTCAAAGCGAACACTACCGTTAGGCAAGACGACGAAGCTATCGACTGAAGAACGAACGCCTTTCAGGATGTCCGGATAATAAAGCGGGATGTACGGCACTTCGTCCGCAACAATTTGCAGCAGATCTGAATAGACCTTCGCACGGCCATCCCCATCCGGCGTCTTCTGCCCCTCATGCAGAAGCTTGGTTACTTTCTCATTCGTATAATGCGTCCAGTACGATTTACTGAATCCTTCCGGATCGGTCTGGAAGGCGATAATCGAGTTCGCATCAGGAGAATCCGCCTGCCCGCTGTTAAGCATAGCCGAGAAATCGTAAGCGAAGAAACGTTCCCGGAAAGTGGCTAATTCGATCGATTCAATCTCAATATTAATCCCGATCTCCTTGCCCGCCGCCTGGATAATTTGCGCCTCTTGGGCCCTTGTACTATTGCCGGAGGCTACAAGCAATTTTGTGCTGAATCCATCAGGGAAGGCTGATTTGGCCAACTCCTCCTTGGCAGCATTCAAATCAAAGTTCAACGCTTTGATCGTATCATTTGAATGATATGGGATTGCCGTTGGCAGCAATGAATTCGCCGTTTGCGCATAGCCGAAGGTTAGCGCCTTGGTCAAGCCTTCACGATCGATGGCCAAGGCTAGAGCCCGGCGAACATGAACATCGGAGAAATGTGGATCTAACGTATTGAAGAACAACTGTTCAGTCACCCAGCTGCCATTTGTTACTACGGTAGTGTCAGCGCCATTCTTGATCTCTTCGGCATTTTGCAGAGCAAGCGATTCGATGCCGTCGATCTCTCCCGCCTTCAATTGATTGATCGCCTGACTGTCGTCTTCTATCAGCTTGTAGACCAGCTTATCCATATACGGCTTCCCTTCCTGCCAATAGTACGGGTTCTTGGCAAAAGTCAGATCGCCAGCCGGGTCCCATTGCTCTACAACGAAGGGCCCTGTGCCCACAGGCTTCTTGAAGAACTCCTCCTCAGAAACCCCACCGAAATTGTTCGGAAGGATACCGTTGGAGAAGTTGGACAACTCGGAGATGAACGGGGTATACGACTCCTTCAGCGTAATGACCAGCGTGTGATTATCCTCCGCTTTGATGGTGTCAACCTTGGCCGCTATAGCAAGTGGACCGCCAACAGTCAAATGCCGCTGCAGCGAGAATACGGCGTCCTCCGCAGTAACATCCGTCCCGTTGGAAAATTTCAGGCCATCGCGCAGCACAAAGGTATAGGCCAGTCCGTCGTCACTAATGTTATGCGACTTGGCGAGCCAATCGACAATCTCGCCTTTGCTATCAAAGGCAACGAGGGGTTCAAATATTTTATCAATGGCAAAAGCATTGTTTGCTGTAATCTGATTATGCAGATCAAGCGAATTTACGGAAGCCGGCCGCCCGTAGACAAAGGTACCTCCCGCCGCAGGCTCGCCTGTATTAGCACTTTGGTTCTTTTCCTGATTGGCATTTTGCTGAGCATCTTTATTCGCAGCAGGAGCATTTTTGTTTCCGGCGCATCCCGCAATTAATACCAACAATAGAACTGCCAATGTCCCTGCCCAAATTGATTTTCTTACAGATGATTGGAACCTTTTCATGCCTCTTCCCCCTTCTCATATAAAACAGATAAGATTAGTATGAATAATATTATGGATGAAACCCTTATTTCTGTCAAACAAAAATCTCCTCTATTCCTCTGCCTTAAAAAGTCAAAAAAAGACCCGCTAGAGTCTAGCAGGCCCTAGATTTCTATGTAACAAATCTTATTTCCGCGGCTCTTAATGACTGCTTCTAAATCTTGCGGACGAAGCCAGATGGTTGCAGTATTATCATTCGGATGTACTCCAACTTGGTTAAACTGCAAAATATCTTGATCGATTACAACCTCTACTCTACGAGTCTCATCGTTCAAAATCCCTAAGGGGGTAACAGCTCCTTTATTCAGATTCAAGTATCTGTGCAAATCCTCTTCGGAAGCAAAGCTAAGCGGTCGACAGTTTAATCCTTGTCTTAAACTTTTCAGATTAACGGTCTTCTCCTTTTGCAGCACGATGATAAAATATCTCTTCTTCTTGTCATCCCGGATGAACAGATTTTTCGCAATCGCTTCCCTATTGTCTATTGGGAGTTGCTCCATTTCTTCTATTGTATATACGGCTGGATGTTCCACAAACCCATATTCAATTCCCATCCTGTTCAAAATATCAAATACCTGCTGATGTATGGCATTCATTCTAGTTCTCCTCCCTTCTTGGCTATTTTAGCAAAAAAACATTTATGATTATCTCACATTCCTGCCTCTCCGTATATAAGAAGGACTCAATAAACAGGGTTTTTAATTGTTAATTAATTACAATATGTACCCAAAGGCTCTACCTCTCTTACCACGCAAAAAAACCGCCATTCTTACCTGCTTATCGCTAGGGTTAAATGGCAGCCTCGGCCGCGGAGAACATTATTTTTTCTTCTGCTTCGCCTTACGTTCGGCTTTGGCTATATTCTCGGACACTCGGAACTTCACAATCTTGGTGATCAAGTCATAGGGGATTGGCTGGCCGAAAGGGAACTGGATCGTTCCTTTACCCGCTTTATAAGGTGCTAGCTCTTGCTCAAATTCATCAATCCCGCTAGGTGCCGGATAGAAGCCAATATGATTCTTGAACGCTGCAATATGGACTACATTGCCCTGTTGCGCAAATGTCGGCATTTGGTAGCTGATCTTCTCCACAGCTTCAGGTGCCGCTTCACGAATGACCTGGCGGATCTTCTCCAGAATCTCCTGAATGTCCGGTGGGAATGTGGCAATATAATGATCGATTGATTCATAGGTTATCTTGTTCGTGTCCATAGCTGGTCCCTCTCCATCATTTTCTTCCCAATATTATAACATCAATGTTTGTCTAATATGTCCAAGCGCAACTGCTTTGCTATATACCTTATCTATTCACTGCGAGCTACTCGAAACCCCTTGGTCAGGACCAAAGCCATTCGCCTCTAACTTGCCGCGGAAAGCAATCTCAATTATCGCTAAATATTTGACAGCAAAAGCATATTAAAGTATCTTGATAATTAAGTATCTTGATCATCAAGATTTATTAAAATTCAAGGAGGGCTATTTTTGTCAAGCAATATACCTGAACAACCCTCGGAGTTGCAAGAAAACCTGACGATGAGTATGCGCGGATTAGGAAACAGAACGATACTTTACCAGCAAAGTGTAGCTGCTGTCTTAGGTCTCTACAATAATGACTTTCTATCCGTTGATATCCTGCATGAAAAAGGTCCTATCACTGCCGGAGAACTGTCCAGGCTAACCGGACTTACGACAGGCAGCGTTACTTCATTAATCGACCGGCTGGAAAAAAACGGATTTGTGCAAAGACAACCTGACCCCCATGACCGTCGCAAAGTGATTATTGTACCACTATATGAGGATAAAGAAGAAGTTCGTAAGACATACCTTCTGCTCCACGCAGCGATGGTCAAGCTGGCTTCATCGTATTCAGATGAAGAGCTTGAGCTCATTACACAATTCTTGAATAAAGCAAGCACCGTTTTAGAAGAGCAAATTCATCAGCTTCATTTACAAGCACGCAATAGCTCCTCCTCGCGATAATGTTATGTTACAAAACACCAAAAAACCAAAGGATAAGGGATGAGTTAAATGGCTGTACTAGTTATCTATGCTACGAAAACAGGAGCCGCGGCACAATGCATAAAAGTGCTTGCTGAAGAGATTCCAAACTGTGCAACTTGTAATATTCAAATGGAGAAACCCGCTATCGAGGATTTCGATCGTATCATTTTAGGAGCGGGAGTTCGGGACGGAAAAATATATAAACCGATTCGTGATTTTATCAAAAAAAATCATCAAGAGTTATTGAAAAAAAGAATGGGTTACTTCATTTGTAACGAGAAGCCAAAGGAGACTGAAGAAATAATAGAACGGAATATCCCCGCCGATCTAAAAGAAGCAGCTATCTGCATTGAATCGTTTGGCGGTTATAAGGCTCACGCTGCACCAAAAGAAGGAACGGATCAATTGAAAGGAATTTTCGTAGATCGAATAAAAGCATTTTCCGAAAATTTCATAAGGTAAGTTCCTCAAATAGGAATTAAGCAGGAGGTAACGCTCAGAACTGTTACCTCCTACGTAACCTTATGTGATAATTTGCTTCGCTGGACGAACCCTATTTCACTACAGTCAATGACTTAAAAACACGTCAAGCCCGTTTTCCATATGTATTCGCTAAACTGTGCGGTACCAAATAATTCAATTAATAATGGCCAACGACTTGGTGCGGTACGTAAGGTTCTTCCAAAAACGCAATTTCTTCGGCTGTTAATTTAATGGTTAGAGCCGCTTCCGCATCTTCAAGATGAGAGATTTTTGTTGCCCCAACGATGGGAGCAGTTATCGGTTCTTTATGCAGAAGCCAAGCAAGTGCGATGTGAACGCGACGAACGCCATGTTTCTCTGCGAGACTTACAACCCGATCCACAACTATTTGATCCGCATCCGCTGTTGTATCATATTTTTGTTTTGCAATTTGATCAGTTTCAGCACGGTATGTTGTTATCTCGCGCGCCAGTCTTCCTCCCGCGAGCGGGCTGTAAGGAATCACTCCGACTTTTTCTTCCTTGCAAAGTGGCAGCATCTCCCGTTCCTCTTCACGGTATATGAGGTTTAAATGATTCTGCATGGATACAAATCGTGTCCACCCATTTTTCTCAGCCACATGCAGCGCCTTCAGGAACTGCCAGGCGTACATGGCAGAAGCACCAATGTATCTCGCCTTACCAGCCTTAACAACATCGTGCAGTGCCTCCATCGTCTCTTCAATAGGTGTATTGTAATCCCAACGATGAATTTGATACAAATCGACGTAGTCGGTTTTTAATCTCTTAAGACTCTTATCGATTTCGCTCATGATCGCTTTGCGGGAAAGTCCAGCTCCGTTTGGCCCTTGATGCATGCGGTTATAAACCTTGGTTGCTAGAACAATCTCATCTCGATTGGCATAATCCTTTAGAGCCCCTCCAATAATTTCCTCACTTGTCCCGTCGGCATATACATTCGCTGTATCAAAAAAATTGATTCCACTATCTAAAGCTTTTTTGATTATTGGGCGAGCTTGCTCCTCACGAAGCACCCAACGATGGTGCCCCTTATCTGCATCACCGAAGCCCATACAACCAAGACAGATCCGAGATACATCCAATCCAGTATTTCCAAGCTTCGTATAGTCCATTTAATGGATCCCCCTTATTATTTCCTAACGTATTTCGAAAAGGCGGTCTCACCTTTTATTGATTGTTTAATCTACTCCTAATTTTAAACAGAAACAAGTTGCTTACAATAGCCAAATCGACCTGATGTGTGAATTAAAAATGTTACGCTTTCTGCCATGGAGGAGCTTTAAAGATATGCCGTACCTGAAGCCCCATTCCACAGCCCCCACGACCGCCGCTCCTAAAAATTGGACAAACAGGGATATTGTTAGATAGGAATTGTAATTGAATAAAGCCCCCATCCCCACCAACTTGTCACTGGCGTGAAATGGCGGCCTGTCCATTCTACTCACTGCGAGCCACTCGAAACCCTTGGTCAGGGCCAAGGCCATTCGCCTCGAACTTGCCGCGGAAAGCAATCTCATTGTTGCTAACATCACCGATCCAGCCGCCGCCCTTCACCACCCGAAAAGATCCGCTGCTGCTGTCCAGATCTTCCCCATACCAGTTCCAGCACCATTCCCTTACATTGCCTGACATATCGTAGAGCCCTAACTCGTTAGCCTTTTTGGCACCAACAGATTGGGTTTTATTTTTATTATCTTCTATGATTGGCCAGTTCCAGTCCCCTGATAAGTATTTATTTCCGGCATTTCTCCAATACCATGCTACATCATCAGCCTTATCGCTTCCACTGTAGGTGTAGCTCTTGCTCAACTGACCTCCACCAGCAGCATATTCCCATTCGGCTTCGGTCGGCAATCGGTAACCGTTAGCCCCTTCATTCATCGTTACTATCCATTTCATATTATCGTTCTCACTCATATTGTTCGGATCCTGGTTGTTCTGATCGATAATGTAGTATGGCTCCAGGCCCTCTTTGACGCTTCGCTGATTGCAGTACTCAATCGCGTCATACCAGGTTACCATTTCAACCGGCAAATGGTCTCCCTGGAATCCGGATGGATTGTAGCCCATAACCTCGGCCCACTCTTTCTGAGTGACCTCATATTTACCAATGTAGAAATTTGATATGGTTACACTTTTTCCATAGTAGTTGGACTTCGTGTTCGTCATTGCCCCACCTTCTACAAAGACAAGACCGGGATTGGCGTCATTTTTCCCAGGCCTCTCTTGTGAGCAAGCGCTGACTACTAATACTAGGGCTACTAGAAGGAAAGTGAATAATTTTCTCATGGATATATCTCCTTTAAATAGATGAAAAAAGTGGTTAAGCTTGGACATTTACAGAAGATAATAAATATATTAAGGCCGCCGGCTTGTGGGCCGGCAGGCCTTTGGCGCTATTCAGCGTTAAGAAAGCTCTAGAACTTTAACTTTGAAGCTACGGCCTGGCATTGTTCATCGACCTGGTTACAGTCGACCTGTTACCACACCGTTACGTTAGAACTGCCGCTACTTTGATATCCTTCTGTAGCCAACACTTGATAAGACCAGCTGCTGCCCAAATTCATTCCATAATTCTTCCATGCATTAACGTGGTTGCTAAACGTAATAGCAACGTTGCTTCCTGTCGCTCTCTTCGACTGACGAACACTCCAGAACTGTTGGAAAGTTTGTGTACCGTCAATGGAAGGAGCATTGTACCGCATGCTTGTATAAACGTCATACGTTCCCCCGTCACTTGATACAGTGCCTTTATACGTTCCAGTAGGGCGGTAAGTTCCCCAGCTATCTACAACGTAATATTCGATAAGCGAGTTTCTTGTCCAACCATAAAGCGTCAAATATCCGTTGCCATTTGGTGCCCAGACGCCAGCGTTGTAGTTGATGGTTCTGGATGGTGATCCCGTACCCCAGCCTTTGCCCACAACAAAGTTGCCGGAGTTTGACCATGTCACACTATAATTGCCGCCAGATCCATTAACCGCATTAACGGTTCCGCCACCATCGGTCCAATTTTGCCAATAGTCTGTTGCTGCACTGGAGGTCACTGCAAACATACTAAAACTCATCGCTGCTACGAGTAATGCCGTCATTATTTTCCTATTAAATTTGAACATAGAATACCTCCTTAATATATTATTGCAACTACGCCCTACCCTACATCCTTCTGTCGGTTTTACTTGCAGTACGTAACTTTTACTGTTTTTTCTTCCTGAAAATTCTATTTTTCACCTCCTTACTTGTAAATTATAGAAATAAAGCGTTTACATAACAACTTATCAAATTAAAGGTTTATCCCTCTTTATTTTAGATATTTGAATAAAAGTAGGATGTAAGAGATGGATTAGTGTCACGAGAATCGAGGAGCCCATGATCATATGATTGATCCTTTGGAGAAACGGCAAGACTGAAATAAATGTGAAACCTGCGGATTGACATTCCGTGCAGAGTATTATAATCTATGTATGACAATATGAGTATATGTTCATATACATCTAATTTTCCTTACAGAGGGGTGTAATAAATGAGTGAAGAGCAGGAATACAAAGAAGCATTTCATGACGGAGCGCAGGATCTGGATGAAGAAACGTTATTTGTCGTTTCACAAACCTTCAAAGCGTTGAGCGACCCAACAAGAATCCGCATTTTGCATTTATTGTGTAAAGGGGAGCATTCCGTCAATGAAATTGCGGAGCTACTAAATCTAAGCCAATCGAGCGTTTCCCACCAATTGCGTTTTTTGAAAAACTTAAGATTGGTCAAGTTTAGAAGAGCAGGCACTACCTTGTATTATTCAGAAGATGATGATCACGTTATGAACCTGCTGGGGAAAGCCATTGAGCATGCTGTACATCTATAATGCAGAGGAGACATATAATGGGACACGATCATGGACATGACCATACACATGGTGCAAATAAAAAAGCATTACTGATAAGTTTTATTATTATTACAGGATATATGATCATTGAGGCATTTGGAGGATTTATTACCAACAGCCTTGCGTTATTATCTGATGCAGGCCATATGTTAAGTGACTCCATCTCACTTGGTGTGGCACTATTGGCTTTTACCCTCGGCGGAAAGGTGGCCAACTACAATAAAACATATGGCTACAAACGATTTGAAATATTAGCCGCAGTTCTTAACGGGGTGACGCTCGTATTCATTGCAATCTATATTTTCTATGAAGCGATCCAGCGTTTTCAAAACCCGCCTGAAGTGGCTTCAACCGGCATGTTGATCATCTCTTCAATTGGTTTGCTGGTTAATATTTTTGTAGCATGGTTTATGATGCGCAGTGGGGATGTGGAAGAAAACTTGAATATGCGTGGAGCATATCTGCATGTCATTAGTGATATGCTTGGCTCTGTGGGTGCGATTATTGCCGCGCTGCTGATTATGTTCTTCGGTTGGGGCTGGGCAGATCCACTCGCCAGTGTCATTGTTGCCGCACTCGTATTACGCAGCGGTTATTATGTTATGAAGTCCGGGCTCCATGTCCTGATGGAGGGAACTCCGCAAAATGTAGATATGAACGAAGTGATTCAAACGCTCCAACATGCAAAAGGAATTCAAAGCGTTCATGACCTGCACGTCTGGTCGATTACAAGCGGGTTAAATGCTCTTTCCTGCCATGCAGTTGTAGATGATCAAATGTCCATTGCTGACAGTGAGCGATTGCTCCGTCAAATCGAACATGAGCTTGAACATAAGAACATTCATCATATGACAATTCAATTAGAGACTTCTGCCCATCGTCATGACAATTCGATTCTGTGTACCGTGAAGGCTGAAGCCTCCGGACACCACCACCATGAACATCATCACTAATAAGAATGCCATATGGAATAAACAACAATCCCACCGATCTTCATTGATCAGTGGGATTTTCCTATGAACGTTTAGGAGTTTGCTCATCAATTACCCGTTCCCTGTCCATGCCCCGAGCAGCAGAAGCTCAAGTTCAACATGAGTACGGTATTTATTGCTCCACGTTTCCTGACATGATCATAGCTCTTTTTTATTAATTTTCCGCAATATGGTCAAATGACCAGGTCAAAAAGCCCACTCCGCTCATATCTTGCAATAACTATTTACCTGAAGGAGGTAAACAATTGAGTACGAGCAAAGTTGATACTTCACCGGTGATTATATTAGTGTTATTCATTTTCCTGTACATCATTCTCCAGAGTGGGTACTTCCCTTATCTGGCCTCAACTACTACCAGAGCTGCTGCAAAAGCTGATACCACCTCAGATTATGCTCCCGGGGTTATATGCAATCCCCCAAACTGTGCATACTCTGATTCAGCTGGTACCTATTACTACGGACCCGAATTCCCACATTACCATAGCGAAAATTTGCATACCGGCCAAAATGGCGTATGGGTTCCAACTAGCTAAAACCGAAAGAACACCGAACGAATGATGTCGGTGTTCTTCTTTTTCCGCCCCCTGCAGGGAAATAAAAAGCACCTTGATAAGGGGCTCGATCAAACATTAGATTGGGGAAGCTTAGCTGCTAATCTATTGAATGTATCCCCGATCTGCTTGCTAATGACGTATTATTGATTCCAAACTTATTTCAGAGTACAGCGATACTCGAGGAGAACTTTGATCAACAAACCAGAAATTTGCCCCACAATACGCCCCCTACGAGAAAGTAGTTTGGGCTTTATCGAATTTTATGGAAACAAAAAACCCTTGAAATAAGGGTTTCGAGTCTTAAAAGGTACAAAGCGGGTGATGGGAATCGAACCCACGCTACCAGCTTGGAAGGCTGGAGTTCTACCATTGAACTACACCCGCAAAATGATGGTCGGGATGACACGATTCGAACATGCGACCCCCTGGTCCCAAACCAGGTGCTCTACCAAGCTGAGCTACATCCCGTTAAACATGATGTTATTGAATTGAAATGGCGCGCCCTAAGAGATTCGAACTCCTGACCTTTTGATTCGTAGTCAAACGCTCTATCCAGCTGAGCTAAGGGCGCAAATGGAGCGGACGACGGGAATCGAACCCGCGACCCTCGCCTTGGCAAGGCGATGCTCTACCGCTGAGCCACGTCCGCAAAGCATGGTGCGCGTGGAGGGACTTGAACCCCCACGTCGTGAAACGCCAGATCCTAAGTCTGGTGCGTCTGCCATTCCGCCACACGCGCACATACACAATGTATTCTCCTGAAGAATACTGGTGAGCCATGAAGGACTCGAACCTTCGACACCCTGATTAAAAGTCAGGTGCTCTACCAACTGAGCTAATGGCTCATAAAATGGCTGGGGATATAGGATTCGAACCTATGAGTGACGGAGTCAAAGTCCGTTGCCTTACCGCTTGGCTAATCCCCAACAACTACTTTGAGATTAAATGGGGCGATCGATGGGACTTGAACCCACGAGTGCCGGAGCCACAATCCGGTGCGTTAACCCCTTCGCCACGACCGCCATAATGTTGTTCATTGAGTTGTAAAACTTGAAGCTAATTGCGGGGGCAGGATTTGAACCTACGACCTTCGGGTTATGAGCCCGACGAGCTACCGGACTGCTCCACCCCGCGTCAATTAGAATATAATGGTGGAGGCTAACGGGATCGAACCGCTGACCCTCTGCTTGTAAGGCAGATGCTCTCCCAGCTGAGCTAAGCCTCCATACTTGGTGACCCGTAGGGGATTCGAACCCCTGTTACCTCCGTGAAAGGGAGGTGTCTTAACCCCTTGACCAACGGGCCTTACATTAAATATAACATGCTAGATAATCATGGCGGAGAGAGAGGGATTCGAACCCTCGAGACGCTTGTGACGCCTACACGATTTCCAATCGTGCTCCTTCGGCCAACTCGGACACCTCTCCATGTGTTTAGGGTCCCCAGAAAGCGAATGGATTAAGCTTCAATAGCAAAATCTTCACCTTCTGGGAAAGCAACTCCCCGAACAGGACTCGAACCTGTGACAACTCGATTAACAGTCGAGTGCTCTACCAACTGAGCTATCAGGGAATATTGGTGGAGCCAAGGAGGATCGAACTCCTGACCTCCTGCTTGCAAGGCAGGCGCTCTCCCAGCTGAGCTATGGCCCCATACTGATATAAAATGGGCCCTAGTGGACTCGAACCACCGACCTCACCCTTATCAGGGGTGCGCTCTAACCAACTGAGCTAAGGGCCCTCATTAAAGGAACACGATTCAACGAACTAGTATGTATAAATACACCGGCGAAAAAAAATCCCCCTAAGGGGTTTCGCTTGGCGGCTTCCTACTCTCCCAGGACCCTTCGGTCCAAGTACCATCGGCGCTAGAGGGCTTAACGGTCGTGTTCGGGATGGGTACGTGTGGAACCCCTCCGCCATCGCCACCAAACGTTCAAGGTTAATCCTTGAAAACTGGATACGAAACTCATTTTGCATATTTAGATGTTTTTGGATAAGCCCTCGACCGATTAGTACCTGTCAGCTCCATACATTGCTGCACTTCCACCTCAGGCCTATCAACCTCGTCGTCTTCAAGGGGTCTTA